>CADDZJ010000052.1 GCA_902812415.1 Acidobacteriota bacterium
GAAAGAAGCCCACGATGCCTTGGTCCCATTGCAGGTGAGGGACCAAGACATTCAGGTACATGCGGTCGATCCCTTCGACTTCCAGCGTCACGTGATCTTTCAGAATCGTGGCCACGTTCTGTGTTACGCTCATGGCGGGCTCCATGCAAGACCGTTGGCCGACAAGGCCCATCACCGCTCAGCGGTAATATCAACCGGATGGTTTTTACCATACCGTGTTTTGGTCCACAATGGAGCCCGTGCTTTTCCTCGTCGCAGCGGCGACAGCCCGCTTCAACCTCTTCGTGATAAACTCGCTTTTGCTGGCTCGGAGGATAGGGCAACGCCGAGGAGCGACCTGAGCGCCGCAGCCAGTGAGCGTACGGATGGGCAGGGCCTCGGCTCTGCCCTTTTTGTTTCTGCCCATCCGGTGCTCCCGAATGCGATAAACCTAAACGACGGACCGGCACAGACATGCCTCGTCGGTCTGAGGCGCAGCCTCGTTAGTGTAGTCGGCTGGAAGGGGCGTTCCTCACACACATTGAGCGGCGAAACAGTGGCGCGAGGCATCTTACCCGAGTGGATTCACGGCCAGGATGACCGCGCCACTGCAGCTATCAGACCCCACTATTGGTTCTCTCGGATGAATGTGCCAGTTTTGGGGTTGACATTTATGAGCTAGTATGGTAGGCTATATATTGTAAGACGCACTAAAGATTTGAAGCCCTCGAACAGATTCAATTTTCTGGTCACCCTCACCCCTGAGAGCGAATCCCCTCGCTTCTACCCTCCCGGTGAGTGAACCACGCATCGCAGAGTCAACAACTTGAATTCCCGGTGTCAGCGGGCCGGCGAATTCACTGCGCCTTTGCTTTCCCCCTCAGCAATAGAGAGGTTTTTAACCAGTCCAGCTATGGGGCATTTCTCATGAACATGTCGTTCTTTCGGGTGACTGCCAGGGAACTCAACCTTCTAAACGCTGATGCGCTCAAGGCAGGGCAGCTTATCGCATCGCCGGAGCCGGCCCTCCGGGGTTTGACTATTCAGCGGAAAAGGACGAATCAGCTCATCGGGCCGTCGCAAGTCCTGATTTTCTTTTCACTGCTTGGTCTCATTTTGTCGATCATCCCGCCTCTTATCGCTCAGACAACATCCATCATCCACGGCACGGTTACAGACCCGCAAGGTCTTGCAATAACAGGCGCAACCGTCACTCTGAGCGGTCCGGCGCTTGGAAGCACGATCAGGGTTGCCACGGACGCCGCGGGATCGTACCGCATGGCCGGATTGCAGGCCGGAACGTATGACTTGCGTGTGTCCAAGACGGGTTTTGAGACCAGGGCTTACCAGGGACTGGCTGTGACCGTGAACTGTTCCCTGACTTTCGACGTTACGCTCGCCATCGGGAAGGTGAACGAAGCGATCACCGTTTCGGCTACGCCTCCGCTGTTCGATTCCTCCGGTTCTTCATCCGGCATCACTATTCTGCCGCAACAAATTGAACAGATGCCGATCAATGGGCGGAATTACCTCGATCTTATGCAATTGGTCCCCGGCGTCACGGTCAACCGTCAAGAAGACCCGGGAACCGACGCAGCGTCGCCCATTTTGGGAGAGCGTGGAGGGAACGCCGCTTTTCTGATCGACGGCATGCCGAACAGCAACGGCGTTGATGGCGGTCCTGCAGCGCCCTTCGATCAGGATTCGATCCTGGAGTTTCAGGCGCTCACAGCCGGTTACAAAGCGGAGTTTGGACACGACTCGGGCGGAGTCGTGAACGTCGTGACTCGAAGCGGGACTGATCAATGGCGCGGGCTGATTTCCGCTTTCCATCGCAACAATGCGTTCGATTCCTCCGACATTCCGGGACAGAACGCTCCTTTCCTGGTGCGTTGGGATACGGACGCAAACGTTGGAGGACCGGTCATCAAGGACCATGTGTTTCTTTTCGGATCCCTGGAACGCATCCGGGAGAGTCGCCAACTGAACTTCATATTCCCGCCAGGCGTTCCCGATTTCCTCAAACAGCGCGAGGAAAGTTTTAACCAACCCGCCCGTACCTTCGAGACGCGCGGCTTTCTTAAGTTCAGCGAGTCACTCGGGAGGCATCATCTCACCGAGGAAATGAACCTCGTCAACGGCCATGTAACTGACTTCCTGCCGCTTTCGGAAGCCATCAACCTGCCTTCCACCCGCACCGATTCCGACTCGCGCTATCTCATGCTGGGCTTCCACGACACGGCGACTCTTGGCGACCCGGGAAACCCATTACTTCTCGACGCCTATTTTCAATATCGAGGAGAACCCTTCGCTGAAAGACCGGCGCACCCGCAGGCTGCGCCCGCCACTACCTTGCTCAATATTTTCAGCGGGATGAATACCGGCGGGCTCTTTGGCGATCAGGGACAAGTCGAATTCGGAGCAGGGTTCACGCCCTTAATTCTCCGGCCGCAATACAACTCGATGGGCGTCCACTTCGACAAGGTCTCAGGAAAACATGAGATGAAATTTGGCTGGGACTTCCAGCGCACGGCCGTGGATGGAGTAGAGGCCACCAACCTTTTGAATCAACTGTTCGCCACCGCCTCTGATTTTGCCCAGTACGGCGCCGTCAATTCGGGAGTGTACGTCCTGACCAAGGTAGGCGGGCTGACGTCGCAGGACAACCTAATCCGCCTGCGCAACAACTACAACGGGCTATTCACGCAAGACGACTGGAAGCTGCGGAAGACTTTGACGGCAAACCTGGGCTTGCGCTGGGATTATGATTCGCGATTTCCCAACCGCGCAAACTTCTCTCCAAGGTTGGGTCTGGCCTGGTCGTTAACCCCTCAAACCGTCCTCAGCGCAAGCTGGGGGATCTTTTATGACCACTACCGGCTCGGACTGGCGCGTGACGTGCCCGGCTTTGGCGGCGCAAACCTCTTTACGGACGAAACCATCTCGTTTCCGCGATTGTTCTACGGCGATCCCAGCAGCCTTCCGCAGCTCGAAGGGTTGTGCCCCTCGCCGGTCCTGACCGACTCCCATATCCGCGCGACGGGCGCGGTTTGCCCCACACCGGGATTGCCTTTGTTTGGAATCGATCATTTAAACTCCGTCGTCGCGCCGGGCCACGTTGCTATCCCGCCCAACAGCGTCGTTAACCTGGAGAATGTCCAAGCCTTGACGGGCCTCACAGCGCAGCAATTCGCGGACGCAGCCAGCGCCGCGGTAGGGCAACCGCCGGGATATTTCTTTTGGGGCGGGTTTGGCAATCTCACCATGAACTTCCGCGTGCCGCAAATTTTCGCTATCCCCATTACCGTGGCCCCAGGCTTTAAAACGCCCTACACCAGCGCCTTTCACTTTGGCGCGCAGAGGGAAATCACGAGCAATACAGTCATTCAGGCGGACTACTTTCATCGCAATATCCGCAACATTCTTGGCGTTCGGACTGTGAATCTGGCCTTTGAAGCACGCTTGCCAGACCACACCGGAGAGCTTCAGCCCGGAACGGGTACGAGGCCCATTCTGGCTTACGGTCCCTGGTTTCAAGGCCGGTATGACGGCATCAGTGTCGGGTTTCGCAAACGCATGAGCCAGCATTTTACAACTGACGTCTTTTATACGTGGACCACCGCTGTCGATAACGCCCTCCATTCGAGTCTGGTGAGCGAGGTCCAGACAGGCCTCGGCGCAGGAAGTCTTGGCGGGCTAGGACCTACGGATAATTTTGTTGGCGTTCCTCCGGTGGTCACCGATCCCGTGAGCGGAAAATCCAACGCCAACGGCCCGTTCATTGCGAGCAACGGCAACCCCGTTCCGCAGGCCGGGAAGTTTTACAACGGGCCAAACCTCGATCGAGGGCCGTCGGATCTGGCCCTTGATCACACGCTGCTTATGGACGAGATGGCGCGCCTGCCATGGGGATTTGAAATCAGCGGCATCTTCCGGGCGCAAAGCGGCTTCCACTTCACCGACGTTCTCAGCAAGCCGGTAGACGTCGATGGAGACGGCATCTTCAACGGCGTGGATTTCCTGACGGGCCGGAACCACTTCGAGGCTCCGCCCTATATCAACCTGGATATACGCTTCTCCAAGTGGTTCAACGTTGGAGAAAGAGTTCGGGTGCAAACTCTCTTTGAGTTCTTCAACCTGTTCAATCGAGCAAATCCGGCAGCCGTGGAACAGTTCCAGTCAATGTCCACGCCCTTGGGCAAACCACTGCAAGTCCTCCCTGGACGCGAAGGACAAGTGGGGCTGCGAATTGAATTTTAGGGGCTTCTCAACGACCAACTTGTAGTCAGATATGCAAACGAAAAGATTTGCCGGCGGATTAAGAATCGCGCTCGTGTTGGCGGGGATTTTCCTGGCGCTTGCCTCGGGATACCTGGCCGGCATCCGCGAAGCACAAATGAAGGCCAGCGGTCCAGCCCTGACTCGCGATCTCACGATTGTGCTGTTTGGCCAGACACTGCACTTGCGCCTCAGCCTCAGCGCGCTGGGAGTCACCATCATTTTTGTCCTGACGATCTTGCTCGCGGCGGCAGTTCTTTTCGCGCGCGTGGCGCATCGTCGCAGACGACAGGTCGAAGCGGTCAACCGGAAACTAATGCGTGAAATCGGCGAGCGAAAACGCGCGCAGGATGAGGTCATTCAGCTTAACGCGGAGTTGGAACAAAGGGTGGCAGCGCGCACTCGGGAGCTCCAGACAGCCAATAAAGAGTTGGAAGCCTTTTGCTCCTCCGTTTCCCACGACCTCCGGGCGCCACTCCGTGCCATCGATGGCTTTAGCGATGCGCTCCTTAAGGACTATCACGACAAACTCGATGAGCAAGGCCAGCAGCACTTGCAGCGGGTCCGAAACGCCACCCAGCGGATGGCGCAGTTGATTGACGACCTGCTCAGTCTCTCGCGAGTGACGCGAACGGAAATGCGGCGCGAGGAGGTCAACCTCACCGCCATAGCTAGGGAAGTTGTGACTGAGCTCCGGCAGATTGATCCTGGGGGCAATGTAGAAGTGATCATTTCAGAAGGATTGGTGGCGCAAGGAGATGCCCGGTTGCTCCGGCAAGTTCTGGAAAATCTCCTCGGCAATGCCTGGAAATACACCTCGAAGCAGCCGGCCGCCCGGATTGTAATGGGAACTTGCAAGGGCAGGAACGGCAAGCCAGCCTTCTTCGTTCAGGACAATGGAGCAGGATTCGACATGGCCTACGCGAGCAAGTTATTTGGGGTTTTCCAACGCCTGCACAGCGCTTCCGATTTCCCTGGCACCGGCGTTGGCCTTGCAACGGTTCAGCGCATCATTCATCGGCACGGCGGGGAAGTCTGGGCGGAAGGTTCCGTGGGCCAGGGCGCTACGTTCTACTTCACCGTTTACTAAGATTTAAAAATTATAGTGACTTCTTTTTCTGCAGCGCCGCTGTCCTCACCGGCGTTTTTCGGCGCTGGGGACAGCGCTGCTACAGTCCGCGTCAACACTCACCCGGCAGGCGCACAAAAAGTCCCAGGCTGCGAGGAGGCAGCATATGAGAGACAAGACTATTCTGCTCGTCGAAGACAATCAAGACGATGAAGACCTGACTCTTCGGGCCTTCAAAACCAACAACATTTCAAACCGCATCATCGTGGTCCGAGACGGCGCCGAAGCTTTGGACTATCTCTTTGGCGAAGGCGCTTACGCCGGGCGGGACTTAAGTATGATGCCCACCCTGATCCTGCTTGACCTGAATCTGCCTAAAATTGACGGATTTGAGGTATTGAAGCGCGTGCGCGCAGATTCCCGCACAAGACGGCTTCCCATCATCATTCTGACGACCTCCCACGAGCAGGAAGAGGTGTTCAGAGCGTACGAGAGCGGCTGCAACAGTTACGTGCGCAAGCCCGTGGATTCCGCGCAATTCAGGGATGCCGTAAGAGATCTCGGCCTCTTCTGGCTGATTCACAACGTGCCGCCTCCTGAGTCCGAATGATCCGATCAATCAGCCCGGTCAGCCTACCTCTTTTGCAGTTCTCAGTGAAAGTGCATCACGGCGCCGGTTAACATCGTTCCAAGTCCAATCGCGGCCAAAACGGTGCCGGCAAGCCAGTAACTTCGGCGGCGGGTGAGCAAGGTTAACGAGCAAATGATGAGCGCCACTTCGAGCAGAACCTCGCTGAGTTCAAACCGGCCGGCCCGATGTTCCTGATGCTCCACCTGAGTCTCCAAGGCCCGCGCCTGCGCTGAAATCTGGCTTTGCTGATCCTTGTAGCGCTGCGCCTGAAGACTGTACTGTGCGGTCAGATCGCGGGTCTTTGCCGCGCCTTGGGGATCAAGCAGCGGAAGCAGGTTGGAGAATAACTCGTAACTGTGACGGCGTATATCTTTGGCCTGATAGTAAGCCCAGAGATCGCTGGCCTGGCTCTGAAAAAGGATCGCCCGCGTAGTGGAACGATGCACCAGCAGGGACGAGATCGCCACGAGCACGGCCAGCACCGCCATCGTAATTGAGACAGGCGCCATGGCCGGTTCGTGATGACCTGTTTCCGCGTGCTCGTGGATTTCGTGCATTTCTTCAGACATCATGCCCTCCGCGTCCAGAAAATCAACTCCGTGTAAGCATCGTAAACCCGCTCGGGGCGGGCTCCTTTCCATTTTTGCAGAGGAAGATATCCTCTGTAAGTTAGCATTCCATCCGGCATGATATAATGCCGAGAGGATGGCAAGAAAGCTCCATGCCTGGGTTTTGCTTCTAACCTTTGCGCTGACGAGTCTTCCCTGGCTGGCACGACTGACGTGGGGCGGCGCGTCTTCTACCCGTTGCGCAACAGCTTCCTGCTGTCGAAACGGGCAGTGTCCGATGAGCGGTTCAGGCGCTCGGATGCCGGCAGATTGCCCAATGGGCAACAGTTCATCTTCTAGCGGTCGCCGCGCCATGTGCTGCCCGTGCTCGGTGTCGCAAGCGCCTTTTATGCCCGCCGTCCTGAATCACGCCTATCTATTCTTCGATCCTGAAAATTACGGCGTACTGGCTCAGCTCCCTGCTGTTTCACGCCTGACTCATTTTGCAGCAGCTTCAACCTCCGAGGGCTTCCCGCCCGGCGCCGATCATCCTCCCAGATTTTCTCTCTGATAGCTTCCCATCATCCACATCAAATTTGAAGCCCCGGCGCTGAGACTGACGCCATCGTGCGACAGCGCGCGTTGCGGCGGCTCTCTCCAAGCCATGAGAGCACGCTGAAAGATGCTGCTGCAACGGGCTAATAACGCGGCTGGCGTGCTTGCTTTGCGCATGCGGGCGAGAAAATTTCGGAGGAAATATGCAACCGAGAGGCACGCGATCACTCCTGGCACTGCCGGTGTTTTTGATGGCTTCGAGCATTTTGCTTCGAGCAGCGGCCAGCATGGGAACTCTGCGCGGCATCGTTCACGATCCGCAGCATCGCCCTATTCCCAAGGCCCAACTTGTTCTTTCAAGGCAGGGGCAGAAAAGGTCCTGGAAAGCGCAATCCAACGGCCAGGGTGAATTTGAAATTCAGAATCTTCTCCCTGACGAATACACCATCACGGTGACCGCTCCGGGCTTTCAAAAATTGACCGAAACGGTTCAGGTGAACTCAGGGTTAAGCCCGGTAATTCATTTGCAGATGCAGTTGAAAACTCTGCAACAGCAAGTGAAGGTCTCCGGAGTGCCGGCAAAGCTGAATACTCAATCAGCCACGACCCGCAGCCAGGTCTCCGCGCGGGAAATTTCACGCACGCCGGGCGCCGATCTCACCAACAGCCTTGCCATGATCACGGATTTTGTTCCGGGCGCCGTAATCGTTCACGATCAGCTCCACCTCCGCGGCGGGCATCAGGTAAGCTGGCTGGTGGACGGCGTGCCCGTCCCGAATACGAATATCGCCAGCAACGTTGCGCCGCTGGTCGATCCGAGAAATATCGAATCGCTGGAGGTTCAGCGCGGAGGATATTCCGCTGAATACGGAGATCGCACTTACGGGCTGTTGAACGTCATCACTCCCTCGGGCTTTGACCGCAACAACCAGGGCCAACTGACGCTTTCCTATGGTAGCTTCAATCGGACGGATAATCAGATTGATTTCGGCGGCCACACGATGCGGTTTGCCTACTATGCCAGCCTCGATGGGAACCGCTCGGATCTGGGACTTCTGACGCCAACGCCCAATCTCATTCACGACCAAGAAGCGGGGCTGGGCGGATTGGCATCACTGCTTTTCAACGCTTCCGCCAAAGATCAATTCCGGTTGGTCGCCTCGCTGCGCGGGGATCAGTATCAAATTCCGAACACCCCCGAGCAACAGGAAGCCGGCATTCGCGATCGTGACCGCGAACGCGATTCCTTTGTAAATTTCTCGTGGGCCCATGCCTTTTCGGACAGGACGATGCTGACCGTTTCTCCCTTCTATCACTTCAACAGCGCAGATTATCTCGGAGGGCCGAATGACGCTCCTTTGGTTCTCGATCAGAACCGCGCCTCGAACTATGTGGGCGGTCAGGTGACTTTGGCTGGTTCGAAGAGCAAACACCACTTCTCTTTGGGGTCGGAAATCTTCGGACAGCATGATCATGCGCTCTTCAGCCTCGCTCCTTCCGGCCGCGGGCAGTCGCTTTCACAGCGGCTGACACCCTGGGGGAATATGGAAGCGATTTTTGCCGAGGATCGTTACCAGGTGGCACCCTGGCTGTCACTGAATGCGGGCATCCGTTTCACGCGCTTTTCGGGTCTTGAGACTGAAAACGCGACCGATCCCCGCCTGGGCGCAGCTCTTCGTCTGCCGCGCCTGGGTTGGATTCTAAGAGGCTATTACGCGCACTATTATCAGCCTCCGCCTCTCGACACCGTGGCAGGGCCTTTGCTGCAATTTGCCGTCAACCAGGGATTCAGCTTCCTGCCGCTGAGTGGTGAGCGAGACCACCAGCGCGATTTTGGGATTACGGTTCCTGTACACGGCTGGTTCCTGGATGTTGATAATTTCCATACTGACGCTCAGAACTTTTTCGATCACGATGAGCTTGGCAATTCCAACATATTTCTCCCTCTCACAATTCAGGCGGCCCGCATCCGTGGGACAGAGGTCTCCATTCGTTCGCCTAGGCTCCTGGAATTTCTCAGTTGGCGCCTGGCGTATTCAAATCAGATCGCGCAGGGCCTAGGCGCTGTGACCGGAGGGTTGACGGATTTCTCGCCGCCCGAGCCGGGCTATTTCTTTCTCGACCACGATCAGCGGAACACGCTGAGCAGCGTATTTAACCTCAATTTGCCCTATTCCAGTTGGGCCTCCGTCGTTTACACTTACGGCTCCGGGTTTCTGAACGGGGATGGTCCGGAACATTTACCGTCCCATTCCAGCGTGGACTTTTCTCTGGGAAAGAGCTTTCACGAGCGGTGGACGGTGACTCTCAACGCTCTAAACTTGACGAATGCGCGCTTTCTTCTGGACAATAGCAACACCTTTGGCGGCACGCATTACGTGGACCCAAGGCAATTGTACGTGGAGCTTCGTTGGAGGTTTTAATCTTCTCCTGTCATGCTGCCCTGAAAAATACGCCGATATTCCGGCAAGCAACCCAGACACCTGCCAGTCTCGGCGTAATTTTCATCCTTCGGATGTCGCAAAACGATATGGCAGACTGAGCGAAGACGCCATGGGCTTTTGGCTCATGGCGCTCCGCTCAGCATAACAGGTAATTCGACCCGTGGAGACATATATGAAAAGACGCGATTGGCTGGCAGGCTCGCTTGCGGCCTCCACCTTAGCAGGCTTGTCAGCTTTAGGCGATGCAGCCGAAACTCAATCAGGAACAGGCGCATCAGGCCGCGAAATCTACGAACTGAAGCGCTATCAGCTTCGCAATGGGCCGGAACAAAAACTGGTCACTGACTTCCTACGCAATGCGGCGGTGCCAGCTTTGAACAGTGCCGGGATCAGGCCGGTGGGCGTTTTTCACGGAATGGTGGGGCCGGAAAATCCATCAGTTTATGTCCTCATCCCTTATCACTCGCCGGGCGCTCTACTAAGCGTGCGACAGCGGCTGGCGCAAGATGAAGAGTATCAGGCGCGCGCGGCGAGTTATCTGAATGCTCCTGCATTGCAGCCTGCTTACATTCGCATGGAAAGCTGGCTGCTTGAAGCTTTTGAGACAGTGCCAAAGATCGAAGTGCCCCCTGCCGCTCTCGAGAACGGCCCTCGCATTTTCGAGCTGCGCACCTATGAGAATCCCAGCGAGAAGGCCAACCTCACCAAAGTCAAAATGTTCAATACGGCTGAGATCGCGATTTTTCGGCGCACGGGCCTGCGACCGGTATTCTTTGGCAACACGCTGATCGGCAGCCACATGCCTTGCCTGACCTACATGTTAACTTTTGAGAATATGGAACAACGCCAGAAGAACTGGGGAGTCTTTGCCTCTGATCCGGAGTGGAAAAAGCTCAGTACCACGCCAGGTTATACTGATCCGGAGATCATCACGAATATCTCGAATATCTTTCTCAGCCCTGCGCCTTATTCACAGATTTAACGCCCGGCGGTCTGTTGCTGGAGCGGGGTGTCCCCACTGGCGAGCTTTCGGCTCATCCGGTTTGTCATTTCAAAGAGTCGGAACCGGTCCCATTACCTGTCATGCTGAGCGAAGTGAAGCATCTCTGTATTTGGCTCACGTTAAACTCAGCGAAGCAATCCGGTATTTGCAGGATCGAACAAATACAAGGATTCTTCGCTTCGCGGTGCTCCGCTCAGAATGACAGGGGGAGAATTGGGAAGGACACGGTTCGGGAATGTTTTTCAGCAGCCTGTTTGATCACAGGATTTAGTGCGGCACCCAATGTGGCGCGCTGGTGAACAGGCCTTCAACAAATCCAATTTGCACCACCAGGAAGCAGCCAAACCCGAAGCTGATGATCCCGGCGATGGTGGCGAGGTGCCGATCGAGCCGGGCGAAGCGGCTGCCGGTATAGACAAAAGAGGCCGCCATCGCGGTTGTGATCAGCAACATGCCGACAATCGTCCCCACTCCGAAAACAACCAGATAAACCAGGCCCCACGAGGCGTCGTGAATCGTCGCAAGGACCAGCAAGGCAATCGCCGCCGAGCCCGCCAGCCCGTGAACGATGCCAATGACGAAAGGGCGAACAATATGATAAAGGCCCAGGCGTTTCATCATCAGGCTGAGCCGGCCCAGGCGGGCGTTTTCATGGTGGTGTTCGTAATGGGCGCCGAGATGAAGATGAGGATGCGCATGCACCAGGTCGCCATGGCGATGCACGTGCGAATGGATGAGCGAGGAAGGCGTCACGCGCTCGGTTACCCAACGCATCACGCCGGTGAGATTCAGCACTCCTAACAGAATGAGCATCACGGCCACCGCCAGTTCCATCGCCAGGCCGATTCGCGGCGGAATGACGACATTAAACAGAATGATGGCAACTCCCACCACAAAAATGGTGAAAGAGTGTCCCAGCCCCCACAGGACTCCCACCCAGGTCGCGGGCTTGATGCTGCGCTGCCGGCTGACAATGGTCATGATCGCAACCACGTGGTCGGCATCGGTCGAGTGCCGCATCCCCAAAACGAACCCCAACGCCATAATGGCCGCCAGGGTGAGCGCATGAGATGGAGAATGGAAATGAATGGCTTTTCCCTCTTTTAACTTTCGAACCTGCCGTAAAAGACTCACTTCATCATAACGGCTTGGTGGAAAATAGTGAATCCCACGGAAACCAAGCCTGCTGGGCCTGCTTCAAAGCGCGCGAAGGATCAAACACTTCAGATAATGCGTTTCGGGCACGGTGATCAGAATAGGATGATCGCGCGATTGCGTCCGACGCTCCACCACGGAAACCGTGCGGTGCGCGTCGAGCGCCGCGCTCGCAATCACTTCAAGCAAATCCGCTTCACTCACATGAAACGAACAGGAGCAGGTGATGAGAAACCCATCCGGGTTCAGAATCTTCAGCGCGCGCAGGTTTAATTCTTTGTAAGCGCGAAGGGCGGCTTCCTGGTTTGACTTATGCCTCGCAAAAGCGGGAGGATCAAGCACGATTGTATCGAAGCGCAGGCCGTCGTGGTCGGCGGATTTGAGGAAATCGAAGCAGTTGGCCTCGCGCCAATCCACCTGGCGAATCTCGTTAAGCGCCTGGTTGCGGCGCGCTCCTTCCAGAGCCTCCCGTGAACTATCAATTCCCAGCACGGATTCGCAGCGGGCGGCCATCGTCAGCGCAAATCCGCCCTGATAGCAGAAACAATCCAGCATTTTGCCGCGGGCGTACTCGCGCGCCGCAGCGCGATTTTCCCGCTGGTCCAGAAATCCCCCCGTTTTCTGGCCTTCCAGGAGGTCAAACTCGAATTGGATGCCGTTCTCCTCAATTCTTACTTTGCATTCTCCGCCACCCGCGAGAACGCCTTTCTGTTCCGGCAACCCTTCAACCGATCGCACGGCCACATCGTTGCGCTCGACCATCATCCTCGGGCTGAAATGCTCCTGAAGAATTTCGATCACGATCGACTTCAGTCGCTCTGTCCCCTGACTGAGCGTCTGAATGACAAAGCAATCTCCATAGCGGTCGATGATCAAAGAAGGCAATAAATCGCCTTCAGAGGAAACCACGCGATATGCCTGCGCTCCCTGCGCGATCCGGCTGCGATAGTGAGCGGCCTCGAGGATGCGCTCGGCCAAAAACGCGCGATCAAACTCGCGATCTTCGCGGGTGAGCAGGCGCAGCGCAAGCTGCGATTGGCTGCTGTAAAGCGCCTGCCCCCAGAAACGCCGCCTGCGATCCACCAGCCGGACAACCGATCCAGGCTCGATGGCGTCAGCCTCCCGGATATCGCTGCGATAGATCCAGGGATGGCCGGAAACAATGCGATCGACGGCGCGGCTTGTGATCTGGATTTCAGGCAAGCTCATGCAAAAACTTTATCATGGCTGGATCGATTCCTTGCGCCTTTTCGGCGGTTAAGGGCGGCGCCGAGCCGTGTTCGTAAACGGTTACTACGAAGAATGCTGCTAAACTTTTCTCTATGAGGCTTTCCGAATTTGATTACCAACTCCCGGCGGAACTGATTGCGCACCGGCCTTTGCCCGAGCGCGACGCCTCACGCATGATGGTTCTAAACCGGTCCACACGCAATTTTGAAGACCGCGCATTTCGGGAGCTGCCTCAAATCCTTCAGGCTGGCGACCTTCTGATTTTTAATAACACCCGCGTTTTTCGGGCGCGGCTGCTTGGCACGCGCCTGGGAACCAGAGCGCAACCTATCGGGAAAAACAATCCAAAGACGCGCGAGTTCCTGCGCGGTCAGGTTGAATTGCTGCTGACACGGCGCGAGGATGGCGAAGTCTGGCAGGGGCTCGTCCACCCGGGTCGGAAAGTGCGCGAAGGAGAAATCCTGCTATTCGGCGAAGGCGCTTTGCAGGCAGAAGTGTTAGATCGCGGCGAATATGGCCTCCGTCGCGTCCGCCTGACAGCCCGCCAGGGCACTGTCGAAGAGGCTATCGAGAACTTTGGCCACGTTCCGCTGCCTCCTTATCTTCATCGCGCTGATGATCCCGCCGATCGCGAGGCTTATCAGACCGTCTATGCCAAGGTAACCGGCGCGGTTGCGGCGCCCACGGCTGGGCTGCACTTTTCCACACGCGTCCTGGAAGCTCTTCGCGCGCGCGGCGTCGAGACCGTCGAAATCACGCTGCACGTTGGCCCGGGAACGTTTCGCCCGGTGCGGGTAGAGCGGGTGGAAGAGCATCGGATGGACGCGGAGTGGTATGAGATTCCTCTCCAGGCCGCTCTCGCCATCCAGCGCGCGCGTGATGAGGGTCGCCGCGTGATTGCGGTTGGGACCACCTGCGTGCGAACGCTCGAGCACGTCGCCAGGATAAACGCCGGACAAATCGTCTCTTCGAGCGGCGAAACCGACCTCTTTATTACGCCGGGCTTTCAATTCAAGGCGGTTCAGGCGCTCCTGACCAACTTTCATCTCCCGCGCTCCACCCTGTTGATGCTGGTATGCGCTTTTGCCAGCCGCGAATTGATTCTTCGCGCCTATCAACACGCTATCGCTGAGCGCTACCGTTTCTACAGCTATGGCGATTGCATGCTGATTCTTTGATGCCAGTGAACTGGCCGCACTCGGAGAAAGACGCCGGCGGCTGCCGCTCTTCATTACTCCCTTTTCGACAAGACCTTCACAAAGGCGTGTTGAGTTTTAACGCGCTTGTAACCCAGCCCTTCGTAGAAGCGATGCGCCTGATCGCGGATGACGTTTGAGCGCAGTGATACTGCGCTCAGCCCCTGTGCGCGGGCCCATCGCTCGATCTGACTCATCAGCGCCGTTCCAATGCCTTTGCCTCGCTGCGTTACATCGATAATAAGGCCCAGCACCTCAGCGCGCGGTTCAGACAGCAACGCCTTTTCCGCAGAAGCGTGCGCCCAGCCCACAATCCCCTTCCCATCCAGCTCGGCCACCAGGATCGCATGATTCCGATTTCGGAGAATTGCGCGAAGGCGTCTCTCAATTTCATCCTGCGAGGCCGGATAGCCGAGTTGGGTGGAAAGAGCGGCTAGAGCATCGGCATCCCGAAGATGGGCGGGACGAATATGCAAAGTCCCAGCGGCGATTTTCATACGTCCGCCATATACGTTTCATACGTATAAGACAAAATATACAAAATATACGCCCACTCGGCTTTCTGAACCTGCTAACCTGCTCTTGTCTGTCAATGATTGTGCGCACAGGGGACAGGCATTGCAGTAGAAAACGCCATGGCGTTTTTCTCGGTTTTTCACCCCAAAATAGCTGAAAGGGGCTTTTCAAAGCTTAATAGAGCGTAATCCCAAGTTATTGATTCTCTTCAGCTTACATCTCCTGCAGATCGTCACCCGCCGACGTATGCCTTAAATACTGCCTCACCACAGAGAACACGGAGGTCACAGAGAATCTTTCCTCCGTGCCCTCTGAGCCCTCTGTGGTAAATCCTCTACTAACCTTGTACCTTGCTTGTGGACCACCGCCTTAATACTGCCATCTCCAGGATGGGATTTTTCATTGACACCCTCATGTGTCTCTTGTACTTTTACATTTCATCGTATCAGGCGTCTCAAGTTGCCAGTCGCGAGTTCGTTTCTCAGAATGACCGGCGCAGTTGTGTTAACACCTGTCAGGCATAGTCGTTTAATCGGTTGATGAATCTCGAAAACAGGTGAAAGTGAAGCATGTTTGTTCCCAAACGGATGTTTTTAACCAAAGGGGTAGGAAAGCATCGCGAGAAGCTGACCAGCTTCGAGTTGGCCTTACGCTCGGCGGGGATTGCGGCCTGCAACCTGGTCCGCGTCTCCAGCATTTTCCCCCCTCGTTGCAAGCTGATCCCCCGCAATGAGGGGTTCAAACAGCTCAAGCCCGGCCAGGTCACCTTCGTGGTGATGAGCGAGAACTCCACCCGCGAACCGCATCGGCTGATTGCGGCTTCGGTGGGTGTGGCTATCCCTACGGACCGGAATATGTTTGGCTACCTCTCCGAGCACCACTCTTTCGGGGAAACAGAGGAAGTGGCAGGTGACTACGCCGAGGAACTGGCCGCAGAAATGCTCGCCACTACCCTGGGCGTGGAATTCGATCCCGACCGGAGCTGGGACGAGAAGAAGGAGATCTACCGAATCTCAAACAAGATTGTCCGCACGATGCACATCACCCAGTCCGCCGTAGGCGATAAGCGCGGTTTATGGACCACTGTGCTGGCCGCCTCTATCCTGTTAGGCGTGGAGGAGTAGAACCATCATCCGTTTTTTCCAAGGCGCGCAACGCTGGCTTTTAAGCCCGGTTTTTCTGAACTTAATCTAAATTGAAGCGGAGTGAGCGCCTGTAGTGACTTTATTCACAGCCTGGCATCAGCCGCAAGCTCTGGGGCGCTAACCTTTGATCTTTCTCGCCTCAGCATCCCAAATGGCCACGGTCTTGTTGAAATAAGAATAGTTCGCCATATGACAGGCGATTGCACAGGCATTGCCGAACTCCGGCCCTTCAATCGAAGGCTGGCGCGTTTTCACCGACTGGAAAAAATTCCACAGATGTTCTCGCGTGGAGTCGTAATGAGGCGGAACCTCATAATTGGTGGTCGGAATCAGCTTGGCGGTTCCGGGCTGTGCATCGTGTTCTTCGTGCCATTTCCTGGCGTAGATCTGGCGCATGGGATTCGGCCAGCCCGGTGTGCATGGGCTGTGGTCAAGCCCATCCTGCGGGGTGATGGAGAATCCATCGGGATTCTCGACACCCTGAACGGACATGATGCCGTGATTGCCCATGAAATTGAACCCTTCACCGGTATCGGTGTTGAGCGTCACGCGCAGTGTGAGACTGAAGCCCGGATACTCATAGACAGTCGTCATCACGTCCGGAGCGTCGCGGCCATCCTTCCAGCGATAGAGGCCACCCTGGGTAAACGCCCGCTGAGGCGGCGAAGTGATGTTTAAAGCGTAATGAATGCCGGTGAGATGATGGACGAACAGGTCGCCGGGAATGCCTTCTCCGTAATCATTGAAGCAGCGCCAGCGCGTCCAGCGGATTTTATTGAATGAGACGTGCTCTTTGGCCGGAGCTTGCCACGTCTCCCAGTCAAGCGTCTGCGGCGAAAGATTGGGCGGCACCGTGTAACCCCACGCGCCGCAATAGTCGTTGCGCCCCATCTGCGCTTCCACCAGGCACAGATCGCCCAGCACATTCTGAGCAAACAGCTCCTTCATTTTCTGGTAGACCACTGAGCTGGGCTCCTGGCTGCCCACCTGAACGATGCGGTTATATCGGTTCGCGGCATTGATGATTTCAAAGCCCTCTTCCACCGTATGAGTCATGGGCTTTTCCACATAAACGTCCTTGCCCGCTTTGCAGCAATCGGTCACGATACGATGATGCCAGTGGTCAGGCACGGGCGCGATAATGCAGTCGATATCCTTCCGGTCGAGTAATTCCTGATAGCGGCGCGTCACGGTAATAGGTTTCCCCACAATTTCCCTGGCCAGGGTCGCGCGCCCATCATAGAGTTCGCAGGCAGCAGCACATTCAACCCCCGGCAGTTTGATCGCAGTTGAGAGCAGCCCCGAGCCTCGCATGCCCACGCCGATAATGCCGAACCGCACCGTATCGCTGGGCGGCGCAGGCCGTGGCGATGCGGCAATCGACTTGGGTTCAAGAAAAATAGAGCCGGCCAGCGTCCCACTCGCGGTGGTGCGCATAAAATCCCGGCGAGAAATTCCGATCTTCGACATAGAAAGTCTCCCTTAGCAAATAGAGTTAACCGGTTATGGTAATACCACCAGCATGAAGGAGCAAGGCAAGAATTCCGAACCGGCAAAAGTCTTGAATTCCGGCTCGCGATGCCGGTTCAGTTAAAAATCATTCCAGTTCCGGAAGAGTATCCGGAGGAATCAGAACGCGAATGCTTCGCGGCTGGCCGGGAATGCGCGAGATGAGTCTCCGGGCTTCGAGTCCAAGGATCATCTGATGAACGGAAGGCGGAGAGACATTAAAGTAACGCTGCATATCGGCCTCGGCAGGCGGACGCCCGTGAATCTTGGTGTAGTAATGGATAAAAGTGAGATACTGGCCTTGCTTTCGAGTAAATAGGTTTGGCATGACGAACAATTCTACCCTGATATTGAGGCCCTGCATCATGCTCTGCAACAGGACCACACAATCCGTTTGCTATAATGGCTTCAGGAGCCGAGAATCCTCTTCAACAAGCACTCAACACAACATCATGGCGATTCCTATCGAAAAACTGGAGAAAATCGACGACTATCGCTGGATGATCCCGCGCACGACTAAACCGGGCATGCTGACCGATGCTCTGATTTACACCGACGAGCGTATGTTGCGCGACCTGGCGAAGGATCTTTCGCTGGAACAAGCTGTCAATGTGGCGATGCTGCCGGGGATTGTGGGACGCTCGATGGCAATGCCCGACATTCATCAGGGCTACGGCTTTCCCATCGGAGGCGTTGCGGCCACCGATCCGGCGGAAGGCGGAGTGATCTCTCCCGGCGGCGTCGGCTTTGACATCAACTGTGGCGTGCGGCTTCTGGGAAGCTCGTTGCAGCTTGAAGAAACGCGCCCCAGGATTCGAGATCTTGTGAATCAACTCTTTCGCGACATTCCCTGCGGCGCGGGACGCGAGGGAGAGATTCAGATTTCTTATTCCGAGCTTGATCAGGCGCTGACGCACGGCGCAGCCTGGATGGTGGAACGGAATTACGGCGATCCGGATGACCTGATCCGCTGCGAGGAAAACGGAGCGATGGATGGCGCTGACCCGAAGGCAGTAAGCGATCGCGCCAAAAAGCGCGGCCTCGCGCAGCTCGGCACGCTGGGATCAGGAAATCATTTCCTGGAGGTGCAGTATGTGGAGCGCATCGACGATGAAGACGCGGCGCGGACGCTGGGGCTTCGCCTTAAACAGATCGTGGTTCTGATTCATTGCGGGTCGCGGGGTCTGGGCCACCAGGTCTGCACAGACTATCTCCGCGAGCTGGATGAGAGCGCGAAACGCTACGATTACAATCTTCCCGACCGGCAGTTGGCCTGCGTGCCGGTGCACTCCCGCGAAGGCCAGCAGTATCTCGCTGCGATGCGCGCTTCAGCAAACTTCGCGTGGGCCAATCGCCAGGGAATCACCCACTTTGCGCGGCAGGCATTTCGGCGCATTTTCGGCCCGGCGACGGAACTTCGCCTGGTCTACGACGTGTGCCACAACATCGCCAAGCTGGAACGGCACAAAGTGAATGGCCACGAGCGGTTGCTGCTGGTGCATCGCAAGGGAGCCACTCGCGCCTTTCCTCCAGCGCGGCCGGAGGTTCCTGCGCCTTACCGGGCGGCGGGCCAGCCGGTGCTGATTCCCGGCTCGATGGGCACAGCCTCCTACGTTCTGGTGGGAACTGAAGGAGCCATGAAGGAAACCTTCGGGACCACCTGCCACGGCGCAGGCCGTCTGATGAGCCGCACGGCCGCCAAAAAATCTTCTTACGCTCAGAACGCAAGGCAGAGATTAGAAGAGCAAGGCATCCTGGTGCGCGCCGAAACCAAAGACGGAATCAGCGAAGAGATCCCCGAGGCTTACAAAGACGTGGATGCCGTGGTGAACGTGGTGCACAACGCGGGAATCTCCCGGCGCGTGGCGCGCTTGAAACCCATCGGCGTCATCAAGGGCTAGACGTGCGTCACTAACGTTTCTGGACAAGGCGTGGTCATGGCCAAGATGGCCATGCCACAACCGTGGCACGGGCGTCCCGCCCGTGAATTCAGACTAGGTATTTATGTGACATACGACAGTGCTATGAAAGCGCTCGTTCTTTGTGCCTTACGTTTGCAGCACGCCGGTCTTAAATTCCGGAACTTCGGGATTGAGCGCCGCCGCCTCCAAAGCCCAAATCAGCGCGTCGCGGGTTTCAACCGGATCGATAATCGCATCCACCCACAGCCGGGCGGCAGCGTAGCGCGGGTCCGTCTGACGCTCATAAGTCTCCCGAACAGTCTCATAAAGCTTCTTCTTTTCTGCCTCGCTCAGTTTCTGTCCCTTGCGCTCAAGCTGCCGGATGCGAATTTCAACTAGCGTTGACGCAGCCGATTCGCCGCTCATCACCGCGTATCGCGCCGTGGGCCAGGCAAAGATGAAGCGCGGATCGTAAGCCTTGCCGCACATCGCGTAATGACCCGCGCCGAAACTGCCGCCGCAGATGACGGTGATCTTTGGAACCACGCTGTTCGACACCGCATTCACCATCTTGGCGCCGGCGCGAATGATGCCGCTCCATTCCGCTTCCTTGCCCACCATAAATCCATTCACGTCGTGCAGGAAAACGAGCGGGATAAGGTTCTGATTGCAATCCATGATGAAGCGCGCGGCTTTTTCCGCTGATTCCGTGTAGATGACTCCTCCGAATTCAATTCGCTTTTGGCCGGTTCCGGGCGTCGTCGTTTGCGCATGCTTCTTCTGATTGGCGACGATCCCGGCGGCCCAGCCTCCGATCCGCGCATATCCACAGAGTAATGTCTCGCCATATTCGGCGCGGTACTCCTCAAAGACCGAGTCATCCACGATGCGGGCGATAATTTCCCGCATGTCATACTGCTGAGCCGGGTCGGCAGAGTAAATGCCGTAAATCTCTTCCGCCGGGTAGGCGGGCGGTTCAGGCGATTGATGATCGAAAGGCGTCACGGGGCGCCCGCCCATTTTGTCAACCAGAGCGCGAATACGTTCGAGGCAGGAAGCATCATCCGGCTCCTTGAAATCGACCGTTCCGCTGATGCGGGCATGCACCTCAGCGCCGCCCAATTCTTCCACTGAAACGCGCTGCCCGATCGCCGCCTGCACCAAGGCGGGTCCAGCCAGAAACAGCCCGCTGCCCTCCGTCATCAGGATGTGGTCGCACATCACCGGCAGGTAAGCTCCGCCCGCCACGCACATGCCCATAATGGCGGTGATCTGCGGGATTCCCCGCGCGCTCATCACCGCATTGTTGCGGAAGACTCGCCCAAAATCATCGGTATCGGGAAACACATCCTCCTGCAAGGGCAGAAAAATTCCGGAAGAATCCACGAGGTAAATCGTCGGGATGCGATTTTCCAGGGCGATATTCTGTGCGCGAATTACTTTCTTGGAGGTCAGCGGAAAAAAAGCACCCGCTTTGACCGTGGCATCGTTGGCGATGATCATCACCAGACGACCCTTAACGCGGCCAAGGCCGGTAATCACGCCCGCCGCCGGCGCGCCTCCCCACTCCTCGTACATCTCGTGAGCGGCATAAATTCCAAGCTCGAAGAATTCGGTCTCCGAATCCACCAGCTGGGCGATTCGCTCGCGAGCCGTCAACCGCCCCTTTCGATGCTGCGACTCGATTGCTTTTTTTCCTCCGCCCTCCCGGATTTTGTTCTCTTCATTTTTGATTTCGGTCAGAAGATCCACCATGCGGCGGGTGTTTTTCTTAAATTCTTCAGACTGAGGGTTGATTTGCGACTGGAGTCGTGGGCGAGGCAAAGGGGAATATCCTCTCGCGGAGAAGTGGATGAAAATTCAGGCGCTATCGGTATCCTGGTTCTCAGAACATCAGGCCTTCATTCCAGTATACTCTGGCCACGCGCGGCTTACCGGATCTTCCCTCGAGCCGCAACGCGCCAGGAGCCAATCACTTCCTGATGGCGAACCAGAAAAACTTCGTCCTGGAGATTGACGCACACGCAAACGTGGTTGGGAATGATGGTCAGCCGGTCGCCCACTCGAAACCGCCTGTCGGTTCCAGAGAGATCAAGATGACCATGTTCTTCATTCAGCTTGAAAAGCTTCACCTCCGGGGCTTCCACCACCAGGCCATACCCTTGTTTCGGCCCGGAGCCCAGCAAGTCCGAAGAGAGCGTCTTCGATCCGGCGTCGATCATCGCGCGACCGGGAACCGCCGTTGAGACCACGGTAGCCACCACGCGCGCCGCGCAATCCTCCAATTGGCACAACCCCTGATAACAGGTGTTCAGATCGTTGTAAACATACGTTCCCGGGCGAATCTCCGTGATCCCCGGAATCTTGTGCGATAAGAACGCCGAAGGAGTCGATCCGGCGGAGACAATCTCCACAGGAATGCGCGCGCATTCAAAGGCGGTCAGGACTTTTTGCACTGCCTCGGCGACACGCTGAACTTCTTCGGTGCGCTCCCTCTCGGTTCCCCAGATGTTTCCCGGATAAGTCATGAGACCGCGAAACTTCAGCCCGGCCAGGCGGCATATACTCTGCGCCAGTTCAACGCAGGCCGGGCCCGTCTGAAGGCCGCAGCGGTGGAGGCCGGCGTCGAATTCGACCAGCACGCCGAATGTCACACCCTGCGCCTGAGCCGCCGCGGAAAGCTCTCGCGCGGTGATCTCCGAATCGAGCGACATCAATATCCGGCGCACTCGGGCCAGCGCCGCTAATCGCCGAAGCTTCTCGGCGCCATAAATCGGATACGCCACAAGAATCTCTTCCGGCTCGGTGCAGGCCATCACTTCCGCCTCGCCGACTTTGGCCACCGTCAATCCGGCGGCGCCGCGCTCAAGCTGCATGCGCGCAAGCTCCGGCGTCTTGTGAGTTTTGGTATGGGGGCGCAACCGCAGGCCTTGCTCACGGCAATAGCTCGCCATGCGGTCCAGGTTGCGCTCGAGCGCCTCCAGGTCCACCGTCAAAGCGGGAGTCGGAAGTTCGTCAACTCGCATGACTGCTCCTATCGGTGTTGCATGCGGCTTTCGCGCACGCGGGCAATGCAATCAATCTCGATCTTGATCTTCGGCAATTGCGCGCCCACCGTGGTGCGGGCCGGGGGGTCTTCCGGAAAGAACTCCCGAAAGACCTCGTTCATCGCATCAAAATCCTTGATGTCGGCGAGGAACACGCCGATGCGGACGATGTCTTTCAGGGAACTGCCGGCGGCTTCCAAAAGCGCTTCGATATTCCTCAGCGTTCGCCGCGTCTCGGACTTGATATCGCCCAGTTCAAGCTCATTGGTCTTGGGGTTCACGGAACCCTGGCCGGAAACAAATACAAACCCATCCGCCACAATTGCGGGTGAATAGACGCCTCGGGGTCTCGGCGCATCCTGCGTTCGAACGATCTTTCGCATGAAAAGCTCCTTTGTAGATAACGGCTCGGAAATTTTTGATCCAGCAGAAATCGAGACGGCCTCTCAGTATAATGAAAGGCTCTTACCTGGGTAAAGCAGCCATTTCCAAAAGGCGGACGTCAAAGCCCTTTTTCGCCTGCGCTCGGTTCAGCGCAGAACATCGTTATGGCGGAACTCCTGTGACCCTCAAGCCCGACGCCTCCAAATCGCAGGCCCTTCCCCGTGTGATTGGAACGGTAGGTTCCACCGCGATCGTGGTCGGAACCGTCATCGGGTCAGGCATCTTCCTGGTTCCCCACAACGTCGCGCAGCAGGTAGGGAGCGTTCAAAGCCTGCTTGGGGTATGGGTGCTCGGCGGCGCGCTTGCCCTGGCTGGAGCCTTATCGCTTGCGGAATTGGGAGCCGCGTTGCCGGAAACGGGCGGCGTTTACGTTTATCTGCGCGAGGCTTACGGGAAGCTGCCGGCATTCCTTTACGGTTGGGGAATGCTGCTGGTGATTGAATCCGGCTCGGTCGCCACGCTGGCGGTGGCGTTCGGAATCTACAGCGCAAGCCTCATCCCGCTCAGCCCGGCGGGGGAGAAAATGGCGGGCTGCGCCGTCATCGCCCTGTTAACACTCGTGAACATCGTCGGCGCGCGCGAAGGCTCCATCGTGCAGACGATCTTCACTCTAGCCAAGCTGCTGGGGCTTGCGACGATCATGGGGTTCGCCCTGTTCCACCCTGGCGCGCATCATGCCTTGACTTTTCCGCCCCTCCCGACCCCTCATACTTCCCTAAGCTCTTTCGGAATCGCCCTCGTAGGCGTTCTCTGGGCATATGAAGGCTGGCATATGCTCTCGTTTTCAGCGGGAGAAGTGCAGGCGCCTGGACGAACCCTGCCTCGGAGCTACTTTGCCGGCATGTTAATCGTGGTGGCCGTTTATCTCGGCGCGAATCTTGCGTACCTACGAGTGCTGCCGCTCCCGGCGCTGGCCCAGCATCAAAGGGTCGCGGCCCGCGCCATGCAAATCTTTGCAGGGCCGGGCGGCGCGACGTTCGTCTCCGCTCTCATCCTGTGCTCCATTTTCGGCGCGATTAACGGCAACACGCTGGCTGGGCCGCGCGCCTATTTCGCCATGGCGCGCGACGGCGTCTTTTTCTCCTTCGTTGGACGGGTGCATCCGCGCTTTCAAACGCCCGTCGCAGCCATCATCATTCAGGGCGTGTGGTCGATCGCGCTCACCCTAAGCGGCAGCTTTCAGCAACTTTACACCTACGTGATTTTCAGCGGCTGGATTTTTTACGCTGCCGCCGTGCTGGCCGTTCTTGTTCTCCGCCGCCGCGCGCCGTGCCTCGAAAGGCCCTATCGCGTGTGGGACTATCCGGCGCTGCCCATAGCCTTCGCTCTTGCCGCCCTGACTGTGGTCGGCAACACCCTGGTCTGCGAGCCGAGCGAGTCTCTGATCGGCCTGCTGCTGATCCTGGTCGGAATTCCTATTTATCTTCTCTGGAACCGCAAAGCCCGCCGCGTTCACCTCTCCTGACCGCCCGCAGCCAGCGCTTCAGGACCCCGTCAAAATAATACTTGCAATTCAACAATAGATAGGCTAGTATAGTAGCGTATCCCTTAGCTGATGCCCTCGCCTGATACCCATTCGAAATAACCCTGAGAGGCACGCGTGTGAACCGCATTTCATCGTTTATCGAGAAAATCCAACCCCATTATTCCGTTGTCGTGATCGGCTCCGGCTACGGCGGCGCGATTGCGGCCTCGCGTCTTGCGCGCGCGGGGCAGAAAGTCTGCATTTTGGAGCGCGGCAAGGAACTGCTGCCCGGCGAGTATCCGGACACGCCGGCGGAAGCCCTGCGCGAATTGCAAGTGGACGCGCCTGAGGCAGCTTTGGGCTCCCGATTGGGACTTTACAATTTCCATGTGAATGCCGATCTGAGCGTTTTCAGCGGCTGCGGGCTGGGCGGCGGCTCGCTGGTCAACGCCAACGTTTCGCTGCGCCCCGAGCCGCGTGTTTTTAAGGACTCGCGCTGGCCCAAAGCGATTCGCGCCAATGTCCCCTCCGCCCCGGAAACCTATTATCGACGCGCGGAGGAGATGCTGAAGCCGGTTCCCTACCCTGATGAATTTCCCCGGCTGCCCAAACTTCAGGCATTAAAGAAAGCCTCGGCCGCCGCCGGCGTGCCGTTTTTTCGCGCCCCCATCAACGTGACATTTCGCGGCGGAGTGAACCATGTGGGCGTGGAGCAACCCGCCTGCACGCTCTGCGGCGACTGCGTTACAGGCTGCAATTATGGCTCCAAGAACACGCTGTTGATGAACTATCTTCCCGATGCCAAAAACCACGGCGCTGAAATTTTCACTCAGGTTTCTGTTTATTATCTCGAACTTGAGCAGGATCAATGGAGAATTCATTTTCAACTGCTCAACTCGGGCCGTGAGCTGTTTAACGCGCCCACGCTCTCACTCACCGCTGACATCGTGATCCTGGCGGCGGGGTCGCTGGGTTCAACGGAAATCCTGCTTCGCTCCAAGGCGCGCGGTCTTCCATTATCCGACTGCGTGGGCAGCCGACTTACAGCCAATGGCGATACGCTGGCCTTTGCCTATAACACCGAGGAGACGGTGAACGGCATCGGCGCGGGCTGCCACCCTTTGAAAGAAATTGGATCTGTCGGCCCATGCATCACCGGCGTTATCGACAGTCGTCGCCAGCCTGAACTGGAAGATAGCCTGTTAGTCGAGGAAGGCTCCATCCCGGGCGCTATCTCCAATCTATTTCCTGAAATCCTGGCTGCCGCAGCCGGAACGGGAAATTATGGCAGGCGCAATCTGACGGCAATTCTTAAGGCTAAAGAGCGCGAGGTGGAAAGCCTGGCGCTTGGCCCCTGTCACGGCGCCCTGCGCAACACGCTGACTTATCTGGTGATGGCGCATGATGATGGGCAGGGCCGCATGGTTCTGCGCGATGATCGGCTGCGGATTGAGTGGCCGGGCCTTGGCGAGCAGCCCGTTTTCGGGAAAAGTCAGCAGCTTCTGGAGCGATTGACGCGCCCGTTGGGCGGCGAATACGTCGGAAAGTCGCTGCCCAAAACGCTGTTGCGGTCTTCCCTGATCACGGTTCATCCGCTGGGTGGCTGCGTTATGGGAGAAGACGCAAGCTCCGGCGCTGTGAATCATAAGGGGCAGGTTTTCAGCAGAAAGGCTGGAGACACTGTCTATGAAAATCTCTATGTCATGGATGGTTCCGTCATTCCCTGCCCCTTGGGCGTCAATCCCTTGCTGACGATTTCCGCGCTGGCCGAGCGCGCCGTGGCGCTGCTTGCTTCAGAGCGCGGATGGGCCATCGACTACCGCCTGCCATCCTTACCCGGAACATCGCCTGAGCCGCCGAGTCTGGGACTTCAGTTTACCGAAACCATGCGCGGCTATTTTTCAACCGAGGTCAAGGATGACTATGAACAGGGCGCCGAGCAAGGCCGGCTGGAACATTCCACTTGTGAGTTTACGCTCACCCTGGCGACCGATGACCTGGACCGGACGCTTTCCGATCCCTCTCATCCGTTCAGTCTTATGGGCACAGTTCTCGCCCCAGCGCTCTCTTCCCAGGCGCTCATGGCGACCGGCGAATTTCGCTTGCTCACAGAAGATCCGCAAAACGTCGATGCGCGCCGGATGCGATACGAGATGAAAATGACTTCAGCGGAAAGTCGAGCTTATTACCTGGATGGATTCAAAGTGATGCATCACGGGCTTATCAACCATGTCTGGCCGGAGACGACCACGCTCTATATCACGATTTATGAAGGCGAAGACTCGCAGGGCAACCTTCTGGGTAAGGGTATTTTAAAAATCTCGCCTGAAGATTTTCTGCGCCAGATGAACACCTTCCAGGTGACGGGCGCCCGGGATCATTTACAACGACTCGATGCGATGGCGCGCTTCGGGCGATTTTTTGCAGGCGCGCTGTGGGACACTTATGGCGGCATTGTGGCTCCGCCGCATTACCTGCAGGCCGACGCCCCGCCGCGCAAGAAACGTCCCCTGCGGGCGCCCGCGCCGGAAGTTCATTTCTTCAACACCGAAGACGGCGCGCAATTGCGTTTGCTGCGCTATCGCGGGGGGCGGAAAGGGCCGGTCATCCTCACCCACGGCATCGGCGTCTCGAGCCTTATTTTTCGCATCGACACCATTTCCACGAATCTGGTGGAGTTTCTCGTGGCGCGCGGATTTGACGTCTGGGCGCTGGACTACCGCGGCAGCATCGAACTGGCTGCATCCAGCCGCCAATTCACCGCCGATGACATAGCCGCCTACGATTATCCCGCAGCCGTGAAAGAGGTCCTGGAACTGACCGGCGCTCCCAGCGCGCAGATGGTGGCGCACTGCTTCGGCTCAGCCAGCTTCTTCATGGCCATGCTGAAAGGGTTAAAAGGAGTGCGTTCGGCGGTCTGCTCTCAGGTCGCCGCACACATGGCGACGGCCCCGATGACGCAGATTAAATGCGGCCTTTACATTCCGGAGTTTCTGGATCTTCTGGGCGTCAAATCCCTGAACGCATACGTCAACGACCAGACCGGTTGGGAAGGCAGGCTCTACGAAGCCGCCATGAGGCTCTATCCGCTGCCTCCGGATCAGCTCTGCACAAGCTCCGTTTGCCATCGAATTACCTTTATGTACTCTCAGGTCTTTGAACATCAGCAACTAAACGAAACCACTCACGACGCGTTGCATGAGATGTTTGGCGCAACGAACATCAGCGCCTTTGAGCATTTGGCGCGGATGGTTCGCGCCGAGCATCTGGTGACTGCGCGTGGGGAAAACACCTATCTGCAGCATCTGGAAAAACTGAAGATCCCCATAGCCTTCATCCACGGCGGTGAGAACCGGTGCTTCCTTCCCGAAAGCACTGAACGCACCTATAACCTTCTGCGCGAGGCTAACGGCAGGAATCTTTACACTCGCCACGTCATTCCACATTACGGCCACGCAGATTCCATTCTCGGGAAAAACGCCGCAACGGACGTTTATCCCGCGATTGCCCGCCATCTCGAAGCCACTGGCTGAGCACTGCAAACTACAGTGACAACATTTTGTGTAGCGGCGCTGTCCTCAGCGCCGAAAAATCGCCGGTGTGGACACCGGCGATACAGCAGAGGTTGTCATTGTAATTTGCAGTGCTCAATAGCACGCGGTTTCAGAAGTTCCCGCGCGCGTTGATAACCGTCTCCGGCTATGAGGGTCACAGCCCCGGTTAGCCAACTACGGGTCCATCTGGCAACCGATGGCGGCCAGGAATGCGCACACGGGCGACCTACTCTCCGAGTGGCCGAACTGAACACAATTTGCGGACAGGCCAATTCGGCGGCGTTGAACGGCCGGTGCGGCAGAATAGCACTCCTCGCGATGGCCGAGCGGCCTTATGCTAG
>CADDZJ010000053.1 GCA_902812415.1 Acidobacteriota bacterium
CTCACCCCCTGCCCCTCTCCCCGCTAGCGGGGAGAGGGGCAGGGGGTGAGGGGTGCCGGTAGCAAGCCCTCGGGCCATGCAAAGGCATTCCATTCATTGAGTGCTTCCAGCCTCCTTTTCTTCCTTTCCCTCCCGCCATGTGAGGCGCGTCATGATTTACTTTACCGAACTTGAAGGATTACCCACCTTTGACGCCAAGGGGGATTATCTGGGCCGCCTCAGCGACCTGGTGGTGGATCCCAGCCAGAACTCGCTGCGGGTGGCGGCCTATCACATTCGGACGCCTAGGAAAAAGACGCTTTGCATCACCTACGATCAAATGCAATCGGTCTCGGTACGCGCGGCGCAGACCCGAGTGCCGGCGGACGAGATTCGCTGCTATTCACCCGACGAAAGCCTGATCTCCGTGAAGAAGGACGTTCTCGACCAGCAGATCATCGATGTGGATCACCGCAAGGTGGAGCGCGTGAATGACGTCGATTTTGATATTCGCCCCACCAACGGCCATACCGAACTGCGCATCCTGGCGGTGAACGTGGGGATCGCGGCTGCGGTGCGGCGCCTGCTGCAAGGGGTGGTGGCCAAACACCGAATACGGTCCATCACCGCCCTGTTGCCCTCGCGGACGATTCCCTGGGAGTTTGTCAATCTGATTGAGCCTGATCCGGCCCGTCGCCTGAAACTGCGGATTTCGTACGATCGCCTGGCGGAGCTTCATCCTGCGGATATCGCCGACATTCTGGAAGAGCTCAGCCGCAAAGAGCAAAAAGCGCTCATTGAGTCTCTTGATGACGAGACCGCAGCCCAGGCGATTTCCGAAATCCCCACCCGCATGCAGGCGGCGCTGCTTGAGAGCATTCCGGCGGAAAAGGCGGCGGATATTGTGGAGGAGATGCCCCCTGACGAAGCCGCCGACGTTTTGCAGGAAATGCCTCCCGAAACTTCAGCCGAATTGCTGGCCGGCATGGAAACCGATGAGGCCAAGGAGGTGCGCGGCCTGCTGGGCTTTGAGGAAAACACCGCTGGCGCGCTGATGACTACGGAATACATCGTTGTCGATGAATCGGCAACGGTGACTCAGGCGGTAGAAGCTCTTAAGAAATTCGAGGGGCCGATTGAGTCCGTTCACCAGGTCTATCTGGTGAACCCGGCGGGCGCGTTGACCGGCGTCGTGCCGCTGGGCCGGATTCTTCTGGCAGAAGCTAACACGCCCCTTAAGCAGCTTGCCAACGATCCTCTCATCTCCATTCAGGCTCACGGCGATGAGAAAGAGGTCGTGGACCTGTTCCATAAATACAATCTGGTGGCGCTGCCGGTGGTGGATGACGCCGGAAAATTGCAAGGCGTGGTCACGGCGGATGACGTGCTGGAACTGGTGGTGAAGCGATAAATGCAGGGATGATATCCGTGACGATTTTCAGCTCTCGGGGTGGGCGATAAGCCCATCGTTATGCGCCACTAACGTTTCCGGACAATTGTGTGGTCATGGCCAGGATGGCCATGACACAACGGTGGCATGGGCGTCTCGCCCGTGGGTTCGGTCCGGGTATTTATGTGGCATACGAATAGGAACCGATCGGAATGACAGACTGGTCGAGTTTTCCAGCGATCTGGCTGAGGCATAAAACCTCGCATTCTCGATCTTCAGGAACCTTCATGCTGAACCGCAAGCGGCTTTCCAGGCTGCGCAGGAATCTGTTGCTCTTTCTGGCCGTGGTCGGGCCGGGAATCATCACGGCCAACGTGGATAACGACGCCGGCGGCATTCTCACTTATTCTCAGGCGGGCGCGTCTTTTGGCTACTCCTTATTGTGGACTTTGATCCCCATCACCATCGCCCTGATCGTGGTGCAGGAAATGGTGGCGCGCATGGGCGTGGTTTCCGGCAAGGGGCTAGCCGACCTGATTCGTGAAGAGTACGGCTTTCGTACCACGTTTTTTTTGATGTTGATGCTGCTCGCGGCTGACCTGGGCAACACCATTTCGGAATTTGCGGGTCTGGCCTCGGGCATGTCGGTGTTGGGCGTCAGCCGCTATGTGGTGGTGCCGCTCGGCGCTCTGCTGGTCTGGCTGCTGGTTGTGAAGGGAACTTATCGGGTGGTCGAAAAAGTTTTCCTGGTGGCCTGCCTTTTCTATGTCGCCTATCCCATCTCGTGCTTTCTGGCCCATCCGCGTTGGTCCACAGCGGTTCGGAATACGCTGGCGCCCTCATTCCACTTCAGCAGCCCTTATCTTTACATGATCATCGGTCTGGTCGGCACGACGATTGCTCCGTGGATGCAGTTCTATCTGCAATCCGCCGTGGTCGAAAAAGGCATCGAGGTGAAAAACTACCGGCAATCCCAATGGGACGTGATCATCGGTTGCTTCATGACAGACATCGTGGCCTTCTTCATCATTGCCGCCTGCGCCGCGACCATTTATGCCAGCGGACCGCGCGAACTGAGCGACGCGGCGCAGGCGGCGGTGGCGCTGCGCCCCCTGGCCGGACGCGCCGCAGAAGCTTTGTTCGCTTTCGGCCTGTGCAATGCATCGCTGTTTTCAGCCTGCATTCTTCCTTTAGCCACCGCTTATTACGTTTGCGAAGGCCTGGGCTTGGAGTCCGGCATCAACAAGAGGCCGCGTGAAGCGCCAGCCTTCTATTCGCTTTATACCGGCCTCATCGCGTTTGGAGCGCTTGCCGTGATGGCGCTGAGCCAGAACATGCAGATTCCTGTAATTCTGCTTTCGCAGGTGATCAACGGCATCCTGCTGCCCTTTGTTTTGATTTTCATGCTCCGTCTGGTGAACCGCGAGGATCTAATGGGCGACTACCGCAATTCCCGCGTTTTTAACGCCATCGCATGGACCACCTGCATCGTAATGATCGGTTTGACCCTGATCTGGGTGGTAAGCTCCTTTGTGCCTGCCCATCTGACAGGATGAACAACAGAGGCTCTGGCGCTTCGATGAAGTGTTCTGAGTGATTTGTCGGCCAAGGGTGACAGCCAGGCCTAAATGAAGAACAGGGCTTGAGCGATGCAGGTGAACACTCTCAAATCGGTCGATAGTGGGTCAGTTTGGGTCGTAGCGGCGGGTTCACCCCGCCATGCGTGGCGGCATAAAGCCGCCTCTCCATGAAACTGACCCACTAGCAATCGGTCAATAACCTTTACAGGGCGCGGATTGAGCCGGTAAACTAGGTGATCACGATTCTTGGGCCTGCAAGAGTTGCCAAAGACGACGGGCAAAATAGCATAGAGGTTCTTCCGTTTCGCTGCACTCAGCGCCAGAACGACACGTTGCAAGGATTTTTCAGCAAACGGTTAAAGCTGTAAACCGCTCACCATGGGCTGTTCCATCGACAACTCGCAAAAAATAACTCCACCGGCCTCATCCTTCGGGCTTTCCCAGAAGCTTTCCGACTATTGGAAGTTAACCAAGCCTGAAGTCAATTTTCTGGTGGTGATGAGCGCGCTGGCCGGCTTTTATCTGGGCGCTTCCGGCCCTGTGCATTTCAAGCTGCTGTTCAACACCCTGCTGGGCACGTTGCTGGTGGCGAGCGGCACGGCCACGTTGAATGAGTACCTGGAACGAGCCCACGATGCGCGCATGCGGCGCACTTCCAATCGGCCTCTGCCGGCGGGTAGGCTCACCGCGCGCGAGGCGTTGATCTTCGGGCTTCTGCTCTCAGCAGCCGGCGGCATTTATCTGGCCTGGACTGCCAATGCGCTGGCGAGCTTTCTGGCGATCCTGACTCTCTTATCTTACCTGGCGCTTTACACTCCGCTTAAGAGAAGGACTCCGTTCTGCACGCTGGTGGGAGCAGTTCCGGGCGCCATGCCTCCGCTGATTGGCTGGGCGGCGGCGAGCGGCAGCCTCTCCTTTGGCGCCTGGGTGCTCTTCTTCATGCTGTTTCTCTGGCAATTCCCGCACTTCACCGCCATCGCCTGGATGTACCGCCACGATTACTCGCGCGCGGGATACCTGATGCTTCCTCCCGCCGATCATCAAGGACGATTCATGGCGACACAGGTGGTGGGTTTTTCGCTTCTGCTCATCCCCATCAGCATCATTCCGGCGTTAACCGGGCACACGGGCCAGCTTTATCTTTTTGGAGCCTTGATCCTGGGAATTCTGTTCGTTTACTATGGCGTTCGGCTCGCCATCTCCCGATCCAATTCGGTAGCGCGCCGCGTTCTGCTGGCGTCCGTCATTTACTTGCCGCTGGTTTACGCTCTCATGATGCTGGACAAGCTGCCGGTTTATTGACGCCATTTCAAGTGAGGACCTCGATTGATATTTCCTGCGATTGATCTCCCCACCCTCGACGCAACCCTGAATGGAACCAGCGCGATTCTCCTGACGCTGGGTTATGTTTCCATTCGCAGGAAGAAGATTCGCGCCCACCAATGCTGCATGCTGGCGGCTTTTGCAACCTCGTGCATCTTTCTCGCCTGTTATCTCTGGTATCATGCGCATCACGGCGTGATCCATTTCACAGGCCGGGGGGCGGTCCGGACTTTTTATCTGATGCTGCTGGGGAGCCACAGCGTTCTGGCGGTAGCCATCGTTCCCCTGGCGCTGATCACGCTCTATCGCGCGTTGCGGGGATGGTTTGGCCGCCACAAGAGAATCGCCCGATGGACGCTGCCGATCTGGCTCTATGTTTCCATCACCGGCGTGGTGGTCTATTGGATGCTCTATCACCTTTATCCATCGCACTGAAAAAGGCCTACGCCACATTCGCAGAAAGCCGTTGAAAGGCTCTGAAGATTTCTTCTTCCTGCTCCGGGTCTAAAACCGTGCGCAGGTCAAGCACAAGCTGATCTTCTTCGATTCGAGCGATGATGGGCGGCCTGTTTTTTCTCAGCGCGTTTGCCAGTTCCTGGGCTGTTCGCGTGCGGTGAGTCACTGCAATCAAGCGGGTAGGAAGAGACTGGCCGGGCGTCGACCCGCCTCCGGCTGCGGACTCGCCATCTTGCACGCTGATGGAAAACCCTTCCAGAGCGCGCAGCCGCTCCCCAAGCTGGCGCGCTCGCTCAGCAATCTCTTCGACGGGCGCGCGGATCATGCGCTGGGTGGGAATGGCGGTATAATCTTCGCGCAGGTAGAGGGAGATGGTGGCTTCAAGGGCCGCGATCGTGAGTTTATCCACGCGAAGCGCCCGGAAGAGTGGATTCTTCCGAATCCGACTCAGGAGATCCCGTTGCCCCAGCAAAATGCCGGCCTGCGGCCCCCCCAGAAGTTTATCGCCGCTGAAGGTGACCACATTCACGCCAGCCTTCAGGCTCTCGCTCACCACCGACTCTTCACGCAACCCGAAAGGCGCAAGATCCACCAGGCAGCCGCTGCCGAGGTCTTCCATCAAAGGCAGGTTGTGTTTTCTGGCCAGATCAACCAGTTCGCGGAGCGCCGGCCGCTCGGTGAAACCTGTGATGCGGAAGTTGCTGGGGTGAACGCGAAGCAGCAGGCGGGTACGCTCGGTGATGGCGCTCGCGTAGTCGGAGACTCGTGTCCGGTTGGTTGTCCCCACTTCGCGCAGCGCTGCACCGCTTTTGGCGCAAATATCAGGAATGCGGAACGAGCCGCCAATTTCCACCAGTTCGCCGCGGGAAACGATCACTTCGGCGCCCTCGGCCAGCGTGTTGAGCGCCAAAAAAACCGCCGCAGCGTTGTTGTTGACCACCAGGGCCGTCTCCGCGCCGAGCAACTGGGAAAACAGGCGCGCCGTGTGCGCATCGCGCTTGCCGCGCTCGCCGAGGTCCAGCTCATATTCCAGATTGGAGTATTCCGTGGCGACTTTGGCCAGGTGCGCAAGGGCCGCGCGGGGTAGAGGGGCGCGGCCCAGATTGGTGTGCAGGATCACCCCCGTGGCGTTGATGACGGGACGCAGGGATGGTTCGGCGGCGGCTTCCGCCGCGGCCAGAATCTTCTTCTCGATGGATTCCAGCGTGATGGCGGCCCTGGAATCTTCTTTGACCTTTTCTCGCAGATTCTCGAGCACCGCCCGCGTCGCATTCACCACTTGTTGCCTTCCGAGCCGTTTTGCAAGCTCCTGGAGCGGCCCGCGATTGAGCAATGCTTCAACGGCTGGAATCCGGCGGAGCAACGTTCGTATACGGTCGGATTCAGTTGGCGTGTCCATGGCTCAAGTCTACCCCAGCGGGTTGGCGGGTGGAAAGCAGGCCGCGCGCTGCGACCCCCAAAGCGGAGCATTCACACGAGTTCTTCATGCTATTACGAACATAGTGATACTATTGGACTTATGGCGCTGCGCAATTGCCGCTCCATTCACAAGCAGACTGCTTCGGCAACCCCTGAAGCGGTTGCCCTTCTGACCTCCCGCGCCTGCGCCGCATCCCTTGTTTTAACAATTTACTGTTTATATAATGCGTCCAGCAAGACATGAAATTTTCTAATCAACTGCAGCAGTGGCTCTCCTGGATCATCAAGATTCGCTTTGTTATCATCACTTTTGTTTTTGCCATTGATTTTTCCCTCCGCCAGTTGCTCGGCCAGCCTGCAAGCGCGACCTACATCAAGCCTTTTGCCATGGCCATCGTTTTGTGGTACGTGCTGGGCTTGTTTTATCTGATATACAACCAACTCAGCCGCGATCTTCTGCTTCAGGCCTACGTCCAGATTTGCGGCGACATCATCCTGATCACCGCGATTGTCCATATTACCGGCAACCTGGACAGCAATTATATTCCTCTCTATTTTCTGGTTGTCATCATGGCCAGCATCGTGCTGCCACGGTCGCAGGCGTTTCTGATCGCTGCCTTCAGCTTTATCTGCCTGGGATCGGTCCTGGAGTTAAGTTATTTATCCAGCATCTACCCGCGCTTTGCAGAGCAGCATCCTGCCTTGGCGCACCTGGTCACTCCCAGCGCGATGGAGGTTGATCCGGGGACCTTTGAATTCAAGCTGCTGGCCAGCCTTTTCGGGTTTTTCGCCGTCGCATACCTCTCCAGCTACCTTGCCGAGAGCCTGCGCCGAACCGGCCAGGAACTGCGCGACAAAACCGGGGAGGTGGCAAGCCTTCAGGCGTTGAACGAAAACATTATTTACAGCATGCGCGGGGGCCTGATCACGACAGACCTTTCGGGTAAGATTTTAGTGGTGAACCCGGCAGGAGCCGCGATTCTCGGCCGCAGTGCGGAGGAGCTTCGCGGCCAGCCTATTGGGGCGATTCTTGAAGCGGGAACCATCGCCAGTGAAGGCGCTTCGGAAACAAGCCTCGCCTACATGCGCCGGGAAATCAGTTACCGCCAACCGGGAGGAGAGGAACGTATTCTGGGCATTTCCGCCTCACCCTTGAGCGTGCCGGAGCAGGGCGGGGTGGGTTACATTTATACTTTTCAGGATTTAACGGAGGAAAAGCGGCGGGAAGCTGAAGATAAGCTCAAGGATCGCATGGCGACGATTGGCCGCATGGCCGCCGCAATTGCCCATGAGATTCGCAATCCGCTGGCCTCGATTTCCGGTTCTGTGAAGCTGCTTCAGAACATCTCCACGATGAACGAAGATCAGACCAAGCTCATGGACATTGTGAGTCGTGAGTCCGGCCGCCTGGATAAGCTGGTTTCCGATTTTCTGGTTTATGCTCGGGAGCAGCGCTTTGAGTTCCAGACTGTGAACCTGGTCAGTCTGCTGGATGAGACGCTTCTTCTCCTCGAGCACCATCCGCTTTTTACGCCCCGATGCCATGTGCGGCGAGTTTTCCCAACCGGTCCGGTCATGGCGACCATTGATACCGACAAGATGCGCCAGGTCTTCTGGAACATCTGCAATAATTCTCTGAAGGCTATGCCCAATGGCGGCTGGCTCACGGCGGAGATTCAGGAACGGCGAGCCAGGATTTCCGTCATCCTATCCGACACGGGCTCGGGATTCACCGGGGAGCAGTTGAAGCGGGTTTTTGAGCCGTTTAATTCTCACTTCCGCGACGGGACTGGCCTGGGACTGGCCATCAGCTATCAAATCGTGAAGGGGCATGGGGGAGAGATTCTGGTCGCTTCCAAACCCGGCGATGGAGCGCGCTTCGTCATCGAACTGCCTCGGGAGCAGGAAGCCGTCAAGGCGTCTTGAAAAGTTGTGGAAAAACCTTACAGCCGGTCGTTCTGACGTTGAGCGAAGCGGAAAAATTCCGCGGCAGTGATGAGTGAAAAGTAACGAGTGACAGACAAAAACAATCAGAACCCCAGATTGATTTTTGCTCATCGCAATCACTCGTCAGAAGTTGTGAAAGAACCTCGCTGTAGCGGCGATCTGCGATCGCCGGATTTTTGTTTTCAAAAACTTCGGCGAACATAGTTCGCCGCTACAACAGCGCGGATGAATTTATTCACACCTTCCCACCGATCACTGATTCTTTTCGGCTCCTCAGAACGACGGGCGGCCAAAGTCTTTCAGTAACCTGCTCAGGGAGATGCATTCGACTTTCGTAACTCGCAACTCATCCTCGCAGCGCCCTTAATTTCTGGAAAAAGCATGGCGCGATTGCTCATCATTGACGACGAAGAATCACTCTGCCAACTCTTGGAAATTGCTTTCCGGCGGGAAGGACACGAGGTGGAAACGGCGACCTCCGGAGAAATCGCCAGGAGAAAGATTGAGACCCGCATTTACGACATCATCATTTCGGATATCCGGATGCCCGATCTGACGGGAATTCAACTTCTCGAGCACGCGCAGAATACGCGCAGTTCGGCTTTATTCATTCTGATCACCGCTGTGCCGACCGTCTCGAGCGCGATTGAGGCGCTGAACCTGGGAGCCTACCGCTACGTCATCAAGACGGATCGCCTGATTGAAGAATTAAAGGTCGTGATCAACCGCGCTGTGGAGGAAATTGCGCTGCGCGAGGAGAACGCCAATTTGCGGCGCGAGCTGCTACGCGTTTTCGCGCGGGACAACATCATTGGAAAAGGCGCGTGGATTCAGAGCATTCTTGAGACCATCCGCAACGTGGCCCCTACCCCAAGCACGATTCTGATCACGGGCGAGAGCGGCACAGGCAAGGAAGTCGTGGCGCGAGCCATTCATGAGGCAAGCCTGCGCCGCGAAAAACCTTTTGTCTCGGTCAATTGCGGAGCATTCCCTGAGACGCTCCTTGAAAGCGAACTCTTCGGCTATTGCAAGGGAGCTTTCACAGGCGCCGATACGAACAAGAAGGGAATCATCGAATCCGCGAACGGCGGCACGCTGCTGCTTGATGAAATTGGTGAAACCAGTCTCAGCATGCAAGTCAAACTGTTGCGCGCGCTTCAGGAGCGGAAGGTGAGGCCGCTGGGAGGCGCAGCCGATATTCCCGTGGACGTGCGCCTGATTGCGGTGACCAATCGCGACCTGAAGGCGATGGTCGCCGCCGGCCAGTTCCGCGAGGACTTTTATTACCGCATCAGCGTCATTCCCATCCACGTGCCTCCGCTTCGCGAGCGCAAGGAGGATATTGAGCCGCTAGCTCTCCACTTTCTTCAGAAATTCGCCCGGCAGATGGGCAAGCCCGTGAATGGCTTTGATCCGTTGGCGATGGAGAGACTGAAGGAGCATTCCTGGCCCGGCAACGTCCGCGAACTTGAAAATGCGGTGGAACGCGCTGTGGCTCTGGCGAGCGATCAGGAGCGGTTGATCCGCGCCGATCACCTGCCGGATTTCGCCCACAACCCGGGAGCGCCCCTATCCCCTGCCGGCATTTCGCTGCCGGAGGAAGGGATTGATTTCGAGGCTCGCATCGCGGATATGGAAAGGCAGTACCTGCTCGAAGCTCTCCGCGCTGCGCAGGGCGTGCGCACCCGCGCCGCCGAACTTCTGCGCATTTCCTACCGTTCTTTCCGCCATTACGCCAAGAAATATGGGATTTAAAGCGATGAGCCATGGGGGGCGCACCGCGGGTGAGTCTGCGTGAAAACTGCTCCGATAATGGCGGCCTCCCTGCGCTCCGCTCCTCAGGCCAGGCTCTCACCGCCGGCTTTCATTTTCAGGTGATTCGGCGATGGGGAGATCGCCGCTACGGCATGTCTTTCGGCCTTTTCACACAACGTTGCGCGCCGTCCGTCCCTGCAGCGAGACGGGAGGCAATTCTTTTGATAAGTTAATAAGAGTGAGGGATCAGGGGTTGGGGGAGCACGGGCCATGGGCGCTCCAGGGGTGCGAACGATGTTTGGGAAGCTTTTCGAGACCACTCCCGACGCAATGGTGGTGACCAACCGTGAGGGGATGATTGTGCGCGTCAATGCGCGAGCCGAGCAGCTCTTTGGCTATCATCCCGGCGAGCTGGTGGGCCAGGCCGTGGACGTGCTGGTCGCGCCGCGCTTTCGCGACCTTCATTCGGCATCGTCAGGAGGGTCGCTGGCCGACTGGCGGCAGCGACCTTTTGGAACCAGCCTCGACCTTTACGCTCAACGCAAAGATGGGACGGAATTCCCTGTGGACATCATGTTGAGCCCCGTCGAAGATCGGGAAGAAAGCCTCGTGATGTGCGCGATCCGCGACATCACAGACCGGCGGCGGGCGGAAGACGCCTTGTTGCTCCAGGTGACGAACGTCCTGGTCTCGAACCTCGATATCCGCGAATTGCTCTCTGCGATCGGGGCCAGCCTGGGCCAGATCCTGCCTCACTCCTATGCCAGCCTGGCGCTCCACAATCCCAACAGCAACGAACTCAGCTTGCTGCCCCTCGACTCGCCCTACGATGATGCAGACCCCGTGCATCAAGGCATGACGCTGCCCATGGAAGGGTCGCCGGAAGGCTGGGTCTTCACTTCGGGAAAGCCGCTTCTGCTGAATTGCCTGGAGGACGAGCGGTTTTCGCAGAATATCACGGCGCAGATGGCGAATGCGGGAGTCAAATCAGCCTGCTTCGTGCCATTGCTCGGGCGCGAGCGGACGCTGGGGACGCTGAACTTGGGCCGCAAAGCCGAGGATGCATTCACGCCCCGCGACGTGGACTTGCTCATTCAACTGGCGAACCAGGTGGCGATTGCCATGGATAATGCCCTGGCTTTTCGTCGCATTGCCGAGCTAAAGGATAAGCTCGCGCAGGAAAAACTCTATCTCCAGGACAAACTCCAGACCGAATACAGCTTTGAAGAGATTGTGGGTGAAAGCCCGACGCTGAAGCGCATCCTGAAGCAGGTGGAAACCGTGGCTCCAACGGATGCGACGGTTATGATCCTGGGAGAGACCGGCACAGGCAAGGAATTGATCGCGCGCGCGATTCATAACCTGAGCCCCCGCCGCGAACACATGTTTGTTAAATTCAATTGCGCCGCTATCCCCACGGGCCTTCTCGAAAGCGAGCTCTTCGGTCATGAAAAGGGCGCCTTCACCGGAGCCAGCGCCCAGCGGTTGGGCCGCCTGGACCTGGCTCATCAGGGCACGCTCTTCCTCGACGAGGTGGGCGATATTCCTCTGGAGCTTCAGCCCAAGCTGCTTCGCGCCTTGCAGGAGAAAGAATTCGAGCGGCTGGGCAGCACGCGCACCATTCCGGTGGATGTGCGTCTGATTGCCGCCACAAACCGCGACCTCTCGAAAATGGTGAAGGACGGAGAATTCCGAAGCGATCTTTATTACCGCCTGAAGGTTTTCCCCATCATCGTGCCGCCGCTGCGCGAGCGACGCGAGGATATTCCGCTGCTTGTCCGCTACTTCGTGCAAAAGCATGCCTTCCGCATGAACAAACGGATTGAGACGATCCCTCCTGAGACTATGGATGCTCTGGTGGAATGGGATTGGCCGGGCAATGTGCGCGAGTTGGGCAATTTCCTGGAACGCGCGGTCATCCTGACCCGAGGCTCAATCCTGCACGTGCCGCTGTCTGAACTGAGAGCGTCCGAAGAAACAGAATCTTTGCCGTCCGCAACGCTCGAAGCCATCGAACGCGAGCACATTCTCCGCATCTTGCGTGAGACTCGTGGTGTGATTGCGGGTCCGCGCGGCGCCGCTGCCCGGCTTGGCATGAATCGAAGCACTCTCAATTCACGAATGCGCAAGCTGAAAATTTCACGCAAAGATCTGTGACGATATTTCATCACGTGGCGATATTTGGCCATATCACTTCGCCAGCTACCCTGTAGGCTTTTACCTCATCTCCCACCTAACCCCTTTATTGAGCGTCGGATTCAACCCCTGACCTTGCGGGCTTCCTGGCAAGGTGAATGCAGGGAATAAATCTCAGATGGATAACGCGGGGCGAAATGCGCCAGCAGATATCCATCGGGCAAAAACCCGCCTTTCAGGGAAGCGGGGAAAATCAGGTTCAAAGCTTCCGAACCGCGCGAATGAAGGCGGGTCGCTGAGCGAAGAGCCGGGCCGAAAAAGATGCCAGCGCCACAACGAGTGTCTATGGAAGTTGCCAGATTAACGCCCGGTGAAGTGATTGCGCGCATGCAGCGCGGCGAGCGTTTCATCTTTATTGATGCCCGCAGTTCACCGGAATGGAACGCTGCTGAGTCGAAACTGCCAGGCGCCATTCACGTTCCTGTGGATGAAATCAATCTTCATCTGAAGGAAATTCCCTTGGGGCATCCCCTGGTGAGTTATAGCTGCTCGGCAGATGAACGGCGGAGCGCGCAGGTGGCGAAGGAGCTGACACGGCGCGGATTCCTGAACGCCTATCCGCTGGTTGGAGGATTTGAAGCGTGGTGCAAGGCGGGTTATCCCGTGGAGTGCAAAGCAAAAACCAATGGTTAAATTGACTGACAAATTCCGGGTTGCTGGAGGGGGAACGATTGGCACGGAGGAGTACAGAAACTCGATCCTTCGATCGTTAGGATTGAGTCTCAAAACAAAGGAGGAAAATCATGTGTGATTATTCGTTAATGTGCATCCCCAACCGCCTGGCTAAGGAGAAAGAGGAGTTGGTTCTGCATCGGTTTCCAACCGGGTCGCTGGGATTTGCTTCACCTCTGGATTTGTATCAGGTGACAGGTCCGGTGCATGCTTCCGGAGGCTTCTGGCGGACACTCAAGAATTTCTTCAGCCCGCCTCGTATGGCGAGCGTTCCAGCCGTTTGCGTTCCGCCCGGCGCTCGCCTGCGGTTGATGGAGATTCCAAAGCGCGTGCAGCTCGATCTGGGCGTAAGCTCCTGTGAGGAAGTCACCTTCACCCAGCTCACGGCGGCGGTGAACACTTATCGGGATGCCGTTCGTTTCCGTAACGGCTACCGCTTGAGGTTGCAGGACCTCGCCGAGGGCGTTCGAGCGGAGGTGCTCGACCTTTCACTGGCAGAAGAGCTTGAACCCTTCCACGAGGAGCGCTCGCGAGCCGTATTTGGCGTTCGCTAAATCCTCTGGCCGCTCGTCGATCAAGAAGGCGGGAAGAAGCCGCGAGTGGCAAGCAAGAGTGGAAGTGTGTACATACAATTCATTTAGGCTATGCGCAGTAAAACCCAGAAACCGTGTGATGCAGATGGGGGAAGTTGTCAAACCTGCGAGCGGTTCGACGCACCACCCTAGGCGCAGTCAATGCGCCGCCCCACCTGACAGGCATCACCCCTTATCCGTAATCCCCAATGGAAAAAGGAGGTGTTATGCTGAAACCCTTACAAGTATTGGTTGCTGTTTCAGATGCTCAAGGCCGGCATACTCTGGTCAAGGCCCTGACCAAGAAAGGCATGAACCCTCTTTTTGCCGAGACGCTGACCGAGGCTCGCAAGATTTTAGATCATCAACCCGTGGCCATGGTCTTTTGTGAAACGGATTTGAAGGATGGCAGCTTCAAGGACCTCCTTTTTTCGGAGGCTGGGGCGAAACCTAAAGCCCCGGTGGTAGTCTGCGCCCAATTTTACGACAAAGACCTCTATATGGACGCAATGGGGTCAGGAGCGTTCGATTTCATTGCGTATCCTTATGCCCACCAGGAGGTGGATTGGATTCTGAGCGGTGTAATGCAGCGAGCATCTGCTGTGGCGGGCGGAAATTGACCGCGCGCCGCCTCTCCTTGGCGACCACGGAGGAAGCGCTCTGCGTATCACCCGGACCTGCTTTGCCGGTCATTCTGGGCTGGCTAAGAATCTCGGCATTTCGGATCAGAACAAAAGTCCGCGAAGCATCTCGACAGCGGTTATAATGATCGGTGATGAGTGACGAGCCGAAGCAACCACAACCTCGGATTGATTTTTGCTCGGCGCTCATCACGCATCAGAGATTGTGAAAAAGTCTCGCTGTAGCGGCGATCTGCGATCGCCGGATTTTTGTTTTCAAAGACTTCAGCGAACAGAGTTCGCCGCGACACGGCGCGGAATGATTGATTCCTACCTTCTCGGTGATTACTGTTTTTCGGCTTCATCGAAAATTCCCCACGCCCGTCATTCCCCCGAAGCTTGTTCCTGCGAAAGTGAGAAGTGGAAATCCCATGAGCGATTTTCGTCTCCCCTTCACTCTCGCGGGAATCGCCACATCAGCGCCAAAAGCAAAAAGTTTGTGACGGGAATCCTCGGCGCACATCTTCTTGAATAGGATAGAGACAAGTAAAAACTGAGCGGAGGAATCAAGATGAGGATTCATCATTTTAAAGTTGCTCCTGGCGCGTTGCAGGCGATGTATAGCTTGCAGGAATACGTGCACAAGAGCGGTCTGGAGCATTCCCTGTTGGACTTGATCGACCTGCGAGCCTCGCAGATTAATGGCTGTGCATATTGTGTGGACATGCATACAAAGGATGCGCGAGCCCGCGGCGAAAGCGAGCAACGGCTTTACGCCGTCTCCGTCTGGAGAGATACGCCCTTCTTTACGGACCGCGAGCGGGCGGCTCTGGCCTGGACCGAAGCGGTGACCGGGGTCAGCAAGGACCACGTGCCGGATGAGGTCTACGAACTGGCCCGCAAGCACTTTTCAGAAAAAGAATTGGTCGACCTGACCATGGCCATCGTCGCCATCAATGGCTGGAATCGGCTGAACGTTGCTTTCCGTCGTGAGGCGGGAAGTTATCAACCGGCTGCCCAGCGTCCTGCTTCCTCCTCGGCCGGCAAATCGGGAGCCGCGTCCGCATAGCATTTCTACTAAAACTCAGGCATTCGCCGAGTGACCGCCGAGAGCTTTCGGCTACATGGCTGCCGCTTGTAAAATGCAGCGATATTGCGCCTTGCCCTTCCGGCTTTCGACCGGCTACAATGGCGCTGTTGATCGTACTTCTCGATGCGCATGGGGGAAGGTTTCTATCTAAAGTATCCGTGTTCCTGAATCAGTTCGAGAAATACAATCAAAACCTTCTCACTCAAGTAGGCCCGTAGCTCAGTCCGGTTAGAGCGCTACCTTGACACGGTAGAGGTCAACGGTTCGAGTCCGTTCGGGCCTACCATTTAACCTCTTTTGTTTCTTGGTCTTACACCCATTTTTCAAGTCCCTTCCCTGGTGCTCAAAAGGCACTGTGTGACTACATGTGTCAGTAAAAGGTACGCTTAAAACGCTCGCAATCAGGTCTACCGTCTGTCTCCTCAATGATTCGGAGAGGTGCTGATACCTCTTCAGCGCCGCGCTTCCCGGCCCTGTGACTTTTGCCACGATAGAGTCCGGTACTCCTTGGGCGAGTAGGATCGGCGGTCCCAAATGCCGGAGATCATGCACGTGGAGGTCCTCAAGGCCGGCCTTATTGCAGGCCTCAACAAAGACATACCTGATGTCCCAGCGGTGTGGCTTTTTTAAACTGCGAGGGGTCCGGGGGCGATGAGTGTCTCCGTCCTTGCTGATGACCGGCCGCTTTACGCTGCCGTTGATCCTGACGATGCGCATCATCAGCGGTCACAGCAAGAATGGAAGCGGTTGACCCGCGAGCGCCGTGACGTGGCTGTCGCATATCCTGCTGTTTTGGAGGCCTATACCTTGGTGCTCTACCGGCTGGGCGCCCGTACTGCTGGGCGAAGCTTTGAAATCTGCGGACCGCAGTGGATCTTCAACGAACGAGCAGACACTATGGCGTTGACTTCAAGCCTGCCGCCCTCGATAATGGCTTCAGGCGTTGGAGTTCGCCCTTAACCGCCCCACGTGGGGAAGATGACTCCTACCGGGTTCTCCGGCAAGGGCGTCCAATCCGCTTTCTCTTGCCCCTCGTTTTGAGACCCGCCGGATAAAAGAGCGCTTATTTATGAGACCTGAAACGCAGGCTCGCCTCAGAGCGGAGGAAGTGCGGACATGGAACCGAAGCCGGAGTCACCTGCTGAGCTGAGTCCGAATCACAAGCGGCATTTATTGGCGAGCTACCAGTATGCCGACAAACTGCTGTCGGAAGTCGAGGAGATTCTCTTCGCATCAAACTCCAAATCCCCCTTCCCAAAGTACAAGGGAAGTCTTACCCCGGCGCAGACCAAGGTCATTCAGGACTATATTGCTCGGATTCGCAATCAGATGGTCCACACCCTGGCGAGTCAGAATATCGCGCCATCGCCTCCGCAACTCGATCCCGCACACTCCATCCGTGTGACGCTGGAATTTGCAGATATAGCTTTCGACGAGTGCCGCGCCGACCACATGCGAGGATACGGCGCAATCCCACCTTCTGTTGTTCCCGAACTGAATGGGATGGCGGATGAGATGAGGGGATTGGTGCGGAAACTTATCTCGTATTTGAGACAGGGTCTCGGGCAGGACTTGCAGGCTCGCCTGCACCGACTGGAAGGAACCCTTGATGAAATCGACCTGCTTCAGAAGCTGGAACGCATCATCAACGGGCAGGGATTGGTGGAGTTTCGTTCAACGCTTTCCGTGATTCTTGACCGCCTCGAGAACAAGAGTTTTCAGATTGCGCTCTTCGGACGGGTGAGCTCCGGGAAATCATCACTGCTTAACCATATCCTCGAAACGAGCGTGTTGCCGGTAGGAGTGAATCCGATCACGGCGGTTCCCACAAGGATTGTGCATGGCGAAGCGCCAGCTTTGATTGTTACCGACGTTTATAATAAGAGGCAAAGGCTTGGTATCGAGCGACTATCCGAGTTTGTGAGCGAGCAGCTCAATCCCGCCAATTCAAAAAATGTGGTCCAGATCGTTGTAGAGTTGCCGTCTGCCCGATTGAGCGATGGGGTTGTGTTTGTAGACACGCCAGGACTTGGCTCTCTGGCCACAACGGGGGCTCGGGAGACACTCGCGTATCTGCCACAGTGCGATCTGGGGGTGGTTTTGATCGACGCCGGATCAACTCTGACCCAGGAAGACCTATCAACGCTCCAGGCACTGTATGACGCAGCGATTCCTGCCCAGGTTCTTCTGAGCAAAGCGGACCTCTTGGCTCCCGAGGACCGGGACCGCTCAGTAGGCTATATTGCCAGCCAGATTCGCTCATTCCTCGGGTTGGATCTCTCAGTGCATCCCGTCAGCACTGAGAGCAACCACGCGTATTTGGTAGACGCGTGGTTTCGCGAACACATCCTCCCACTCTATGAGAAGCACCAGGAGTTAGCGCAGCAATCCGTACGGCGCAAAATCGGGGCGCTCAAGGAAGCCGTGATTATGGCGCTCAAGGTTCGAGCGGAACAGTCAGATAAAGAACGGCCCAAAGACAAGAAAGCCCAGGCGCTCCTGAGGGAGATCGAGGCGCGGTTGCGCCGGGCTACCGGAAAGGTTGAGGAGACTACCATCGCGTGTTTCAAAGTCACGGACCAGGTGAGAGAATTGGGCCCTTTCGCTATTCACCGCGCGGCCGTGGCCGTGGCAGAACGATGGTCGAAAAGTGAAACCCTGGCGCATCCGGTCGAAGACCTCGTCGTTTCAAGCATTGCGGAAGTGGGAGCCTACGAAGGCAAGCAACTCTCCGACGCTATCGGAGCGCTCGCCTCGGAGATGGCGCTTGCCCTGGAAGAAGCGGGCGAGGTGATGGACTTGCAAGATATCCCCGATGTTGAGGAGTTAAGTTCGGTCATTAAGGAAATGCCCCGGCTTGATCTCGGGGGACTCCACATTGCGCTGAAGCCTGACATTTTCAGGTTTCTGGGCAAAGGATTCATCCGGCGCGGCGTGGAGAAACAACTCCGGCAAACTGTGGGAGACGAGGTGCAAAAGGGTTTTGAAGCATACGGACGGATGCTCGAATCCTGGGTCCGCCGCAGCCTCGCGGAACTGCAGCGGCGCTTTGAGGAACGTGCGGACGCCATCCGCGCTCAGATCGGAAGAGCCATGAGAGAAGACGCGACCAGCAACGGGGATGTTGAGACCATTCGGCGAGATCTGGAATCCCTTTTGCAGCCCCAAGAAGACGACGAAGCCCGTGTTTCAGGTGGTTTCCAATGAGGCAAAGCGCAAAGACTTTACTCGTGAGGCGACGGAGCGAATCCTCAGAGAATTCCGGAAAGGACGAAGTCTTGGAGGCATTCGACGCGGTCTGTGGCGGACTCAATCGAACGGGTCGAACGCCTCACTGGTTCACAGCGCGGGCGCTGGAAGATGCTCTGATCCAGGGCGGCTGCCCCATCTGTCAAGCCCAGAGCGCTGCCGAGCGCCGTCATCTTCACAGCTTTCTTTATGAAGGCATGATGTCACCCCTGGCCCGTCAGGATTTCCTGGATGGGGGCGGCTTTTGTCGCAGGCACTTCTGGAAAGCCAAGCAGATTGAAGAGCAGCATTGGGCCGACGGATTTGGAGTATCCATACTCTGTGAGAACCTTCTCGAAAAAGTACAGGAAGACCTCTACCAGTTCAAAATAACGGATGATTTCAAGAGGCGGGGCCTTTTGAAAATTGGAAGAACAGCGAAACGCCCGTTTCGCTTAACGCCGGGGAAGGGATGCGTTACCTGCGCCATGCTGCGGGATAGTGTGGAACACCTGTTAAGCGTCATCGAAGAATTGCTGGAAGATGCGGGGTTTCGAGACCGGTATACACGGGCGGGCGGCCTATGTCTTTCTCACCTGCAAGCGGGATTGATTCAGTGGAAATCGACGGGCACAAAGGAATTCGCCAAGCAAACGGCCGAAAACCGCATCGAGACACTCATAGCGGAATTGCGAGAATTTCAGCGCAAACACGATTACCAATACAAGGCTGAGCCGAGGGGCGCGGAATGGTCCTCACCGGAGCGAGCGATAGAATTTTTAGTCGGCCGCATGCCGGAGCGCTCCCTGTAATCAAACCGAGTTCACGCATGACAGCGCGGGAAGAGAACACGCCAATAATGGAAGCCGGAATGACGGGAAGCGACATCAGCGGTGTGCCCGAAGCGACGGCTGAACTGGACGGTGCTGCCAGTCTGCTTCGCCTGGCAATGTTAGCGGAGGAGCTGGGCGCGAGGCGGGCAGGCGACGAGGCCAAAGAGCTCGCTGTGAGGATCGCGGAAGGGCGGTTTTACGTTGCGTGCATCGGCCAGTTCAAGCGCGGCAAGTCAACGCTGATTAATGCACTGATTGGAGAGCCGATCCTGCCGGTGGGCTTTATTCCCGTGACGACGTTGCCCACGGTGATTCGGTTCGGAAAGCAGCGAACAGCGCGTGTGCAGGAGGGCGACGGCGCGTGGCGCGAAATAACCGTCTCGGATCTCAAGCAATACGTTTCAGAAGAGTATAACCCTGAGAACGCCAAGGATGTGCACGGCGTCGAGGTTTTTTTGCCCAGCCCCATGCTCGCAACAGGCATGTGCCTGGTGGACACGCCAGGACTGGGATCAGTGTTCACCGCCAACTCGGCGGCGACCCGGGCTTTCATTCCCCATATCGATGCAGCCCTGATTGTGTTGGGCGCCGATCCTCCGCTGGCGCGTGAGGAACTTACAATCATAAAAGACGTGGCCCGGCAAGTTCGAGACTTGATCGTTGTGCTCAACAAGGCGGATCGAGCTACAGATGCGGAGAAAGCCGCGGCTGTGGATTTCACCCGGAGCTTGCTCGAAAAGCATTTGCAGCGGCAAATAGGACCGGTTTTTGAAGTCAGCGCCGTAGAACGGTTGGAGCATCGTGGGCCGGAGCGCGATTGGGGAAGATTAGTTGAAGCGCTTGAGCAGCTTGTCAAAAACTCCGGCCGGCAACTAATCTGGACGGCTTGCGAACGAGGGCTTGACCGCCTAAGCGAGCAGTTGCTCGCCATCATCGGCGCCGAACGGGACGCTCTCCAACGGCCCCTCGAAGAATCCGAGCGGCGGATCGCAACTATGAAACGAACCATTGCCGAGGCGGAGCGCTCCATGCGGGAGCTGAGTTTTCTCTTCATGGCTGAGGAACGGCATCTGTCTGATGTTTTTATCGATCGCCATAAAGCCTTTCTGCGCTCGGCAGCGCCTCAAACGAGCCGGGAATTTGAGGCGGTGCTGCAATCAATATCGCGCGGGATGGGGCCCTCGTACCGCCGCAAGGTGATGCGCGCAGCTCAGGAAATTACGCGCCGGTGCGTTTATCCGTGGCTGCGCTCCGAACAGGAAGAGGCAGAGAAGGAATACCGAAGGGTCGCCGCCCGTTTTGTGCAAATGGGAAACGACTTTTTAGAGAAGATTGCCGATGCTGGAGTTTCTGAACTCGCCCGCATGCCGCACGCGCTCGACACGGAAACGGGCTTTCGGATCCGATCTGGGTTCTCTTTTCGAGACCTCATCGAAGTTGCCCAGCCGGCATCTCCACTGCGCTGGTTAGGCGATGTCTTTCTCGGTTTAGTCGGAGCACACGGGGTGATTAAGGAGCAGGCCCGGCAGTTTTTGGCATGGCTGCTGGAAATCAACAGCACACGGGTACAGAGTGATGTCCTCAACCGGGTCCAGGAAAGCCGTAACCGGCTAGAAGCGGAGATCCGAAAGCTGCTTCACGAAGTCAGCCGAATCGCTGAACAAGCGCTAACCCATGCCCGGGAAACACAGGCGGCGGGGAGTTCGTCCGTTCAAGAAGCGCTCGCGCGGCTGGATAATCTGGAACATGAAATCCGCGATCTCCGAAGCCAACGCCAATTTTCGTCTCCCGCTCGATCCATAGCGGCCAGAGATGCGCCCCCGCTTCCAGAAGCTAGCGGGAACCCAGTCCCAAGGGGTTAACCGTCAATTCCAGGCGCCTGCCAGCTTCTCTCCTGGCTGGCCGAAGCAGGTTTCTGCCCGCTCATAAGATAGTCGATATGAAGGAGTTTCAGTTTGATTTGCGAACCGTACTGGTACTGAGGCTGAGCGGCGAGGGCGCACATTTGCACGATAGCTCCAGGTAGACAGCCGCTGAGGTGAAGAACCTCCTTTCGGAAATCTTGCAAGTCCAGTTCAGATAATCCAAACCGGTGAATGCAGTCCTCCACGAGTTCACGTGCGGATGCGTTGGCAAGCGCTCCCACTGCCAGTTGATGCGGATCACCCCAGTAGATATCAGTTACGTGGCCGATTTCTCGTTCTGAGAAGCCTCGGGCCAATAAATAGACCGGCGTGGCGCGCATTCGAATGAGTTCCTTCACCACTCTCGATGCCGAATGCGTGAGTGGGGGCAGATGATCGAGAAACAGCCAATATTGACCTTCTGCAGCGGACTGGTAGAGCGCACCTCTGAGCCGCGTGCTGGGCTGGGCTTCGAGCCACTTCTTGAATGTGACCGGCGGCGCCCCTTCCCGGCGTAGCCTGCTGCGCAGGGCAGGGTCATCCAGATCAAAGAGCAAGTGGACGATTTGCTTCAGAAGGTCTTGCAGGCCTTTCATTCCGCTCACGTACAAACAATTCTTTCGAAGCATCTCAGGCAGCTCGGAGATGACTTTTAATGTGAGCATGGTTTTCCCCGCTCCAGCTGGTCCCGAGATAAGAAGACTTCTCCGCTCGTTGATGGCTTTCTTCAGGAGCTGCACCTCCTCTTTTCGGTCTATAAAGATTTCAGGGTGACTCCGCATTGCATTCCTCTGCGGTCGGTGAGAGCAGCCAACACTTGGACTACTCGCCGGTTATCTTTTTGAGCGCCTGCTGCGCCGCCAGGCGCACCCGAAGCGCGCCTTCAGAACTCCAACGCCGCAACGGGCTCGACGCCCGCGGATCTCCAATCCTGCCCAGCGCGATGACAGCGGCCTCTTGAATGTAAGGATCGGAACTTGAGTAAACGAGGTTGATCAGCGGCTCGACGGCCGCCCGCGAGCGCAATTCTCCAAGAATCGTTGCAGCGCGAATAGGCGTGGTTGGCTCAGGGTGGTTAAGCGCGCGAATCAGCTTTTCCTCGTAAGACTCCTGAGCCAGAGCATGAATATCCGCACCGCAGGCCGGACATTTGGGGCCGCCGGGGACTTCAGCCCAGCATGATGGGCAGTAGTGAATCATGCGGCTCTCTCAATCATGTTCCCGATCTCTTACCGCACGCGGTAGATGACCATTCCACCCAACCCCATCAAGATCGCGGCGTAGGCAAAAGCTGAAACGGGAGAAACTGCTGTCCATAATGCTCCTACCACGATGCTCGCCACCAGGTCACCCACGCCGTTCACTGTTCCAAGCACTCCGTAGGCTGTTCCCCGGACTTCGTTGCCGATGAAATCCGCGGTCATTGCGCCTTCCAGAGCATCCTCTACGGCCATGGAAAATCCGCCCAGTCCAAACAGGGCCAACAGATAGATGATCACATCCAGTTTCCACAGAAATGCAGCAAGGAAGCCAAGCGATGCCAGCACCCCGGCAACATAGCCCAAAGAGAGCAATCCTCGCCGGCCCAGGCGATCCGAGAGCGCACCCACGGGATAGGAATAGGCGGCGTAGAATACGTTGTGGCTGACGTACAGCAAACCTGCAATTTCCGCCGCATGTTGCAAACCATATCTTGGGGTGAGCAACTGCGTCGCGGCCAGGATCATCAGGGTTCTGGCAAAATCGCCCATGCCAAATATCCCGACGCCGCACAGGAAACGCCAGAACGGCGGCGGCAGGGCCCTGATCGTTGTCCAGAATTTCAACTGCGAAGGGGCGCCGCGCTTTTCGCGCACCAGAGCCGCGAGGGCGATGCCGGCGCCTAAGCCGGGAATCAGCGTCAGCAGAAAGATGATGCGGAAGGGCTGGGAGGGATCTACGGTTCGCGGGTGAAAATAGGCCAGCAGCCAAACACCAAGCAGAGGCCCGATGATCGCCCCGACGGTATCTCCCGCGCGGTGAAATCCGAATGCCTTGCCCCGATGTTCGGGGGGAACGGAGTCAGCCAACATGGCGTCCCGCAGCGGTCCGCGAAGCCCGCGCCCGAACCATGCAAGCGTGCGGCCCACCAGGAGGAGCGGTAATCCATAGGCAAAGGCAAACAGAGCCTTTGACGCGCCGGTCAGAAAATAGCCGCCCACCGTCATCGGCTTTCGGTGTCCCAAACGGTCGGAAAGCCAGCCCGACGCGAGCTTCACAAAGCTCGATGTGGAATCCGCCACTCCCTCAATGAGGCCCAAGGCCGCCGGCGAGAGACCAAGCACCGCGAGGAAGCCTGGAAGAATCGCCGTTGCCATCTCGTGGCTTGCATCGGAGAGGAGGCTCGTGATGCCCATGCCGGCGACGTTGCGATTCAGCCAGGAATCCCGGAGCGAGCTTTTTGGAGCGGATTGAAGAGTCTGTTTCAACGGGGCCTTTCCTTCCTGCGGCCGCTGTTGCGCGCGATTCGAACCAGGGTAGCAAGCGTTGTCTCCCTCGGGTACGAAGGCTCCGCAGATTCCCCCAGAGCACGCCGGCGTTCGATCTCCTCCTCAACAAGGCGGGAGCCCAGATGGAAATAGGTAGCCAATAACGCCTCGCATTCGCTGCGGATTGCGTTATCTCTGGAATCGAGGAGGGCCAGACCGGAGGCATAAGCAACCATCTTCTGGGAGAGAGTTCCGCAACGCACGAATAACTGAACGGCCTTGAAGCGCACGGCCTCAGCCGGTTCTTGAAGCAGGTTCTGAATCGGGGCAATCTCTTCGGTACGGGCCAGATCCGCGAGTATTTCGAGAATGCGAGCGCGCCGCCGCTGGCTCATTCCCGTCTCTGAGCCATTACAAATCTTCTTCTCTTCCAGCGAAGCCAATAAGTGGGGAACGGCGACACGCCCAACAGCCAGGATCGCACGGCTTGAAGACTCCGAGACGAAATCCTCCTCCAGCCAGCCGATGAGAGAGGGGATTGCGCGATAATCTCTTAACTTCTCAAATGCTTCCGCAACCCCCACAAGAGGCTTCCGATGCAACAACCCCAGCAGGGCGTCTCGAGCGCTCGCGTCAGCGAAGTCCGCCAGGGCAAGCGCAGCTCGGCTTGCGACGGTTTCCTCCGCAAGGCGCACGGCAGCGTCCGGAATCTCTTCCAGCCGCTCGGTTGCGACCTCGATCAGAGCTCCCAGGGCTTGATCCCCCTTGAGAATGCTTAACCCTTCCACCGCGAGCAGTCTTGGTTCCGCAATCGTGGCAGGCTTTGAGGTCCGTAAGAATGCAACCAATGCAGGAACGGAGCTTTTGCCTCTGGCAAGCAAGCCAAGAATTGCTTTATTGCTTTGACTTGGATCGCAGAGCTGCTCAATCAGCGGGTCACTTTCTTCTTTGTTGAAGTGGACTGCCATCATCATTGCACCGATTCACGCAGCGCACTCAATCAAACGCCCGTTGCGCAACTGGCTCCAGTGTAGTTTTGATGCCGCTTTATTCCGATCAAGAGACGATCGACCTCTGAAATCCATCGAAGGGCATAGGGCCGGAGGTCTCGAAAAACGGGCCAGCGCAGACGCAAAGCGCATTCTGCACCTTGCAGATGGGTCTGAATGACGGCACGATTCCCGGCTTTCGGTTCGATCCAGTTCACGCGATTGATACACCGCAGAGGAAAGAATGTTGTCTCCAGTCCGTATTCGGAAGAATGCTCGTGGTGCTGATCGGAGAGGGCAACAACTCCCCGCGGGCTGATAGCGAGCAAGAGATTGGCCCATGCGTCCTCGTGCCGGTTGTGGAGTTCCATGGCAGGCTGAAAGAAGAATGCAAAGGCTTCGCCCAATTCGGGATAGCCTTCAAGAACGGCAGAAAACTTCGGCGGCAATCCGCGAATGGATTGCTGCGGCCCTGGCTGACATTCGAAAAGGCGCTCGGGGGCTTCCTTGGACCAACTCAAGAGAAAGTGGAATAGTTCCTGATGGTGCCGGAACGCCTGAGAAGGGAATGAAATCTGAAACCGGTCTGACGAATCTCCGGGGTAAAGGCTGGTCCAGGAATTCAGCAGAAAGTTCGAGAATCCGCAGCCCAGGAAGTCTTCGCGCTTCAGTTTGAAGGTGCAAACTTGATTGGACCGGCGTTCAAGTGAGAGGACGGCCAGGAAATTTCGAAAGGCCAGGATGAGTCTCGGAGGCAGCCAGTGCGTGGTCAGAATACCGGATCGTTCCAAAGCAGGAGTGAAAAGTGCAAATAATGGCCGACCCTCGGAGGTCACGAACTGCTCGTGCGTATACGTGAACTCCGGCGGGACATCGGTCGGTCCATTAATGCGAAAGGCATATCTATATTCCCATGTGTTGCTCATGGTGTGGCCCTGACCGATTCTAATTCGTATCGCATCAGTTCGAGCTGCTGCTTACCGGCGAGGCCCGGCATGATGCTCCTCCAGCTTCATGGTGTAAGTCTCTTCACCGCTCGGCCAACTCCTGCGCCCTTGAAGCTTCCACCTTCCACCATGGATTTCATCAACGTCGGAGTACGAGTCATAGCGGCCGGTCAGGTGAATGCGGCCCAGCACTTACCCGCTCACGGGATCGATCGTAAGCTCGTCATACACGCCGCGAATTGTTATGGCCCTGAACGCCTCTTTGGGCAACTCCAAGATGAGGCCGTTCTCTCCGCTCCTAGACTCGCGGCTGATCGCCGATTTGTTTTGGGCTTCAGGATCGTCACTTAATGGGCTTCCAGCGCGCATAGGCCATTCGCCCCGCATACTGGCCGTTTCGTCCCAGCTCTTTTTCGATTTCCAGCAGACGGTTGTACTTTCCGATTCGTTCGCCACGGCAGACCGATCCTGCCTTGATTTGCCCCGTTCCAGCGGCGACGGCCAAGTCGGCAATGGTTGTGTCATCCGTTTCACCTGAGCGGTGGGAAACGACGGCGGTGTAACCGCTTCGGCGCGCCAGCTCGATGCAATGAAGGGTCTCTGTGACCGTTCCGATCTGGTTGAGCTTGATCAAAATCGAATTGGCGATTCCGTCGCGGATTCCGCGTTGGAAAATGGATGGATTTGTCACAAAGATGTCGTCGCCAACGGGCTGAACTTTGTGGCCCAGTTCCTGGGTTAATTCCCGCCACCCTTCCCAATCTTCTTCCGACAAGCCGTCTTCCAAGGAAAATATCGCGGAATACCGTTTGAGCCAGTCTGACCAGTAGTCGATCATGACTTCCGTCGTGCGGCTTGATTGGTCGGACTTGCGAAATACATAGACACCATCCTCGTAAAACTCGCTAGCAGCGGGGTCAAGATTAATAGCAATATCGAAGCCTGGCTTGTATCCGGCCCTTTCGATTGCCGCGAGCAAAAGCTCCATGGGCTCCTCATTCGAGCGCAAGCGAGGCGCAAAGCCGCCTTCGTCGCCGACGCTGGTTGCGTATCCCTTTTGCTTGAGGATCTCCCGTAAGGTGTGAAAGGTTTCAGAAGCCGCGCGCAAAGCCTCCGCGAAATTGGGAGCTCCCAAAGGAGCAATCATGAACTCCTGAAAATCCACGTTGTTGTCCGCGTGACGGCCGCCATTTAAGACATTTAGCATTGGGACTGGCAGCACATAGTCGTCTTCGTTGGAGAAATAGCGATAGAGAGGCATTTGGTTTTCCGCTGCCCATGCTTTGGCCGCCGCTATGGAAACGCCCAGAATGGCGTTGGCGCCAAGGCGAGCTTTGTTTGGCGTACCATCCAACTCCACTAGCTCCTTATCAAGTGCCGCTTGGCTACCCTCGAAATGCGTGAGGGCATTCTGAATTTCATCCATGACGTTCGAAACGGCTTTCCGAACTCCCTTGCCGCCATACCGAGTCTTGTCGCCATCGCGGAGCTCCACCGCTTCATGTTTACCCGTGGAAGCGCCGGAAGGAATTTTTGCCACGCCGAGGTTGCCCGAATCTAATTGAAGAATGACCTCAAGCGTAGGATTCCCGCGCGAATCGAGAATCTCCAGCGCATTGAGCTTGCTGATTTGTGACATGGGGCTCCTTTGAGCTCATGGTCAGGGCCGTCGGTCTGATTTGGTTTGAAAGTGCGGCGCAAGATAATCTCCTACATTGGCCGAAGGGCCACGCTAGGAGTCATCACCGCATAAAGGCGGGGTTGTTCAGGCGAACTCCATCACCTAAATAGTTTATAACACGGGCCCACCGCCCGCACAAGCAGTCACGTATCAGGACTTTCCTCATTTTTTCTAGGACTCCCAGCCAAGCAGCAGTTCAAGTTGTAACTTTGGAGGCGGTTCTGGCTGCGGGCCGAACCTGCTCCCCGCGAGAATTTGCTTGATGCCGTCGGCCAGC
>CADDZJ010000054.1 GCA_902812415.1 Acidobacteriota bacterium
GATGCCGTGAAATAGGTTTTGAAACAGCTTCTAAAAACCGTCTCATTTGTCTCATCCGTCTCCCTCGTCTCATCCCAATCTGTTACGCTGCATCCGGAGGGGTTCCCTGGCTGAGGCTCTATACCTGTCGTTCGGAGGCTCTCTCCCTCATTCTGCGCGGGGTCTCCCACGCTGTCATTCTGAGCGAGCGCAGCGAAGCGGAAGAATCCCCGTATTTGTCCGGTTAAATGCAAATACCGGGATGCTTCGCTGCGCTCAGCATGACAGGGGCTGGAAGTTTTCGAGCAGCTAAGCCTCGAAACCCCAAGGAGCAATTTCGATGGCATTTCTGAAAAACACCGAGCGAGCGCCAGGCGGTGGGACACCCATCGCGCGACCAAAATCCACCGATTGCTCCGGAAAAAAAGAATGTTTAGGGTTGATGAGCGCAAAAAATAATCTATCCTATTGAAGGCAGGGATGTTATTGGCTTCTTGTTCGATCAGCCTTTACGAACAATTTCCAAAATTCCTTGTATCTAAAAGAAACCAAATGACTTATTAATTTAATTTGTTTGTTGCACGCAATCATACAGAAAAGAAATGACTTAACGGAAAATCGGGAAATTGTTCGTCATTTTGTGGCATGAAATCAGGCCAAATGGAGCGGCCCGGAAAGGAGAAAAAGGAAGCTCAGAAATTGTGAAAAAATCTCGCTGTAGCGGCGATCTGTGATCGCCGACGCCCGCGATCACAGATCGACTGGTATTTAAAAACGTCGGCGAACATAGTTTGCCGCTACAACAGCGCGGATTCATTGATTCGCACCTTTTCACCCTTCACTTGTATTCTCAGGCCGGGCGCAGTGAAGAACCCCGTATTTCGCTGAAAGGGATCATGAGTATCCGCTTAGTTGGTATATCGTTTATGATGGAACGTCTGTTGGGATTGGACGAACTTATCATCTTCTGATGGACTCTAGACGAGGAAAAGAAGGAGAATTGATTCTCAATGTATGACGTTTGTGTGATCGGATCGGGCCCGGCAGGAGGCGTGCTCGCCAAGGAATTGGCGGAGGCCGGAGCCAAGGTCGCGCTGGTCGAAGCCGGGCGCGCGATGACCGCGCAGGACTTTTATTACCATGCCTGGCCTTACGATTTCCCGACGCGCCAGAAACCCAGACCTTACTATCCTTCTGAAGTCACTCAATCCATCCGATACGAGAACTGCGACCACGTCTTTGTAGACCGCATTCGCGCGGTGGGCGGTCGCAGCATCCATTGGAACGCTGTTTGCCTCCGATTTGCGCCGCAGGACTTCCGCGAGCGAAGCGAAGAGGGAATCGAAGAGGATTGGCCTCTGACCTACGACGAGCTTGCCCCTTATTACGCTCATGTTGAAAAGATGATTGGCATCTGCGGCGAGCGCAACAATCTGGAAATTCTTCCGGACGCCGCCTCCTATCTGCCGCCGATTCCATTCCGCTGCTCGGAGGTGATCGTTCAGAAGGCGTGCGCCCGCATGGGCATTCCCATGATTCCGGTTCGCAAGGCCGTCCTGACCGTCCCTTACGATAACCGCCCTCCCTGCCACTATTGCGGCCACTGCATGGAGGGCTGCGACGTGGGAGCCATTTTTACGGTTCCCAATTCGATGATCCCCAAGGCGCAGAAGACCGGCAATTTCACGCTTCTCCCGAACCGGCTTGCGCGCGAGATCCAAGTGGATCGCGAAGGCCGGGCTCGCGCCGTTTCGGTCGTCGATACGCGGACAAAGCACGAAGAAGAAATCCGCGCCCGAATCTTCGCTGTTTGCTGCGCGACGATTGAATCCGCGCGCCTGCTGCTGAACTCAAAGTCTCCTCAGCACCCAAACGGATTGGCCAATTCAAGCGATCTTGTGGGGCGATATCTGACAGGGCATATCAACTCGATGACGTACGGTTATCTCAAAGACCTAGTGGGCACGCCGCCGGTGAACAACGACGGCGCAACCGATCATGCCTATATCCCGCGCTTCAATCTTGATCGCAAGAAGCGCAATTACGCCGGCGGCTATGGCTACCAGATGGAGTTTGACGGCTTCATGTATCCCTATCACGCCCGATATCTGAAAGGGTTCGGCGAATCCTTCAAAAAGTGCGTGCGATACCTTGAGCCGGGGTTCTACCAGATGGGAGGATACGGCAAAGTCCTGGCGCGGCCCGAAAATCGGGTTACGGTGGACCCTCATCAGGTTGATTCTTACGGGATTCCAATTCCGGTCATCCATTTTCGGTTCAGCGACAACGACCGCGCCCTGTGGAATGAAATGCGGGAAAAGGCAAAAGAGATCCTGGATGAGGCGCGGTGCGAAGTCATCATCGATGCCAGCCCTGAGCCCACCGGCTTCGCAAGCCACGAAACCGGGACTTGCCGCATGGGCCGCGATCCGCGCGCTTCCGTGCTGAATGCCCATGGCCAGGCGCATGACGTCAAGAATCTTTTCGTCGTGGATGGAAGCTGCTTTACAACCTTTCCGGAGAAAAATCCCACGCTGACGATCATGGCGCTGGCCGCGCGTGCGGCGCGACACATGACGGCTGAAGTCCGAAAGGGAGCGTTGTAACAGGTTGCTGAAAACAGGAGCCAGCGCGTGAAAATCCGAATCCTGGGCGTGCCGCTTGACCTGGGCCAGGAGCGCCGCGGAGTGGATATGGGACCCTCCGCGCTGCGCGCCGCAGGTCTGAATGCAGCCATCAAGAGTCTGGGACACAGCGTTGAAGACAGCGGCAACATCTTTGTGAAGAATCCCGAAGAGCAACACTTCGGGGATCGACGCGCAAAGTATCTCAACGAGATCGCGGAGGCTTGCCGCGACGTGGCGCAACGCATCCATCAGACCATCGAGGAGGGCCTTTTCCCGCTCACCCTGGGCGGCGATCATTCCATTGCGATCGGCGCCATTGCGGGCGTTTCCAAATTTCTTCGAGACCGCTCCCAGAGCGCCGGCCTGATCTGGATCGACGCGCACGGCGACATGAATACGCCGGAAACCAGTCCCAGCGGCAACATCCATGGCATGCCTTTTGCTGCTTGTCTGGGCCTCGGGCCGGAACCTCTCAGCGGCATCTGTGGATTCGCACCCAAGGTTGAGGCGGCCAAGTGTGTGCTGATCGGCGTTCGTGATCTGGATGCGCGCGAAAAACGCATTATCCAGAAATCCGGCGTTCACGTCTTTACGATGCGCGACATCGATGAACAGGGCATGCGCGCCGTGATGGAGAAGAGCCTGGCGCTCGCAACAGAAGGCACTGCGGGATTTATCACGTCGTTTGACATGGACGTGGTAGACCCCTCCGAAGCCCCCGGCGTCGGAACGCCGGTGCGCGGCGGGCTGACGTTCCGCGAAGCCCACTTGGCCATGGAAATGATCGCTGACAGCGGCAAGATGCTTTCCCTGGAACTGGTGGAAATTAATCCGATCATCGACATGATGAACAAGACGGCCATCCTTGGCGTAGGGCTGATCACGTCAGCGTTTGGGAAGAAGATCCTTTAGCAGGCATGGTGCGAGAGAATACGTGACCTCTCCTGTCATTGAGAGCGACAGCGAAGAGTCCCGACGGCAGTGATGAGTGAAAAGTGACGAGTGACGAGCACAAGCAACCGGAACTTCGGATTGAATTTTGAGCATCACCGATCCCTGGTTTTTTCGGATCTTCGGAATGACAGGGTGGATGGATTTTTCGCCAGTTTGCTGACCGCACTATCCTGAGGCAAATGAGTTTATGGAGAAAAGACTCCGCATTGGAATTCTATTTGGCGGACGTTCCGGCGAGCACGAAATCTCCTTACAGTCGGCGGCGTCGGTGATGGAGGCGATCGACCGCAAGAAATATGAGGTCGTGCCCATCGGAATCACTCCGGAAGGCCGTTGGGTGCTCGGCCGTCCGGCTTTGGAAGCGCCCGCCCCGCAAGCGCTGGCCAAAGTGATCGATGACGGAAAACCGGTTATCGCCTCAGCTGACCCGACGGGGCCGAAATTGATTCCATTGAACTCGCTTTCGCGGACGAAGCCGATCGCTGTTCCCAAACTGGACGTTGTCTTCCCTGTTCTCCACGGCACATTTGGCGAGGATGGCACGGTGCAGGGCCTGCTGGAATTGGCAGGAATACCCTACGTCGGCGCAGGAGTGTTAGGCTCTGCCGTCGGTATGGATAAAGACGTGATGAAACGGCTCTTTCGCGATGCGGGGCTTCCTGTGACGCCATGGGTTTTGATACTTCGTAGTGAATGGGAGGCGAACCCTTCCAGCGTACGGAAGCGCATTGGAAAGGAAGTCAGTTATCCGGCTTTTGTCAAGCCGGCGAATCTGGGATCTTCGGTCGGGATCAGCAAAGTCCATCGGGCGGGAGAATTGGACCAGGCCATGAATCTGGCCGCAAAATATGACCGGAAAATCCTGGTTGAAAAAGGCATCAATGCGCGCGAAATTGAATGCGCCGTGCTGGGGAACGACCAGCCGGAGGCGTCCATCCCCGGTGAAATTATTCCTGCCAACGAATTTTACGATTATGATGCGAAATACGTCAGCGAGGGATCGCGGCTGCTCATTCCCGCCCGGCTCAATGCGCGCCAAACCCACGAGGCGCGCGAACTGGCCATTCGGGCCTTCAAAGCCATCGACGGTTCAGGGATGGCGCGCGTGGATTTCCTTCTCGACCGCAAGACCGGCAAGTTCTTCGTGAACGAAATCAACACGATTCCCGGATTCACTTCGATTAGCATGTATCCGAAGCTGTGGGAAGCAAGCGGACTTCCCTACCCGAGGCTCATCGACCGGCTGATTGAGCTTGCGCTGGAACGCCACCGGGAAAAGTCGAGGACGCAATATCGCCTGTAGCCTTGCCTGGCCGCGCCTCTGAGGATGTTCTGAAAACCTGTCGTTACGCCTTGATGCCGATAATGATCGGCGAGTGCAGGCCAATCTCCGCTGTCTCGACTCCGCTGAAGCCCGTGCCTTTCAGCCACTGTCGATACTCGTTCAGAGTGTAAGTTCCGCCTTCTTCGGTGTGCAGGAGCATGTTTAAAGCAAAAATGACAGGGAAAACCGGCCCGGTGCGCTCTTCGTTCGGCACCATATCGATGACGGCCACTCGTCCGCCGGCCCGCAAGGCGCGATGAAGGCGTTTAAATAAATCGCGGGAAGATTCCTCGCCTTCGGAATGGCAGATGTTTCCGAGCAGCGCCAGATCAAACTGGTTTTCGCCGATATCAACCTGCTTCAGATCACCCGGCAGAAAATCATAGCGATCTTCCACTCCGTGGCGTTGGAGATATTCTCGCGTCAGCTTGAGAACATTCGAAAAGTCCTGCGCCGTAACGCGCGCGTCACGATCCGCTTCAGCCACTGCAATGCCCCATACTCCGGAACCGCATGCGATGTCCACTGCGCGCAGTCCTTTATGTGAACCGCCCGCGCCCAGAGCGGCGGCCAAACGTCTGGCAGGCTCCCAATGGAGGATGTGCAGGCTGCGCACCAGGATGGGGAAAAACTCTTCGGCCGCCTGCTGCGCAGTGATGGCCCGCACAGGCTTTCCGGTGCGGATCGCGTCCGTGAGGTGCGACCATAATTCCCAGATCGCATTGGTTTCCATAATGGCTCCCGCATAGTTCGGGCTGCTGCGAACGAGGAATTGCGAGGAAAGCGGCGTCAATTCGTAACGGCCATTGTTCTTGGTGATCAGCCGGAAGGCGGTGAGCGCATCCAACAACATCCGCATCCCGCGCTCGGAAGCGCCGGCCGCTTTGGCAATCTCTTGCGCTGTGGTATTTCCCACCGCAATGTGAGAGAAGATCCCGAGTTGAAGCGATGCGGAAAGCACGCGCGTGGTCGCCATTGCAAACTGCATCTCCAGCAGGGACCCGACATTAGGCTCCTCAGGTTTCATTGGGCTCATTTCAGGCATATGATTCCCTCCAAGGTTTTTACCCATCAAGATTGCAGGGGATTGGCGGTGTGAATGCGCTAGATTACCGAGCACCGGACAATTTTGACAAGGAAATAATTTCCAAGATCAACGCTGCTTTTTTCTAATGAATCACCGCCCCGCATTTTGGCGTTCCATCATCCACTGCGGATATAGCGTGGGCGGGGCCGTCGTGGCGGAAAGCTTTTTGATCTGCTCGTCTGTCAGTTTGATTGCCGTCATCTTGAGGTTTTCAGTAAGCTGGGACATTTTATTGGCGCCGATGATCACGGATGTGATCCCAGGCTGAGCAAGCACCCAGGCGAGAGCCACCTGCGCAATGGTCGCCCCAATCTCCCTGGCCACCTGATCCAGAGCTTCGACCGCGTTGTAGCCGCGTTCTTGATCGATCGGAGGGAAGTCGAACTTTGATCGCCGGGCGTCCTCCGGTTTCGTTCCGTCACGTCGAAACTTGCCCGTCAGAAATCCGCCGGAGAGAGGCGACCACGGCAATACGGCCAGCCCCTCCTCTCGGCACAAGGGCAACAACTCATGCTCAAGGTCCCTGCCCACCAGCGAATAATAGGCCTGGAGCGAAACAAAGCGATGCCAGCCATTGCCCGAAGCCATATAAAGCGCCTTAGCCAGATGCCGGGCTGACCAGTTCGAGCAACCCAGATAAAGCACTTTACCCTGGCGCACCAGATCGTCCAGCGCCCTCAAAGTCTCTTCCATCGGAGTGGCAACGTCCCATCCGTGCACCTGATAGAGATCGATGTAATCCACCTGGAGCCGCCGCAGGCTGGCTTCACAAGCGGTCATGATGTGCTGGCGCGAGAGGCCCACATTGTTCACGTCACCGGAACCTTGCATAGCCGCTTCGCTCATCGGAGAGCGAACCTTGGTCGCTATCACCACGGCATCGCGCCGCGCTCCGGCCTGTCTCAAAGCCTGGCCCAATAATTCCTCCGACTCTCCGTAGGAATAAACGTCCGCGGTGTCAAAAAAATTCACGCCAGCCTCAATCGCGCGCGCCACCATTTGATTTGCGCCTTGCTGGTCAACCACACCGATATTGAAGAAGCGCGAGCCAAAGGTCATCGCTCCTAGGCAGATCTCAGAAACCTTCAGTCCCGTATCGCCGAGTCTCCGATACTTCATTTGCCTTTTCTCCTGTTTTGGATCAGTGGATAGCTGAAAGAGCGCGCCTGGCCGCCCTGCCCAGATCGGTGTTCGGCACGGCTTGGGCCACCTGCTGGTATTGCTTTCGCGCCTCAGGCAAGCGATTCAGGCGGCGGTTAAGATCCGCCGCGGCAAGCTCTGATTGATAAACCGCTCGGGACTTATCGGGAAGACTTCCCGCTTCCTCATAGAGCTGCAGAGCCGTTTCGTAGTCGTTCAGATGCTCGTGAGCCTGCCCCGCGCGGTAAAGAATCATCGCGGCAGGAATGCGGGGAGAGCCTTTCTCTCCGCGCACGAATTTTTCGACGGCGCCGTCATAGAGCCGGACAGCGGCGCGCCAGTCGCCTTCAGCCTTATCCACGCGGGCAAGTTCCATGGGGACCAGGAAGTTTTCCGGAAACAGGCGTTCAAGTTCTTCCAGCAGAGAGCACGCCTCGGAGTATTTCTTCTCGCGCTCGTAAATGGCGACCAGCACAATCTTCGCATCCACGCGCGTGTAATGCCCATCCTGGCTCGCCCGCCGCAATTCCTCGATTCCGCGTTTCGGGTTGCCGTGGATGCCGGCCACTGCGGTCATGATTTTGACGTACCAAGGCAGCGCGCCTATCGCATAGTCCGCGATGCCAATCACCAGGTAGGCATCGGCATCGTGAGGATCGAGCTTCAGTAGCTTTTGGTTCAGTCTGTAGGCCAGCTTGCCTTCCCGCAAAGCCGCGAAATAGGACCGCAGCAAAGCAAATTCATATTCCGTGCGCACGCTGTGAGTGACCCCCAGCCAGTAGACCGCCTCAGCATCCTCAGGATTTTCCTTCAGGCGGTCAGTTTCGAGCTTCGTCGCCTGGTCGAGCGCCGCGTTCAGATTCTTTTCAAACCCGGCAGGGAGAGGGCGCCTGCGCTGGTGAAAGACCTCGCCGGTGTTTAAGTAAGCTCCACCGGAGAAAAGGCTCTCCCGAAGCATTTCCTGATCCAAAATGGTTTCCGCCAGATAATTCCAGGCTCGAAAATCCGAGGGATGCTCCCCAAGCCAGGAGCGCAACGCGGATTCCGCCTTTGCGTATTCGGCATTATACATGGCATTGAGCACACTCGCCAAAGGGTCAGACTCTTCCGCAGGAAGGTTAAAGAGGAAGGGGGTTACGGCCGGAACGGCCCCCGCCGTGAGCGAAAGAGCCGCCATCAGTGCTAAAAGAGAGCTCGCCTGAGAGGGGAAAAACCGCCTATTTTTGTCCACACTTCATTGTACGTTCTTTGCAACCCAGGATGAATGAAAAGTGACGAGAAACAAGATGATAAGGATGGAACCTCCTTGACACCGCCCAACGCCTGTGATTAAATTAACTATCCGGTTAGTTAATTTAATTCATTGAAAGAAACTGTAACCCAGAACGATCTCCGATTGCAGCGCGGCGTCAAGGCTCGCCAGGCCATCCTGCGCGCTGCGGAACACATCTTTGCCGATAAGGGGTTAGAAGGGGCGCGGACCGATGAAATCGCGCGAAGGGCCGGCGTCAACAAGGCGCTGCTCTACTACTACTTCAAGAGCAAGAACGATCTATTTCAGGCGGTGGTCGAAGAGACGCTGGAAGAATCGCACCGCCGCATCATGGCGGCGCTCTCGGCGCAGGAACCGGAGACGGACATTCTGCTGCATTACCTCGAAGCCCTTTTTGAAGCTCTCGCCCAGCGTCCGAAGTACCTGCCGCTCATCCACCGGCTTGTCCTGACCGACCCCAGGCTGATCGAGCGGCTGATGAAAAGATATTTTCTTCCGCGAACTCGCAAACTGGCGGCTGTGATCCGCCGAGGAGTGCGCAAGGGCGAATTCCGACCTGTGGACAGCGTGCAAACAGCGATTTCGCTGGGCACGCTGGCCATCTCGTACTTCAGCTGGGGCTCAGCCCTGAAAACTTTTTTGCACTTCGATCCTTTTCACCCGAAAAACTTAGAGAAACGGAAAGAAGAGGTCATCAACTTCGTTCGTTATGGTCTTTTCAAAAATCCGGAGGCAAGATGACGCGCAAGGCTTTGATTGTCATCATCATCCTGGTGGCTGTCGGCAGCGCTGTGGTTTATTTTGCCACCGCAAACCGTGCCCACGGCCTCGAGCTGACTGGAATCGTGTCAACCGACGAAGTGATCGTGAGTTCGCAGATCGCCGGCGAGATTACGCACCTTTACGTCAAGGAAGGCGATCATGTGACCAAGAATGAGCTTCTGGCCGTGATTGACCCCCGGCAGTACCAGGCTGACCACAGTTACTACACGCAAAGCGCGCGGAGTTATGACGCTCAGGTGGCCGCCGCGGAAGCGGCTCTCCGCTACCAGGAGCTGCAAACCCGCGATCAGATCCGGCAGGCTGCCGCATCGCTGGCGGCGGCCAAGGCTCAACACGCCCAGGCGGCAGCCAACTTATTGAACGCCAAACAAAACTTTGACCGCACTCACAAGCTCTTTGAACAGGGCGTGATCTCCGCGCAGGCGAATGACCAGGCAGAGACTACGCTTGAGGCGAGCCAGGCGGCGGAGGACGCGGCAGAAAAGCAGGCAGCGGCGGCGCAAGCGGCGCTGGCGCTGGCGGAATCAAACGAGCAGCAAATCGTCATGCGCCGCAGCCAGCTTGAATCCAACCAGAGACAGTGGGCGGCGGCGGCGGCCCAGGTGCGGAAGGCGAGTGTCCTGCTGAGTGACACACAGATTTACGCCCCTGTGGACGGCATTGTGGATGTCCGCGCGGCTTTGCAAGGCGAAGTGGTAAACCCCGGCCAGGCCATTGTGAGCCTGATTAATCCGGATGACCTCTGGGTCAGCATCAACGTGCCCGAAACCTACATCGACCGGATTCGCCTGGGTGACCGGCTGAGGGTGCGCTTCCCTTCCGGCATGGAAAAGGAAGGGACTGTCTTCTTCCGGGGCGTTGATGCAGACTATGCGACCGAGCGCGACGTGAGCCGCACCAAGCGCGATATCAAAACTTTTGAATTCCGCCTGCGCGTGGATAACAAGGACCGCCGCATCTGGCCAGGTCTTACAGCTTACGTCACGCTTCCCTGGGACCAGTTGCGCTAAGTCAAAACATCATGAACGACATTGAAGTTGAAAACATCACCAAGAAATTCGGCGACTTCACCGCCGTGGACGCGGTGAGCTTTACGGTAGCTCACGGCGAGGTTTTCGGACTGCTCGGCCCGAACGGCGCGGGGAAATCCACGCTGATTCGGATGATGACCACGCTGCTCACTCCGACCTCCGGCTCGGTGCGCGTCAATGGCTTTGACGTAGTCGAATCGCCGAACGAAGTCCGCAAGTCCATCGGCGTCATTCCGCAGGCCATGACCTCAGACCTCACGCTGAGCGCTGAAGAAAACATGTGGATCTTCGCCCGTCTCTATGGCGTGCCTGGCGAAAAGCGCAAGCGCATAATCGGCGAACTGCTCGAAGCGGTGCAGCTTTCGGATTGGGCCAAAAAACCGGTCCGGACATTTTCCGGCGGCATGAGGCGCCGGCTGGAAATTGCTCGCGGCCTGGTCCACGAGCCGAAGATCTTCTTTCTTGACGAGCCCACGACGGGGCTTGACCCTGTCTCTCGCGTGGCCGTATGGGAGATGATCGATCGCTTGAAGCGCGAGCGCGACCTTACGGTGCTGGTCACGACGCATTATATGGATGAAGCGGACAAACTATGCAACCGCGTGGCCATTGTCGATCATGGGAAACTCGTAGCGCTCGATTCACCCATGAAACTGAAGGCTTCTATCCCAGGCAATAACACCCTTGAGGTGAGCTTTTCGCACGTTCCGCCGGGATGGCTCGATACCTTGAAGGGATTACCCGATGTGGCGGCGGTAACGCCCTCTGACAACGTCTTTCGCATTACGACGAATAATGGACCGCTAACGACCGTCAAACTTTTTGAAGCGGCTCGCGAGGCGCATGCGGAGGTGGCCTCGCTTTCCGTTCAAAGTACGACGCTTGACGATGTGTTCGTCTATTACACCGGACGCCAGTTGCGTGACGCGGTGGATGAGCACGCTGTCTACGATATCAGTCACATCTACGGCCGGCGGTAAACAGAGCTAACCTGGAACTGGGGCGAAAACTATGAATCGAATTCTGGCCATCATTGAACGCGACCTGCGGATGTTCAAACGCAGCCCCGCGTTGATCTTTGCATCGTTGATGCTTCCGCTAGTGCAACTGGTCGTTCTGGGCTACGCGTTTGGGGGCAACATCAAACATCTGAAAGTCGGCGTGGTGGATCAGGATCACGGCCTGGAGGCCGTGAAGCTGGGTAACAAACTCAACGCCATCGAAGCCACGGCTCAAACTTTCACCACCCAGCCGTATCACGATCTCCATACGGCCCTGACGGACCTGCGAAATGGCCGACTGAACGGCGTCATCAACATTCCGCCCAACTTCACGCGCGATGTCCTGGCTCAGGCCGATCCACAGATCGGCCTGGCCGTGGACAATACGGACAATTTCACGGCCGGCACCCTGGAAAGCAGCCTGGCAAATCTGGTGAACGACTACTACAAAAACGGCATCACACCCCGCGTGGCGCCGACCATTGCGCTCCAAACGGTAGAGCTTTACGGCTACACTCCCTACATCCAGTATTTCCTTCCCGCGGCCATCGCCCTTTCGATTTTCATCACCGCCATGATTGGCGGGGGCATCATGTACATTGACGACAAGGCGCGCGGGGTGCATGAAGGCTACCTGGTTACGCCCATTGGCAAGACCGAACTCATCCTCGGCTTCACGTTGTCCGGGGCCATTAAAGGGGTTATGGCGGGAGTGATTCTGATGGTTTTTGGGACGCTGATTGCGGGCATCCCCGATCCTCTCGATCCCTGGCGTCTGGCGAAAATGTTCATGGTGATTGTGCCGACGTCCATTGCTTTCATCAGCATGATGTTTCTGATGATGGTGCGGACGGACGACCCGCTGGTCCCCAGGTCAATCTTTGGCGTGCTGAATACGCTGCTTTTCTTTCCGAGCGGCGCGATCTATCCCATCAATGCATTTCCCTCCTGGATGCATTGGATTGCCATCGTCGATCCATTCACCTACGCCATTCACGGATTTAAGGCTCTGCTCCTCAAAAATACCGGCTTTGCCGCCATCACCGGAGACATCACGTTCCTGGTTGTCTTTTCATTGATCATGATGGTGTCAGCCACTGCGCTCTTCCGGCGAACGTTCTAAACAGCATCGCCTTTTCGATTTCTCTTGCCGTAATCGATTCGCGTAAGATGAGAAAGGGGGAAGAATTGAGAAAGCTCTGCTATGCTGGGGGGGGCGGAAACCGCATGGAATCTCCAGGAGAGTGGTCGGGAGCGCAAGGATGCCAATGACCCTGATGGATGCAAAACCCCCGAAACCCAAAAGGGGCATCTTTAAATACATTCCTCTTCCTCTTTTCATCATCATTCTGGCGGCGATAGCCGGTTTCGTAACGTACAGCCTCTGGGACTACCCGGAGGAGCGGGCCATCTCCCGATTTCTGACGACGCTTGAGAAAGGCGATTACCGAAAAGCGTATCAACTCTGGAAACCGGCGCCATCTTACCAATTCAGCGACTTTATGCACGATTGGGGGCCGGAGGGAGATTATGGTAAGATTCGCAGCTTTGAGATCATTCACACCGAGTCCAAAGGCTCGACAACGGTCCTGGTGCTGGTCAGAATCAACCATGAGGAGCCGCCGCTCGGCCTCCTGGTAGATCGCAAGACTAAAGGGCTGGCCTATTCGTTCTATTAGCGCTTCGGTTTAAGGATCCTCAGCTTTCAGTCTCTGGAGGGGGACCGTGAGAAACTTCATCCTTTTTTGGTGCATCGCTCTCTTGAGCGCGGCCGCAACCTTGACATCCCTCGGGACCGAGCGGGGCCGCAGAGCTTTTACCGGCAGCATCAGCGACAGCGCCTGCGGGCTGCATCACATGATGGGCGGAACGCCTGCCAAACAATGCACGCTACGATGCGTCGAGATGGGAGCCAAATTTGTGCTGGTTGATGAGGCGCGCCAGAAAGTCTATGCGCTCAGCGACCAGACCAAGGCGAAAGCTTACGCCGGCCAGAAAGTCAGGGTAATCGGAACTCTGAAGGGCAGCGGTATTGAAGTGGCCGCCATCATCCCAATCAAACAGAAACCACACTAACAGGGGGAACTATGCGCCGAAGACGCTTACTCACAGCCATGCTCGTCATGCTGGGAACCGCTTTCATGGCTGGCACGGCGCATTCGCGCCAAGGGAAAATCCGCGACTTATCCACGAGTAAGCTGCTGAGGATGCCTGTTCCCGGCCATCCCCAAAGGACCAACAGTTTCCCCACAGCGCTTGCGCTCAGCCCGGATGGAAACTATCTTGCGATTCTGAACAACGGTTACGGGGTTGAGGAATCCCAATACCGCGAATCGATTGCCATTCTTGACCTGCGCGACAACCGGCTGGCGGATTATCCGGATCTCAGGCTCGGCAAAGGCGCTCATCAGACCTATTTTCTGGGCCTCGCCTTCAGCGCCGATGGTCATAAACTCTATGCCTCATTCGCCTCACGGACAGATCCAAACGGCGAAGAAACCGGCGACACCGGAAACGGCATTGCGATTTACCAATTCTCGAAAGGGTCGCTGGCGCCCGAAGGATTTCTGAAAATCCCGCTCCAGCCCCTGCGTCCGGATCAGCAGCCGACGACGGTCTCAAAAGCCGTGCCGGCGGGCATGGCTGACCCCTACCCTGCCGGGATTGCAGTCATTAGCAAGAACCCGGTGAGCGCGGCGGCTTCCTCGACTGGCGGCGAGGAAGCTCCAAGCGACGAGCAACTGCTGGTGGCCGACAATCTCTCCGACGATGCTTTATTGTTGGACGCCGCCGACGGAAAAATCCTGCGCCGATTTGACCTCAGCCGCGGTCCGCACGTTCCCTCAACCTTTCCCTATGGCATTGTGGCGACGCGCGACGGCCATCTTGGATTTTGCAGCCTGTGGAACGCCTCCGCCATTGCGGAACTGGACCTTTCGCAAGGCAAGGTCCTGCGCTGGATCACTCTGTTTCAACCTTCCAACCCCATCGCGGCCGGCTCTCATCCTTCCGCTCTGCTGCTGAGTCCGGATGAAAAATACCTTTTTGTCGCCCTTTCCAATGCCGATCGGGTTGCTGCCATCGATGTCGCCGGCGGAAAACTTGTTGCAACGCTTTCGACCGAATTGCCCGGCCAGAAATACGGCGGCTCGTATCCGAACGCCTTGGCGATAACTCCGGATGGAAAAACGTTGTTTGTGGCTGACGCGGCGGCAGACGCCGTGGCCGTTTATGATCTCTCCGCGCTCGGGGCGAGCGGCCAATCAGATGGAGAGCCGCTAAACCTGAAGCCACGAGGGTTTCTTCCGACCGAATGGTATCCCACCGCGCTGGCAGTGCGCGGAACGGATCTGTTGATTGCCACCGGCAAGGGCGAAGGAACTGGCCCCAATGCTTTGGCGACTGCCGCCGAACGGACGGCGCAGCGCCGCCCTTATCGATATATTGCCACACTGATCCACGGTTCGATTGCCCGCGTGCGGATTCCTCAGGCTGAAAGGCGCTTGGACGTGCTCACCCGCGAAGTCGAGGCCGATAACTTAATGAATCAGGCTCCTGAAGAATTCCATTTCACTTCAGGGCATAACCCCATCCGGCACGTGATTTACATCATCAAAGAGAATCGCACTTACGATCAGATCTTCGGCGACCTCAAGCCCGGCAACGGCGACCCGGCCATCACGATGTACGGCTGGGACATCACACCCAATGAACATAAACTCGCCTTGCAATTCGGGGTGCTCGATAACTTCTATGTGAGCGGCGAAGTTTCCGGCAACGGGCATGTGTGGTCGATGGCCGCGATTGACAGCGATTATACCGAGAAAACCTGGGAGATTGCCTATCGCAGCTCGGAGCGCACCTACGATTATGAGGGCGAAGTGCTCAATTCATTTCCGCTCGCTGAAGGGATTCCGGACGTGGATGAGCCCGGAACGGGCTACATCTGGGCCAACGTGGCACGCCATGGGTTGACACATCGGAATTACGGCGAATTCGTCGCCACCCACTGGTGCGATCAGGGCCAGCGGCATTCGATGTCGCCTCTTGAAGGCACTCCGTTGCCGGCCAGCGAAGCGTGCCCAAAGGCTTTTGTGGATCAAGGTCAGCCGTTGCCTTCCAACGTCGGCGATCCCCCAGGCTCGGCGAGCCCCTGGCCCTGGCCTGTGCCGATGATCGCGCGCGATCAGGCCACCATGCCGCAGCTTGTAGGCCACTTTGACCCCCGTTATGCGGACTTCCGGCTGGACTATCCCGACCAGTTGCGGGCCGATGAGTTCCTGAACGAGTTTCGCCAGTTCGTTCAGGCGCGCGAGACGGGCGAGGGCGTCGAGCTTCCGCAGTTTATTATTTTGCGCCTGCCCGATGATCACACGGCCGGCACCCGCCCAGGCTGGCCCAAGCCCGAAGCCTCCGTTGCGGACAATGATCTCGCCGTGGGGCGCGTCGTCGACGCCGTCTCGCATAGCCCTTACTGGGACGACACCGCCATCTTCATTCTGGAGGATGATGCGCAAGACGGTCCAGACCACGTGGATTCTCATCGCAGCACGGCCCTGGTGATCAGCAAATATTCGCCAGGCTCCCTCCATCATCCTTATGTCGATTCCCGCTTTTACACCACCGTCAGCATGGTGCGCACCATGGAAGCATTGCTAGGCCTGCCGCCGATGAACAACAACGACGCGCAAGCGCCTGTCATGACAGAACTCTTTTCCGGACCGGGCGATCAGGCGGCATTCAAAGCCGATTACCGCAATCGCAACAATCACCTGGTCTATGAGCAGAACCCGCCGCAGGCCCCCGGCGCAAAAGAATCCATGAAGATGGATTTCACGCACGCGGATTCCGTGAACTCTGCTGAACTGAATGCCATCCTTTGGCGGGAACGAAAAGGCTCCATACCAATGCCTGCGCCCCGGCACACCGTTTTCCTGCCCGATGCTGACAACTGAAGGCGGCTCATATCTTCTTTTTTTCATGACGGTCGCTGTGTGAATCCACGAATGATTGTTTTCTGGAATCTGAAATTTGGCTTGGATCGCAGCCCTACCACGCTGTGCTTTCCGCGGTCAGCCCTGCTTATAGATCATTGCCATAAATTGCTTTACCACGGAGGACACAGAGAGCACAAAGGTCTACCTTCCGTGGCCTCTGTGCCTTCTGTGGTCAGCCCTGCCACCAGATCGCTGCCATTAAGGAAACCCGCAATCAAAGACGCCGATGCTGCATAGATGCCTAATCCCCTGACACAACCCTAAGTGGTTGAAATTCATCAGAAAGCGGTGGATATCAGCCAGAGGCTAAGGTGAGGGCAATTGGCGCTTCAGGCTAATTTCCGATTTTGCAATGAGATATTCCATCTCCAAACGATTGGCAAGATGAATGCTCTACTCACTCGGAGGTAACTTTTTTGAAAGAAAGGTTCTGATGAACATGCCGATCAAGTCAATTCGCAGGATGGCGCTTTGCGCTTTGATCTTCCTGGCCGCTGTAAGCCTGGCCTTCGGACAGGAATCCCAGACTGACGCTCCACCTCCAGAACCTTCGCCCCAGCAGAACACAGCGCCTGCCCCGGGATGGCATCGCTTCAGTGGCCCACCGGCCCAACAAGGCTCTGCTCCTCCAAATTCCAATGCCGGGTCCAGCCCTGCGAATTCCCAGAATCTTTCATCCAGCCAAAATCAGCCTGCTGATCCTCCTTCCGGCCAGGAAAGCCGAATGATCCCAGAGCGTTTGACGATCAGGCCCGGGACCTTTATCACCGTCCGCATCGACCAATACCTGTCTTCCGATAAAAATCAGGCCGGGGATGGCTTTTCGGGAACACTGGTGCAGCCTATCGTCGTGGATGGCATTGTGGTGGCGCAACGCGGCGAGACCGTCGGAGGGCGAGTTGCGGAGGCGCAGAAAGCGGGACGCATCAAAGGCGTTTCGCGCCTGGCGCTGGAGTTAAATGAACTCACGCTGGTAGACGGCCAGCAAGTGACAATTGTGACGCAGTTGGCGAGCGGCAAAGGCCCCACGTCAGTTGGCCGGGATGCCACGGCTATTGGCGCAACCACAGCAACGGGAGCCGTTGTAGGCGCTGCGGCAGAAGGAGGCGCCGGCGCCGCAATCGGCGCTGGAGCGGGTGCGGTGGCGGCTACAGTGGGCGTATTGCTCACGCGGGGCCGCCCGACGGTGATCTACCCCGAGACGGTGCTTACGTTCCAGACCGCTGCGCCAGTGACTGTCTTTACGGATCGCGCTCCCCAAGCCTTTCGCTATGTCCAGCCCAGCGATTACCAGCAGCAGGCTAATTCCGCGCCCCCCAGGCTTACCCCCGCTAGCGGCTGCGGAGGATATGGTTGCCCGCCACCCCCTCCTCCCTATTACTACTGGCCACCCTACCCACCCTATTTTTACCCCTACTTCGGCCCTGCGTTTTACCCCTTCTACGGGCCCAGCTTCACATTCTTCTACTCACCCAGGTTTTTCCACGGAGGCTTTTACGGCCACGGATTTCGCGGCGACGGATTTGGCCACCGACGCTGAGGTTCCAGGCAACAGAATTTTGGTTTGCCTTCGAGCGTATACCAAATGGTAATATGTCTCGCTTGGCTTCGTTGCATTGTGCAGAGCGAGATTCCCGCCGAGTTTACTCGGAGGCCGGAATACAGGGATTCTCTGCTATCGCTCGGAATGACAGGCGAAGGGCTTGGAATGACCGCCCTCAGGAGTTGTTTTTCAACAACCCGTCAGAGTCAGTCGGCGTCAAAATCTGATTTCGATCAGGTACATCAGCGTACAGGGAGGAGGATGAAGAATTGACAACAATGCAGAAATCATTCCTTTGCGCGGGCATCTTAGCCTGCATGTTTACAACGCTAGCGCCTGCACAAAACCCATCGAAGGTTGAACTATTCGGCGGTTATTCATTCTTGCATGCCAGCCCCGTCCAGACAAGCAGCTTTATTTCCAATGGCTGGGATGCATCTGTGACTGGCAATCTGAATCGATGGTTCGGCCTTGAGGCCAACCTCAGCGATCATTATGGAACATCCCCTCAAGACATCGCGGGTTTGGTTCCGGCTCCTGCAGAGGCGCCGATCCCTTATGCTTCAGGCTTCTCCTTTCTTTTTGGGCCTCATTTTTCCTACAGGACCGCGTCAAGAATCGATCTGTTTATTCATGGACTGTTCGGAGGTATTCGAGGAGAAGGGACCAATTTTTCCCTTGATGCTGCATGTGCGCCAATCAGTGGCAACCCTTGTGTCGTCACTAAATCTCAAACCGCGTTTACAACGGCTCTCGGTGGGGGAATAGATTTTCATGTGACACCCCACGTATCAGTTCGGTTAATCCAGGCCGACTACGAGCGCGCGAACTTTACCGGCAATGCCCAAAACAACGTCATGATTTCAACCGGCCTTGTCTTTACTTTTGGAAGGTGACGGGCCGTCATCGAATAGGTTCGTTAGGCGTAGCGAGCTTGTCGCGGCAAATGAAGCTGGAAGGAGGAACTTAAGCTTAAGGGGAGGGGCAATGGATCCAAGGATTGAGCTCGGGCTACATATTATGGAGACAAATTTGGATAAACATTTTTCGCTGAGCTATATCGCCCGCTGCGTCGGACTGAGTGCATCACGCTTCGGGCATCTCTTGAAACAAGAGACCGGACAAACATTCAGACGGCACATCCAAGAAATGCGGCTCCAGCGAGCCAAGATGCTTCTTGAAGATCCGTCCCTCGGCATCAAGGAAGTAGCCTCACGGACTGGTTACTCTTCCGCGGCAAGTTTTTCTCGATCGTTCAAGGAACGATATAGACTGACGCCGGGTAATTACCGCAACAAAAAACTTACCAATCAGGCGTATTACATCAGGCAGCAGAGAAGGAGGTCTATCCACAACGATACTTAACCTTTCACAGATATTTGCCTGTGAATAGGTCTACCGTGGATCATTGCAAGTGATGTCTTCACACCAGCGGATTAAACAACTGCATCAAGCGTTCGACGATATGCTTCAGCTACAGCTTGATCAGGCGGTAGAACATCTTCTCCAAGGACCGAAGTATCAAAACCCAAAGAATCTGAACCGATATGAGCACAAGGTGTTCTCTCAGAGCGGCGAAGATGGAATCATCGCGGAGGTTTTCAGGAGAATAGGAACTACGAATAAGGTCTTTGTAGAATGCGCACCCGGCGACGGGATTGAGAATAACACCCTCTATTTGCTAACCGTGGGATGGAAAGGATTGTGGATAGAGCGCAACCCTAAACATCTTCGTGCTATCAGTAAAAACTTTATGCGTAGGATAAAGGAAGGCCACCTCTCGGTTGCCCAGCAACCCGCTGTGAGTGAAAACATCGAGTCGCTTTTCAGAAAAGCTTCGATTCCTTTAGAATTTGATCTACTCTCTTTAGACATTGATGGAAATGATTACTGGGTCTGGAACAGCCTTGCTCATTATCGCCCTCGCGTCATCACTATTGAATACAACGCAATCTTTCCACCCGGTTGTCAGTGGGTTATGCCTTACGACCCTCGAGCCGAGTGGGACGGCAGCAGCAACTTCGGAGCCAGCCTTACTTCCCTAGAATCCTTAGGGATAGAAAAGGGATATAAGCTCGTTGGCTGCACCTTGGCTGGCACGAATGCATTCTTTGTCCGTGAGGAATTGGTAGAAGATCGTTTCCCAGACCCATTTACAGCGAACCATCACTACGAGCCACCGAGATATTATCTTACAGCGAGAAAAGCAGGCCACCGCCGCACTGCTCCCACGCACCTATAGCAGACCCAGCATACGAATAGCAACCCAGATCAAGCAATTCTGCTAGCCGAAACTCCCCAACACCACTACTGTATATGGATAGCTCGCAACTTAATTTTAAACATAAGGGGGGATATATGAGAAAAAAACTTGGTCCTATTTCCTTGCTGATCGGGCTTTCCATTTTCGCAACCTGTCTCTTAATGCTCCAAACTCACGCCGCTCACAGCCAAGAAGGACAACATGGAGTTCCTATACTCGCAGAGTCCGGTGAGCAACTCCAACCTGTGATCGAATTCGATGTCAAGCACGACGTTTCACCACCACTACGCAGTATGAAGCCGTTACCCCCTCAGTCTCAGCCACATCGGGCAATACCTTTCCACCTCATTAATCCAAATCCGGCGCCGGTGGCCCAAACGGAGATAGTCGATCCTGTAGCCCAGCAGTTCCAGGGTGCGGCCTTGGCCGGTAGCATCGGGCTGAACTTTGATGGTCAGAGTGCAGACGGGGTGGTCCCGCCCGATGCTAATGGCGCTGTGGGAGCTACCCAGTACGTGCAGTGGGTAAACACGACATTTGCGGTTTATAACAAGTCAAACGGAACACTCATCTATGGGCCTGCCGAGGGAAACACGTTGTGGCAAGGATTTGGGGGACAATGCCAAAATTACAATAGTGGCGATCCCATAGCCAAATATGACCAGTTTGCTGGGCGATGGGTGATGATGCAGCCTGTGTTTACATCCCCCTATTATGTGTGCATCGCAGTATCAACAACCTCTGACGCCACGGGAAGCTATTATCGTTATGCATTTTCTATGGACAACTTCCCCGATTACCCTAAACTTGGGGTCTGGGTCCCAGTGAATGGTCAGGGAGCTGCGTATTTTTGGTCTGCCAACATGTACAATGGGAACACGTTTGAGGGAGCGAAAGTATGTGCATTTAATCGAGGGGCGATGCTAACGGGCGGATCAGCTCAGGACGTTTGCTATCAGTTAGGTACTTATGGAGGCTATCTCGAATCCGGAACCCTGTTGCCAGCCGATATTGATGGCTCGGGGCAGCCATTTGCTGGTGAACCGGAATATTTTTTTAATCTCGGAGCGCAACATCAGATTGGTCGGTTCACGATGGGAGTGGATTTTAGTAAGAATCCACCTACTTCAAGCATCAACCAACTTTACTCGTTGACACCCGCTTCATATCAAGAGACATGCTCGGCATATAGCACAAGGGTGTGCGTAGCCCAGCCAAACACAAGTCAAACCCTTGCCTCTTTGTCGTATTACATGATGAACCGCGCTGCTTATCGGAAGTTCAGCAGCTACGAGGACATTGTCTTGACTCACTCCGTCCAAGGCACAACAGGTCAGCAAGACGATTTCTCAGGAATCCGTTGGTATGAATTGCGAACTTCTGGATATGATCCCAACATATACCAACAGGGAACTTACGTCCCTGATACCAATTACCGCTGGATGGGAAGCATTGCAATGGATAAACTGGGGGATATAGTCGCCGGTTATAGCCTCTCGAGCAACGTCAATTATCCCTCCATCCTCGTCATAGGCCGAACACCTAGCGACCCTTCCGGTACAATGGAACAGGAAGTGTATGTAATACGCGGCTCTGGCTCCCAAGTTGGTGATACTAATGCTAAACGTTGGGGTGATTATGACAGCATGACCATCGATCCGGTGAACGATTGCACTTTTTGGTACACAAATGAGTACCTACCCTCAACTGGCGAATATAACTGGCATACCCGCATCGTGACATTCAAGTTCTCAAATTGCCAGTAGCTGGCAGCCACGGTCAATCTCTTTTGATTGACCGTGGCTGCTTTCCTAAGTTCGGGAGTCCGCAGTTGCCAAGGGACTGACCGCAGCTACCCGCTTATTGCCAGTTTTTTCCGGGGAAGGAAGAAGAAGGACAGAGCGGCGCCAGCCAGGAAAGCCAAGCTGAGCAGCGCGAAGGGATATACAAACCCGCCGGTGCGCTGATTGAAGTAGCCCACTGCCAAGGGGCCGAAGAAGCCGCCGAGATTGCCCAGAGCATTGATCAATCCCATCGCAGAGCCCGCCACGGTTTCAGGCAAGGTTTCAGTAGGGATCGCCCAGAAGGGGCCGAGCATTCCATAAGTCCCCGCCCCAACCACCGCAATCAGGAAAAAAGAGAGCTCAGGCGTCCTGCCGCTGGTCAGCACGCTGGCCATCAGCAGGACGCCGCCCCAGGCCAGGCCAAATGCGATATGGCCGCGTCGTTCACGATGTTTGTCCGAGCGCTTGGAAATCAGCACCATCCCGATAGCCGTGATCGCGTAGGGCACGGCAAACAGAAATCCCACTCGCACGTTGCTGATCTTTCGCGTATGCTCGATGGCGCTGGGCAGCCAGAAAAGATACCCATAGTTGCCGCAATTCACCAGAAAGTAGATCACCACCATCAGCAGAACCTCGGGGCGCAGAAGCGACCGCAAATAAGGCTCATGAGCCGCTGGGCGAAGATCGGCTTTTTCCCGGGCAAGCGTCTGTTCTAGAAAATCGCGTTCCTCCACCGAAATCCACGGAGCCTGGCGAGGATGATCATCGATCGCCAGCCACCAGATCAGGAGCCAGACAATCGGGAAAGCCCCTTCCACCACCAGCAGCACGCGCCAATTCCATCGGCCGAGAATCCAGCCTGAGAGCGGGGAGGAAAGCACCACCGCGACGGGCAGGCACAGCATCCAGTAGGCGTTGGCGCGCGCCCGCTCGCGGCTGGGAAACCAGTGGGAGAGCAGCACCAGCACCGCCGGCCACACTCCGCCTTCCGCCACCCCCAGCAACAGCCGCATCCACCAGAAACCTTCACCGGTGCGCACAAAGGCCGTGAATACGGAGCACAACCCCCAGGCCACCAGCAGGATGCTCACAAAACGTTTGGCGCTCCAGCGCTCGGCCAGATAGCCGCCCGGAATCTGCAAAACCAGATACCCCCAGAAGAAGACGCCGGTGGCGTTGCCTGCCTCCGTCGGGGTTAAATGCAGGTCGCGCACCATGCTGGGCAGAGCCAGCGAGATATTCGTGCGGTCGATGAACGCGATGGTGTACATGATGAACGCCACCGAGATCACACGAAACCAGCGCTGTTCAGGCATAGATTTGTCCGGAAAAAGCAATCGGTTGCTGCAAAACTCTTGCATCCTGTCATTCCGAGGAGTCAAAAAAAGCAGTGAGATGTGAGAAGGTGTGAAAAAATTAGGGGGCGGTTGTCATCCTGAGCGATAGCGAAGGATCCCCGCATTCTGTTTTCCGTACAATACCGGGATGCTTCACTGCGTTCAGCATGACAGATTCGATAGTTTCACACCTTCTGACGAGTGGCGAGCAAAAAATCTATCCGAGGTTCTGATGGCTTTTACCCGTCACTCCCCACTCATCACTGCCGCCAGATTCTTCGCAATCGCTCAGAATGACAAGCGGGGCGTTCCGCTCCTACACCTCAGGAATGAAGGAGCTTTCTGATTTTTTGATTGAGCGTCTCATTGAGAGCATCAAGCTTGGCTTGAGTTTCGCTCGAAAATTTGCCAGTCGTTTCGTCTCGCTCGGCAGGCATTCTCAGGCGATCCCACATGTTTTCAACGACCAAAGCTGCAACCATATGGATGGCTTCTTTCTCAGACTTGCCTTTCTTGTGCAACTCTCTGATGACTTCCCCGTCGGGAAGCGAATCATCACTCGCTCGCCGGAACACCACGGCATCAATGTTCAAGTGGAGGAACCAATTCACTCCCTGCTCCGCCTCAGCGCGCTCGTAGTCTTCATCCTCCCAGTTTTCAAGCTCGGGATGCAGCATCCTCGCTTTTTCCCGCGCTTCATCTTCGGAGATCATCTTCCACCTTCCTCTTCAAACGGTAACTTTAAAAGCATAGGCGTAATCGCCGGGTTTCTTCGCGGGCGTCTGAATCACCAGCGCATCCGGTGCCTGACGCCACTTCAGGCTTTCGTCACTGCCCAGCAGCGTCACTTCAGAGATCTTTCCCGGCGACGAGGATGAACTAGAACCTAGCGATTTGATCCTCGCCTCGCGCTCAGGCCAGCCGAGCAGGATGGCATAGATCGCGCGGTCTTTTTGCGTGAATCGAACGTCTTCAGAAGTAAAGGTCACGCCGCGCTTTTCGCCAAAGGAACCCGCGCCCAGGCGATGCGGCCCCTCGCCATACACCTTCCACGGACGAGTGGCAAAAATCGCTTCGCCGTTTATATCCATCCACCGACCGAGATTTCTGAAAAGAGCGATCGCATCCTCGGGAATGGTCCCGTCCGGCTTGGGACCTACGTTCAGCAGTAGGTTGCCGTTCTTGCTGACGATGTCGATGAATTCGTGAAGAATCTGGGCGGGAGTCTTGTAACTGTCATCCTCGATATATCCCCAGGACTTCCAACTGACGGACGTATCCGTCTGCCAGGGAAGCTCGCGAATGTCTCCTATTAGACCCCGCTCGATATCAAGGACCGCAGCGTGCTCAGGATAAGCCTTCAGCTTGTAGGTCAGCACCACCTCTTTGCCCCAATGGTCGGAGGCGTTATAGAAGTAGGCCAGGAATTGACGGCGATAAGGCTCAAACTCCGGCGCCCCCATCGCCCAATCAAAATAGAAAACGTCCGGATGGTATAGGTCAACCATCTCTACGCAGCGCGAATACCAGTCTTCCAGGAAACCCTGCGAAGCGGTCTGGCGAAGCTCACCGTGCTCGTTGCTGACCAGCGGCGTGGGCGCATGAATTTTTCCATAAAGGCCGGAATAACGCGGATTATCTGTATCAAAGTCCTTCTCAAATGTGTAATAGGACCAATTAAAGCCGCGGTGCGAAGAGATACCCAGCCTCAATCCCTGGTTCCGCACTTCACGAGCCAGTTCACCCACTACGTCGCGATGCGGCCCCATCCGGACGGCTGTCCACTCCGTCAAGTGGGAGTCGTACATCGGGAAACCGTCATGATGCTCGCCGACAGGAACGATATACTTCGCTCCAGCTCGTTTGAACAGGTCCACCCATTCATCGGGCTTCCAACGCTCCGCCCGGAACAAAGGGATGAAGTCCTTGTATCCGAACATCGATTGCGGTCCCCAATGCTCACGATGCCACTCGAACACAGGGCTTTCCCTGCGATACATCAGCCGGGGATACCATTCGTTGGCATGGGCCGGGACTGAGTAAACGCCCCAGTGGAGGAAGATGCCGAACTTCGCATCGCGATACCAGTCAGGGACTTGATAACTTGAAAGCGAATCCCAGGTAGCATGGAATTTACCTGGAAACGGCGATGTCAGGCTTTGGGCAAAGCGGGAAGCGAACGGCCACGCGGCCAAAGAACCCGAAATATTCTTGAGGAAGCTTCTTCGTGAATGGACATGTCGCATGATCCTCTCCTGTATGGAACGAAGCCGATTGATTCTATGGCGGACGGGCGCTTGGGTCAATTGCGTTTTCTAATGTCATAGATTCTTGACACCGAATTGCTTACGCCGTAGCATTTTTTCATCCACAATATTTCCCACGCACTGAATGCTGGAAAGGAGGGATCAGCATGAAGATAACAGTGTTACTTCTTGCTGCCAGCGCGCTTTTGGTAGGGCAAAGACTGTCCGGCTGCTCGGCAGCGTATTATGTTTATACATAGATTTGCCCCTGCGGAGGCTCTGTCGATGTTTATGAATGCAGAGCCGTGCAATTTGACTCGCAATGTACCACATGCACTGGCTGCGGTTACGTATGCTGTGGAAACTTCTACTGCAACTCCTGTAACACCGGGAGCTGCACCGTTCGTCCTTCCACTTCGCGGCTGGAGAATGGTTTTACTTTGATGGCTGAATCGAGTGCGGGGTGTACGAGCACAACTTCCAATACTGCACGTGTCAATCCGAATAGAACCACCAAGAAGTCCCAAATCCCTATACATCCTGTTGCGAAGACCGCAATAGCTACGGCCACGTCAGCGCAACCACGCTCGATTGAACCGAGCGCTACCATTAACGCGCTATGCAGTGGAGGTCACAAGTATGCGTGCGCTTACGTATATTGTTCTCTTTCTCGTCGCCTTTTCCGCACGGATAGAGCCTCAGGAAATACCTCTCCTTTACCCCATCGACGAGTTTCCTGTTTCAGGCTGGGAGGGTGGCTCCGTGCACTCATGGTGCGAGCCCGGTGGAGAGATTTACTTGCAGGGGCTGGGGAGCGCGATGCCCATTGCGAAGTTGTCCGCAGAAGGCCGCGTCCTGGAACGATTCGGTCTCGACTCCGTTCCCAACCCTGAGGTCAAGCGCGGCTTCCTTCAATCGTTTGCGGTTGGTCCTGGAGACAACGTCTTTCTACTGGTTCGCGGGAAATCCGACCAGGTATTCATTGTCGAATTCAACGAGGAAGGAGTATATCAACAAACGGTTGAAGCGCACGAGAAAGACTTTCTTCCCTACCATATTGCAGTGTTTCCCACCCATGATTTCCTTCTTACCGGGGTCAAGCTTGGCCCGCAGACTCTGAGCAAAGCAGGCGGTGAGTCAAGTCTTTTCAGCGGGCCTTTGACCGCAGCTTTTGATCCACGCGGTCAGTTGCTGAAAGAAGTGTCACTTCCTGAGGATATTACAAGAAAAGCAGCAGCCAAGGAATTTAGCGTCAGCTTAAGCGGACCTACACGGGAGGATAATGCGCTTGCCATGAGCGTCGGCGAGGGAGGAGCGGTTCCGGGCGCTGATGGAAACGTATATCTGCTTCGCGCCAGCGATCCACCCATCGTTTATGTAGTTTCTTCCGCCGGTGAAGTTATTCGGCGCATGGTTCTTGATCCTCCCGCTAAGAAACTGAACGCAAGATTTGGCGGCATGGCCGCAGGGCGGTTAGTTGTGCTTTTCGATTCAAGACCCCGCGGCCTCGCAAGTAGAATTGCTACGCCAT
>CADDZJ010000055.1 GCA_902812415.1 Acidobacteriota bacterium
TCTGGCCGAGTGAGCTTCGCACCGAGAGAGTAAAGTCCATCGGTTTCGGCGAATCGCTGACCAGCATCAGCGTAGACTGAGACCCGTCACGAAGGTTGTAGTAGGGAAAGTCCAGTTCGCGGGGCGCAACGCCCTGGCCGCAACAGGGAGTGGCCGCGAGCTGTGATGGAGTTTGAAGCGCGGGTTGAGCGTGGACCCGGGAAGGATATCGAAGCAGGAAGGCGGCGGCTATCGCTGCCCCCCCGTTGCAATCAGCAAAAACGTTCTGAGCCGCATAACCCCTCCATGCTCAGGGTTGATTCCTACAAAATTAATGACGAAAATAAACCACACGAAATCTGAATTGTCAAGCAAAATTTTTTTGAAAGGCATGTTTTCTATGCGGCACTTGACTGGACTTTCCAGTAGACCACGTATCGTTCGCCCGAAAGTTGATAGAGAGGTATGAGAGAGAGAATCTGTTTTTGTCCAACCGTGCGGAAGGAGAGGGTCTGATGGACTACGGGTTCGACCCAGCCCGTGGGATGCCGGGGGTCAACCTGAATGGAAGGAACCGGGATAGGCTTGCGGGCCGGATTGGAGCTATATCCCAGGCAGACCATCGAGGGAGTTAAATCTTTGCCGCCGAGTCGCCCCGCCAGCGGATCAAAGAAAGCATGATGATCGAAGCGCAGAGCCGTTCGGAGATAACGTTCTTTGCCGGTCACCGCATAGAGGTTCAAGAGCGCTTCCAGCATGCCGCCGTGCTCAACCTCCAGCACTCGCTGCATATGCTCGTCGCGCAGCGAACTCACCCAGCGGCCTACCCAGTCTGCCATCCCTTCCAGCGTGGCCAGCGCTTGCTCGTTGCCGCCATGAACGTACATATCCAGGTGGCCGGCCATGATCGTGTGCAGCGTGTAAAAGGGCGCCCACACCGGTCTGCCTTCGCGCAAACGGTCGAAAAACTCTTCAGGGAATGCGCTCAAGTAGCCGTTGCCGTGCGCCTTCTGGCAGCGGGCCAGTTCTTGAATCAGCTCGTCCGCCTTTCTCCGAAGCTCCTCATCGCCCGCGCTGGCGTAGGTGAGCGCGCAGGCCGAGAGGTAATGCCCGCCGGAAAAGTGCCCGCGCAATTCGCAGCGTGGATTTTCTTTGCCTCCCAGCGGTTCGGCATTCCCGCGGTGATGCGAAACATATGAAGCAGCCGGTCATTGGGCAGCCGATGCAAGTAGCCGGCGTTGATTTCCATGCCTTGCTTGAACGGGCCATCGAGCAAGCACACTTGCGGCATCGGGAACGGCGCCGCTTTCGAGCGCACTCTGTCCGGCTTGGAGGATTGAATGAGGTCTTTCATAAATCTACGGATCACTCTTCGATGTCAGCATTGTAAGTCCTTAAATACTTGTTTTTTTAGCAAGCTTTTTTGTGGTCGCTGTTTTCAGGAAAGCTTTAACACAGAGGGCACAGAGATGCTCTGTGCCCTCTGTGTTGAGGCTTTAGAAGCACAGAGATCACTGAGTGGTCATTTCGGTTGCGGCAATGCCGCGTTGCGTTGCGGTTATCACACTGGGGATTCTATAGAGTTCGTAAAGAATTTCAAGACTTGCGGAAATATTTCTTGACCGTGAAAACCCGTTCGATTAGAAATATTCCTCTTTGTTAAGGGACACACAGCCCATGGTTGAAGATCACTCAAAACGGAAGTTAAGTCGGTTATCACGCCGAGGATTTTTATTTTCAGGTCCAGCAGGCGCGCTGGGGCTCAAAGTAATTCGCTCCTTTGCTCAGGAACCGCCTGCGCCTCCGAGCGCATCGCCCGGCCGGCTTGGTATAGCTGAGATTGTACATGCCAGAGACATTTCTGCGCCGGGAAAGTTTGGCGGCGAAGAACTCAAGCAGTCACTCGAAAGGAGAGGGTTTCAGGCAGTCCCGACGTCGGCGCCTTCCGGGAAATCCGTCAGCATTATCCTAAGGCAGCCTGGCGACAAAGCTGATCCTCCGGACAGACCAGGACGGGTTGCCGTTCCGGCCAGGCCGGAATCCTATTACATCTCAAGGACTTCCGGCAGGGAGATTGTGGTCGAGGGCAGCGACGAGGTGGGAATGATGTATGGCGCGCTGGACTTGGCGGAACAAATCGATCAAGCCGCGGGCCCTGATCTGGCAGGGCAGATCAAGTCCGTGAGCAAATCTCCGTATCTCAGGATTCGAGGCATCAACATGTTCCTGACAACCCAGGACATTGATGAGCCAGACGGCGCTTTCTGGTATGACGACTTCTGGACGGGATTCCTGGCAATGATGGCTCGCAATCGTTACAACTTCCTTGATATTCATGGCCCCTGCGATGCCGTGACGCTCGATTTTCCCAACGGCTTTTCCTATTTTGTGAGCCTGCCGGATTTACCTCAGGTGGGAGTCGGCCCGGATCGCGCCCGCAGGAACATGGCGCGCTTTCAGCAAATCGTTCGCAGGGCGGCCAATCGCGGAATCAAGGTGGGCTACATGAACTACGTGGCGTCTCCGCCGATTGGCCCATGGAAGACGCGCCGGTTCGGAAAAGACCAGCGCTGGGTTCCCGTGCACCAGAAGTTCCTGCGCGGCCCGGCGGTTGCGCAATATACGCGCCAGGCCGTGACCGCCTTTCTGCGAGATGTGCCTGAACTATGGATGTTTGGATTCCGGATTGGTGAATCGGGACAGCCGGAGGATTTCTATAACACCACGTACCTGGAAGCCCTCAAGGAGTTTCCCAAAACCTTGAACGTTTACGTCCGCACCTGGCTCACCGACCCGCAGAAGGTGCGCGCTCTTGCCAGGTCTATAGGGCGTCCTCTCTACATCGAGATCAAGTACAACGGCGAGCAACTGGGGCTTCCTTATCAGGCGGTGCTCGGCGGGCGGGAGTATCCCCCGAGCGGATCTTATGAGGGCTACACCGATTATCCCCGCGATTATTCGATCATCTGGCAAATTCGCGCTCACGGCACGCATCGGGTCTTCACCTGGGGCTGGCCCGAGTTCGCACGCAGAACAGTGCGCAGTTGCCGGTTTGGTGAGGGCGCCGGCTTTTCAATGGAGCCGATGGACGCATATTGCCCGGCAGCCGACTATCTCCACAATAATCCGAAAACCGACCACCGGTTTTACAAATGGATGTATCAGCGCGAGTGGGCCTGGCATTTAATCTGGGGACGAACCGCGTATGATCCTGATACTCCCGACCACGTTTGGCAAGCTGAATTTGAGCGCCACTTCGGACCTGAAGCAGGCCCGGCTGCTTACGAGGCCCTGACAGAAAGCAGCAAAATCGTTCCGTTCATTTATTCCTACCACAACGTGGGACTTGACCATCAGAATTTCGCTCCCGAGTTCGAGACCGGAGACCATGCCTTAACCGTTCGCGGCCGGTTCTGGCAAGGCGAGCGGCTGGTTCCTTATGGGGGAAATAACGATGACTTTCTGAAAGTGAATACGCTCGATCCGACCGCAATGGCTGACCCCCCGAGCTACATAAAGCTTCGCCTTGAAGGTCTTCCAACAGGCAGGATGACGCCGTTTGAGGCCGCGGATTATCTCCAATCAGCGGCGGAGGCGAGCGAAACGAAAATCGCGCAAGTCGGGCGCCTCAGCCCGCGCGCCTCGAAAGAGCTTGATTGTCTCCGCATGGACATTGAGGCCGTAGCCTGGTTGGGGCGGTATTATCAGAATCGAATTCTTTCGACCGTTCATCTCGAATTCTACCGGCAAACTTACGATCATCCCTCGCTGAGCAAGGCTTACGAATATCTCAAGCAGGCGGCGGCAGCCTGGGATCAGCTTTCGCGCATTACCGAGAAACACTATGGATATGTCCCGGAATACATCCGCATGGGGGTCCCGCATTTCCGCTGGCGGGACGAGGGCAGAAGTCTGGGCGCTGACATGGAGCAGATCGACGAGATGGAAGCGGACTTCCGCAAAATGCTTGGCGAACATCTAGTTGTGATCGGGCACATTCCTCCGTTCCAGGCAGAGCCCGGAAAGGCCCTGCGGATTACGGCCACTTATCCCACGAAAAGATCTGCGAGCGAGCGCTTGGCGCTTTATTTTCGCAATTCCAGGAATGCTCCTTATCAGCGCATCGCTCTTCAGTTCGAGAACAAGTTTGAACGAACATGGACGAGTGAGATTCCGGCGGCTTCGCTGATTCCCGGGCGCCTCGAATACTTTCTGATGGTGGAACCGGGGACTTCAGGGCATTATGGAAGCACGATTGAAGAGCGACCGCCTTATCGCGTGTTTGTCACCAGCAATCGGTCAAAACCGGTCATCCATCACACGCCGCCTGCCGGTCAAATCCGGGCAACTACAGTGAGCCTGACCGTTGATGTCCAGGCTAAAGCTCCAATTGCCGGAGTATTCGTGTATCACAAGCGGATGCCTTCCTACTACGATTGGATTGAACTGGAAATGCATGCCGCCGGCGCGGGCCGCTACACGGCCCAGGCGCCTCTGACGCCGGAGGGCATCCTTTATTATTTCAAGGCTGTCGATACCGATGGGAACGCCGCCCATTACCCTGATTTTCTGAAACAGACTCCCTATTTTGTGATCAGCGGCTGGAATCCCGACGCAATTTTCAGCACCCAATGACCAACCAAAGAAAACGAGGAATAGCATTTTCCCGGCGCGAGTTTCTGAAAGGGTCTGCTGCTGGGTGGGTGAGCGCCGCGCTCGGCGGGATCGCTATCTCCTCGTCGCAAGAAAAAGCCGATGCCACAGAGGTTCCTTCTGCCGAGCCGCAAGTCGCTTCGCGTGAGCCCCTGCGTCTCTGGTATCTACAACCGGCAACCCGATGGGATGAAGCTTTGCCTATTGGCAACGGGCGGCTGGGGGCGATGGTGTTTGGGCAGGTGCAAGACGAGCGCCTCCAAATCAACGAGCAGACGCTTTGGGCGGGCGGCCCGCACGATTACGACAATCCTGACGCAAAGAAGCATCTCAGCGCGCTGCGTGAACTCATTTTCAACGGTGAGATCGCTCAAGCCGATCAGCTCGCCGAACTCATGTTAGGAATTCCCTCGCGCCTTCAGCCTTATCAACCCTTCTGCGATCTCAAGCTGCTTTTCCCCAATCACACCGAGGCCAGGGGATACCTCCGCGAACTCGATCTCGAGCGGGCCATCGTCAATGTGCGTTATCGAATCGGGGGTGCTCTCTTCACGCGAGCCATTTTCTGTTCTTATCCAGAGCAGGCGCTGGTGGCGCAACTCGCGTGTAGTCAGCCGGGCCAGCTTGGTTTTGATCTTTCGTTAGCCAGCCCTCAGCCAGAATGGCAAAGCGTTATTCTTGGCCAGAACACTTTGAAGATTGCCGGTCAGCTTGGCGCGCGCGTGGCGCCAAAGAAATATGACGCTTCATGGAATGGTCCTGGCCTTAAATTTGAGGGACGCTTGCAGGTGCGTGCAACGGGCGGCGAAGTTTCTCGCCATGCAAATACCCTTCAAGTTCGCGGTGCAAACTCGGCGACGCTGATTTTCGCGGCGGATACGAGCTACAAGAACTATAAGAACATCGACGGTGATCCTGCCTCGATCGTAGAAAAACGCCTGGCAGCGGCGGCTCAAAAATCCTTCGAGCGGCTTCGGAAAGCTCACGTGACGGACTATCAGAAACTTTTCCGGCGAGTGAGCTTAAGTTTGGGATCAACTCAACTCAGCGACCAGCCTACCGATATTCGCATTAAGAACTATTCCACGGGAAACGATCCCCAGTTGGCCGCGCTTTACTTTCAGTTCGGTCGTTATCTGCTGATTTCTTCTTCGCGCCCTGGCGGACTTCCGGCTAACTTGCAGGGCATCTGGAACCAGGATCTGTGGCCTGCGTGGGGGAGCAAATGGACGAGCAACATTAATGTCGAGATGAATTACTGGCCCGCCGAGGTTGCAAACCTCCCTGAGTGCCACGGGCCGCTTCTTGACCTGGTGGATAGCCTGCGCGCTCCGGGAAGGGAAACGGCCAGAGTGCATTACGGATGCGATGGTTTCGTTTTGCACCATAACACCGATCTCTGGCGTGCGACCGCGCCGTGTGATGGCCCCTGGGGAGTGTGGCCGATGGGCGCTGTCTGGCTGGCGACACATTTCTACGAGCATTACGAATTCAGCGGCGACCTCAACTTTCTGCGCGAGCGCGCCTACCCGGTGATGAAGGAAGCTGCCCGCTTCGTTCTCGATTTTCTGGTGGAAGCGCCGCCGGGAACTGCGTGTCCCGGAGCGTTCGTCACCAATCCATCTTTTTCGCCTGAAAACAGCTACCGGTTGCCGGATGGAAGCAAAGGGCTGCTGACTTATGCCTGTTCCATGGACCTGGAATTGATTCAGCAGTTATTCCGGGCGTTGATTGAGACGGCAAAGCGATTAGGGGTTGATCTGGATTTCCGCGACACGCTTCAGCGCACCTTGCGCCGCCTGCCGCCGTTGCAGGTAGGGAAGCGAGGCCAATTGCAGGAGTGGATCAAGGATTATGAAGAGACTGATCCGCATCACCGCCATTGCTCCCACCTTTATGGACTTTTCCCCGGCAGCACGATCACGCTGGGAGGCACTCCAAAACTGGCCGCGGCAGCGCGCAAATCGCTCGAACTTCGTGGCGACGGCTCAACCGGCTGGAGCCGCGCCTGGCGAATCTGCCTGTGGGCGCGCCTGCGCGATGGCGATCATGCTCACCAGATCCTCGCCGCGCTGATTTCAGAACGAACGCTTCCCAGCATGCTGAACCTTGGCCCGCCGTTTCAGATCGATGGGAACTTTGGAGGCGCTGCCGGAATTGCCGAAATGCTCTTGCAAAGCCATGAGGGAGAGATTCATCTGTTGCCGGCGTTGCCGGCGGCTTGGCCGAATGGCAGCGCGAGCGGGCTTTGCGCTCGCGGCGGGTTTGAAGTGGGAGTGGAATGGAAGAAGAACAAGCTGAAGTCAGCGATGATTTTCTCCAGGCTCGGCAACCTGTGCAGGCTTCGCTATGGTGAGAGAATCATCGCCCTGAAAACCCATGCAGGAGCGAATTACCAGTTCAATGGGGATCTCGAACGGCGTTTCAGCCAGCGCGGCGTAACAAAAATGGATTGACCAAGCCGATGGCCCGTCGCCTTGAGCCTGTATTTGTCATTCTAGCGCAGCGAAGAATCTCTGTATTTCGGCTCATGCCAAACTCAGCGAAGCTTACAGAAAAAGCAAATCAATATCATTCGCAGTCGTTTATAAATCAGGAAGAATTTCATGGGTAAAACGAGAGCGAGCTTTTGCTTTGTAGTTCTGCTGGTTCTGTCCATTCCGGTGCAGGGACATATCGCTCTCCACATTACCCATCAATATGCCAACCTGAATGCCCAAAGCCTGATCGGCCTGCCTATGGGCAGCCATAAAACCGTTGTGGATAAAGATGGCAACCTGCATTGGTCCCAATGGAGTCTGAAGCGCCGCCCTCTGGACGTGCCTTTTGGCTTCAGCGCGCAATTGGACGGCGAACTCGCCATTCAATTGTTTTGGGTTTCTGCCTCGGGTTCCGAAGCGCCGTTCCGAGTTACAAGCCAGCAGCTTTATCAGAATCGATATCCCTTCATTGTCACGCGCCTTGAAGCGAATGGGCTGAGCGCGCAAGAGCTGGCGTTTTCGACGCAAATGGGCGGCCAGGGCCTGGATGTGGTTCAGATCACATTCACCAACCCCAGCGCTGCGCCTCTAACCCTCGAAGCGCGCATGAGCGGCAAGCGGCGAAACCTGCCGGCGTTTGCTGACGGCCCGGCGCTGGCTACGCAGGATGGATATCTTGTGGCGCTCGGAGAGTCTGAGGCGGGCAGATTTTCTCCGGATGCGCATGACCTGGTGCTCGTCTGGCGCGTAACCATTCCGGCTCGCTCCTCTGAGGCGCTGGTTCTGAAACGGCCTTACAATTTCCTCGAAAAGAACCGCACGTCGCTTGCGCGCGTGCCTGCCGCGCGCTTGCTCAACCAAGCCGTTGAGTCCTGGCAGAGGTTCTGGAGTCGCGGCATCAAAATCGATTTGCCCGAAAAAGAAATCGAGGATTTCTTCTACTCCTCACTGGCCTACGTTTTTATCCTCACTGAGCGCGGCCCGCAAGGAGACCTGTGGGCGTTGGATGGGCCAGCGGGCTATCGGCAATATTGGGGGCGCGGCGAGTACTTCCAGGCGAGAGCCATGGAGGTCAGCGGATATCTCAATATTGCCGGTGAGACCGTTCAACACGCCTTCCGACTGCAGGAAGATGACGGCGAATGGGATGGGCCGCCCATCAGCGGTTGGCCCTCATGGGATAACACAGGTGGTGAAGCGGCTGCGGTCTGGGATTACTATCTCTTTACCCGCAATAAAGATTGGCTGAAACAAGCCTATCCATACTTGCTCGCTGCGGCTCGATGGATTCAGTTCCACCGCGAAGAAACAGAAGTGCCCGCTGAGGCTCCGCGGGGATCGAAGCCTATTAATCGCCAGATTCCCTGGAGTTGCAGAAAAGAGCCGAATCCGCCGCTCAAGCCGGGCGAAAAGCCTTACTGGTGGGGTTTATTGCCATGGGGGTACGGCGACAGCGGGCTTCCGGAAGGTCACAATTTCCCCGCCAACGTGATGGCGCTTTATGCCGTGAAGTGTGCATGGCAGGCCGCTGCGGAATTAGGTCATTCGTCAGACTCAGCGTGGTTGTCTCATGAATATGCGGACTACCGGCGGGCGATTCTCACCGCAATTCATCGTTCCATCCAGTTTGAAACCGGGGAACCGCCTTATCTGCCTGCCATGCCCACATATCCCGAAGCCGCAATTTCGCAGAGCTTTCTGGCCGTCTATCCCACCGGCCTGTTTTCTCCTGACGATCCTCTTGTGACCGGAATTCTCACTCGCATGGAACGCTCCGAACTGCAGGGACTGCCCACGAACATGGCATGGATGGGGCCAAGCGGCGTCTGGCCGGGAGAGTCCATGAATGTGGCCGAAACTTACTTGCGCCGCGACGAAATTCAGAAAACGATCAACATGCTGGTGGCGGCTCTGAATCATTCCTACACCACCAAGGTTTGGAAGGAAGAAATCCGGGTGGATCAAAATTTGCCTGTTGCCTGCGCCAACTCTCCTCATGCTAGGAAGATTAAAGACCAGATGGGCACGGGCGATATGCCCGAGGCCTGGGCTAATGCCAATCTGGTGAACCTGGTTCGAGACATACTGTTGCGCGAAAAGGGCCGCGCGCTCTATTTGCTTTCAGGCATTCCTGCGGATTGGATCGAAGTGGGCGAACATATTGATGTGCAGAACGCGCCGACCACACTCGGCAATGGGGCGGTCTCATTCCGTTTGAGCTATCCCGCGGCAGGGAAAATGGTATTAGAGCTGACCGCGTCAGCGACCTCTCTGAATGCCATCGCGCGTTTCCCGATCGGAAAAGGCCATGTAATCACGTCGGCTCGGGTCAATAAGCAGCCGATCAAAGCCGTTCAGGCATCCACGGTCACCCTGAACCACGCGCACGGACCTGTCCGCGTTGAGGTTACATTCAGGTGATCGTCGAAGATATCTATAAGCTGCCGTATCGGTATGAAGGGCGGTTACTGGCCTGCAGTTCCCTTACCGGCGCCACTCCGCGCCGCAATAGACTTTAAGCGCTGTCCAGAGCTTCGTGGGGCGCGAGAGTCGCGCAGCGCCGCCAAATACATTGTAGGCGCGTTTCTCAATTTGCCGCAGCAGCCGCCAGTAAATGGCGCCCATGATTTCCGCCGGCTTCATGGAGGCGTGATCTTCCGGGGGAAGGAGCCGTTGCGCCTCGCTGAAATAGTGGCGCGCTCGTTCCGATTCAAAGCGCATCAGATTGATGAAAGGCTTGCCATAGCAGCCTTCGGCAAACCCGCCAGGATCGACTCCAAAGCGATCGAGGTCTTCCATCGGCAGATAAACCCGCCCTCGTCGGGCGTCGCTTTGAATGTCCCGCAGGATGTTGACCATCTGTAATGCCTTTCCGAGATTCACGGCGTATTCGCGCGTCTGGGAGTTGCGATATCCAAAGATTTCAATCGCGATCAGGCCGATCGTGCTGGCAACGCGGTAGCAATAGACTTCAAGCTCTTCAAAAGTACGATAAAGGGTTGAGGCGCGATCCATCCGCAAGTCCATTTCGAGACCCAGAAGGAGGTCCTCAAAAGGCTGTCGGGGAATCTTGAAGCGGTGAATGGCCTCGGCAAGAGCTTTCAGCGCCGGGCTATCCAGGTCTGATTCGCGACCCTGATAGCATTGGTCGAGCAATATGCGATATCGATCCATCTCGCGCATCGCGTCCTTTGGAGCGCGTTGATCATCTGCGGCGTCGTCGCTGCGGCGAGCGAAGGCGTAGACGGCCTCAATCGCCTGGCGCTTTTCGCGGGGAAGGAACAGAAAGGAATAGTAGAAGTTTGTGGTCTTGGAATCGGTAAAGTGTTTCGGGGCCGGGGGCATGATGATGAGAGTATCCGTTCTTTCTGATCTTCTTGAGAGAACTAAAAACATGCAACGGCGGCTTCATGCCGCAGCGGAGTTATTGAAAATGAAATTTGCCGGACTAATGGCAATATAAAACCGTCACCGCGCTTGCTTTGCAGACTTCTTCAGTAATTCCCCGCCGCATGGTTCCCGAACCTGAGCCAGGACTTGAAGTAGAGTCGCGCGAAATCTGCCGCACGGAGCGTGGGGCGCTGACGGAAAACGTCGTAATGAACGGCGCGAATTTTTTCGAGAATGCACATTCCTCCCAGCCAGGTAAGGCGCAGTTGGCGGCGAAGCTCACGTCCTACACGCTCCGGCAGCGCTCGGCCCTGCTCAAAAATTTCGGCCGTCCGCGCAACCTCAAAAGCCATCAACTGGCGCCAGCGTTCTTCCGTGATGGCTTTCTTTGCAGCGAGGAATTCCTGAAGTTCCGCGAGCGTCAGGCCGAATCGCGCCAAGTCATCGAGCGGCAGATAAACCCGGTCGCGGGAAAGATCGACGGCGACATCCTGCCAGAAATTTGCAAGCTGAAGCGCCGTGCAGATGCGGTCCGAAAGCGCAAACAATTCCGGATCGCGATAATCGAAGAGCTCCAGCACCAGACGCCCAACTGGATTGGCCGAGCAGGCGCAATAAGCCCGCAGCGAATCGAAATTGGGATGGCGGTTTTGGCGCACATCCTGCTCGAAGGCCCGCAGCAGATTGTCCAAATTGGTCAGACTCAGCTTGTATCGGCGCGCCGCGTCGCCCAGAGCCAGAAAGATGGGATGCGAAATCTCGCCGAGCGGTTTTGAAAAGCATTCATTCAGTTGCTCGCGCCATCCGGCAAGCGCCTGAAGGCGTTCCTCAGGGCGGAGAGGTCGTTCGGCGCCTGGCTCATCGGCAAAATCGTCTGCCGCGCGCGCAAAGGCGTAAATGGCTGCAAGGGCATCGCGTTTATCGCGCGGCACAAGGCGAGAGGCTGTGGGAAAGTTTTCGTAGTGCCGCCGGCTGATGCGTTGGCATTCCGCATAGGCCGCTTGCAGTCTCTGTTCAAATTTCATGAGGACGCCCTTCAAAAAGCCCTAACGAAATACAAACGCGGAAAATGACTGTAGAGGCGCATGGCATGCGCTCAGGGCGGGCGCCGTCCGCCCCTACACGATCAGTCAACGTCACAATTGGCTTGCCTCGCTCAACAGCGGGCTAAAGGTGCGAAATTCCGCCATCCTGATCATCTTCTTTCTCCTCGTTTTCCAGAAAATGGCGTTCCAGGAGTTTGCGGGCCACGTCGCGTCCGCCGAGTCCGAAGGCGAGCGCCAGCCCCAGCATGACGGCGCCAAAGGCAATTGAAAAGGCGATTTCGACCACTCCGCGACCCAGCCCGATTCGTTCCAAAGCCATGGTCACGGCCAAGGTAATGATCAGGAACCGTACGATGCTGCTCAGTAAGCGCGGCGAGGGCCAGTTGGTGTTGACCGCCGTCAGGAGCGTGGCGCGCCCAAAGAAATTGGCTGCCAGGACGCCGACAAAGAGAATCACGATCGCAACAAAGATTTGCGGCAGGAAGAGAAAGAATCTGGAAATCTCCTCCTGGAGCGGGGCGATTTCGAGCGCGTTGAAACCAAAGAGCAAAAAACTTACCCAAACCACCCAGAAAACAAGTCGGCTCAGGAGTTCGGTAGGCGAGGGCAGCGCAGCTTTGGCAAGCATTTGCGTGAAGCCTGTGGCCTCGCAAATCTGGTTAAACTTCACGAACCAGAGGAAGCGCCGCACGATGACTTTCAGAATCCAGGCGATGATGCCGCCGATCACGATAATCGCGATCATGGCGATCAGGCGGGGCAGAAAATGCGCGATCATCCCGCTTAAATTCTGCAAAGTCGTGGTTAAACTATTGACGAGAATATTTTCCATAACTCACCTCACGCTTTGGCGCGCCAGCCTGTGATGAAATAGGGCTTGAGATTTTCATACCGAACGCGCAGCGATTCAATACGCGCCTTCAACTCCTGGAAGCTGGCTCCATGATTTTCCAGGAGGTAGGAACTGATTCGGCCGCGATAAATGGGCGTCAGCGCTTGCAGCAGGTGATCGCGGTTCATGACTGAATGATGGTATGCAATTGCAAACTCGTAGACGGTTTTGACCCAAAGCTCGTCGGTGAAATGGCAGCAGCTTTCATCGCTCTGCGCAACTTGCTGGATGCTGGCGAGCGTGGCGGGCGAGAGGATCTTTCCCAGAATGGAGAAAAGCTCAGCGACCCCCGTGCGGAACATGTCACACATCTTCTTGCGGTTGACTCGAAGCGGGCCCAGATCCAATTCCGACTGAAAGCCGAACGTCGGCACGGTTTGAGACCCGTTTCGTGAGATCCATTGGGGTTCGTGCATCTCCAGCGACCGAAACAGCGCTCCAACGACGCGTTGAATCGTATCGGCGAGGCCCACCTCAACTTGATTCGATGATTGAATTTTGGGGCCCAGGAATGACTGACACAAGCGGTAATTTCCAGATAGCGCCGTCGCCGTCATCCAGACCGGCGCGCCGTAACGGATGAAGTCTTCGTGCCACAGATCCTGCCCTAAAAGATCGCAAGCCAGGTTTCCGGAAAGTCCGAATTCTCCACCCACCGGTTCCTCAATGCGGTAGCCATAGACAGCGCTGATCAGGGGCGACAGGATATTCTTAATCAGCAATCCGTCAAATTTTTGGCGTTGATAGATGGGTGCCAGGTAATCGTAGCCTTCGTGATAAATGGGGCGAATCAGCGCATCAACCCATTCAGGCGTAATGCTGATTAGGTCCGGAGAAACGATCGCACAAGCCTTGGCGCGCAGAAGGTCAGCAGCCGCCAGGATCAGGCGGAGCGCTCCGCCTGGGCCAAGGCTGGAGTGATATCGAGTGGTCACCGTATGCATCGTCCGAAGCGGGGGAGTGGCGAGCGCAGTTCGGAAGTCGGGAAGGGAAGCGTTGCGCAAAAGCTCGGAAGTGCCGTCGCGCGAACCCGCATCGGGATTGATCAAGACCGTTCGCGCCCGTGAAAAATATTTGACCAGGCCAATCTGAATCGCGCTGACGACGTGCTCGATCGTTTTGCGGTTATTTGAGGTAGGAACGCCCACAAGGATATCCACCTCGCCCACCGCTGTCAGTTGACGCAGAAAGTCGTCAGAAAGAAATGTCCCTTTCGCCAAGGGGTGCTCCTTAATGGGCTGCTGAAGGTTTAGATTTTAGCAGATTGCCCCAGTCCAGCCTGTAGGGTCTGCCTGCCGGGCGCGGGCACGCTGGCCAGGATGAGGTGGACATCGGCGGTCAGCAAGGTCCTGATCAGGCCGGAATCGTCAGAGCTTCCTCAATTTGAACCAGAAAAATTGGTATGGGCCTAGGGTTAGAAGATAAGGACGATTGTTGACACGGGGAAAGGGGTTGCCGCCAAACATTTCAATGGGAATCAATCCCTGGAAACGCCTGAGATCCAGCTCGACCGCCTGGGCGGAGCTCGAAAGATTGTTCACCGCCAAAAACTTATCCTGACCCGCCTCCCGAATATAAGCCAGTACGCGATGATTCGCCGGATTCAGGAATTCAAGCGATCCGCGGCTGAAGACGCGGCTGGATTTGCGGATGCGGATGATCTGCTTCATCCAGGAAAGCAGCGAATGCATCGATCTTCTTTGCGATTCCACGTTCACGGCCTGATAACCGTAGAGGGCATTGGAAATGAGAGGCAGGTAAAGCATCTCCGGATCGGCATTAGAGAAGCCGGCATTCCATCCTCCGTTCCACTGCATGGGCGTGCGAACGCCGTTGCGATCGCCAAGGTAAACGTTGTCGCCCATTCCAATCTCGTCGCCGTAATAGATGATGGGGCTGCCAGGGAGTGAAAGCAGCAACCCGTTCAGGAGCTCGATGCGGCGCCGGTCATTTTCCATCAAGGGGGCCAGACGCCGGCGTATTCCCACGTTCACCCTCATAATTCGATCTTTGGCATACTCGTCATAGAGATAATCGCGCTCTTCGTCCGTCACCATTTCCAGGGTTAACTCATCATGGTTGCGCAGAAAGATGCCCCACTGACAGGTCTCGGGAATCGGAGGCGTCTTTTCCAGAATCTCAATGACGGGCTTACGATCTTCCAATCGCACTGCCATAAACATGCGCGGCATGAGCGGGAAATGAAATGCAACATGACATTCGTCGCCATCGCCAAAATAGGCCCTGACGTCTGATGGCCACTGGTTGGCTTCCGCAAGCAGGAACTTGCAACGATAAAATGTATCGAGCCGATGGCGCAGGAATTTAAGAACTTCGTGTGTTTCGGGCAGATTTTCGCAGGATGTGCCTTCGCGTTCGACCAGGTAGGGCACCGCATCCAGCCGGAAGCCATCCACGCCAAGATCAAGCCAGAACTTCATGATGTTCCACACTTCTTCGCGGACGGCGGGATTATCGTAATTCAGGTCAGGCTGATGACTGAAAAATCGATGCCAGTAATAGGCCTTGGAAACCGAATCCCAGGCCCAATTCGATTGCTCCGTGTCGGTAAAGATAATGCGAGCGTTGCGATATTTTTCCGGCGTGTCGCTCCACACATACCAGTCGCGTCTCGGGTTATCGCGTGATTGGCGCGCTTCCTGAAACCACGGGTGCTGATCTGAAGTGTGATTCACAACGAGTTCGGTGAGGACACGCATCCCGCGCCGGTGCGCCTCATTGAGAAAGAGTCTGAAATCCTCCAGCGTTCCATAGGATGGGTGAATGTCCGTATAGTTTGAGATGTCGTAGCCGTCATCCTTGAGCGGAGAAGGATAAAAGGGCAAAAGCCAGAGGGTATTGACGCCAAGCTCTTCAAGGTAATCGAGTTTTTCCATCAGCCCGCGAAAGTCGCCGATTCCGTCGCCATCGCTATCCTTGAATGTCCGCACGTGGACTTCGTAAAAAATGGCGTCCTTATACCAAAGAGGATCGTCATCAAAGGGAAAGTTCTTCTGGTTCATAACTGAATTGGCGTGTTAGCCGATTGCTGGAAAAACTCTGAAGGCGGCCATCCTGATCTTTGCGTCTGCCATTCTGACGCTGAGCGGAGCGAATCGGAAGAATCCCTGTATTTCACTGAAAAGTAATGCGGAGACCCTTCGCTAGGCTCAGGGTGACAGAGCATTGGCTTTGTCAATCTACTTTCGTTACGCCACACTTGGGTTGGTTCGAAGTGTTTTGGGGCAGAGTGCGCAGGCGCTCAAGGGAACGCCCCCGCCTCACACGAAATAATCGATATCATTCTCCCGGCGCTGCCACCGACGGATTCGAAACAGATGCGCAGGAATCGCAGCCGGACTCAATTGCACGTAGTTGCGAGGCCCGTGCCAGACGTATCTGGCGTCCGTCAGCAAATCATGAACTTGAAAGGGAGTTTGTGCGTCGAGACCCCATTCCGTCAGCGGCAGATCGACCCAGCCGGATTGAGTATATCGAACGTCCAAATTAACCACCGTCAGCACAATATTCGAGAGATCGTCGGTCGCCTTGGAATATGCAATCATCTGATCGTTATCGAGTTGATGGAACCTGAGATTGGCGTTGCTTTGCAAGGCGGGGTTTTCGCGGCGAGCGCGGTTAACCCTCGCAATCAGGTCTTTCAGGCTGTCAGGACGCGTAAGATCCCAGGATCGGATTTCATACTTTTCCGCGTTCAGATACTCTTCTTTCCCCGGCGTTAAGGGCCTGTTTTCACAAAGCTCGAAAGCCGGGCCGTAAATGCCGTAATTTGCCGCCAGGGTTGCAGCCAGCACCAGGCGCGCGATGAAGGCCGGCCTTCCTCCGGTTTGCAGATATTCGGTCAGGATGTCAGGCGTGTTGGGCCAGAAGTTTGGCTGAAAGTATTCGCGCATCTCGGTCTGGGTAAGCTCGGTAAGATATTCCGTCAGCTCCCTTTTGGTATTCCGCCACGCAAAGTAGGTGTAGGACTGCGTGAAGCCCAGCTTGGCCAGACGCTGCATGATTTTCGGGCGAGTGAAAGCTTCCGAGAGGAAAATCACATCCGGATGACGGGATTTGATTTCCTGAATCAGCCATTCCCAGAAGGCAAAGGGCTTGGTGTGCGGATTATCGACTCGGAAAATGCGAACGCCATGCTCAATCCAGAACAGCACAACGCTTTTCAGCTCTTCCCACAGGCTCCGCCATTGCTCGCATTCGAAATTGAAAGGGTAGATATCCTCATATTTCTTGGGGGGATTCTCCGCATACTGAATGCTGCCATCCGGGCGGCGCAAAAACCATTCCGGGTGCGACTTGACGTAGGGATGATCTGGCGAGCACTGATAAGCGAGGTCCAGAGCAATTTCCAATCCCTGCTCGCGCGCCTTGGCCACAAATCGCTCGAAATCCTGAAGCGTTCCAAGCCGGGGATGCACGGATTTGTGGCCGCCTTCTTCAGAGCCAATAGCCCACGGACTGCCGACATCATCAGGATTTGGGACGGGGGTATTATTCTTCCCTTTTCGGTGACTTCGGCCGATAGGATGAATGGGTGGGAGATAAAGCACATCGAAGCCCATTTCTGCAATGTAAGGCAAATGCGTTTCGCAATCTTTGAAGGTCGCATGGCGTCCCGGCGCGCTGCTCCAGGAGCGAGGGAACATTTCGTACCAGGCGCTGAACCGCGCCTTGGGCCGGTCCACAACGATCCGCAGAGGCGGCTCATGAATCACCGCAAAACGTTTATCCGGATATCGGTCCATGAGCGTCGCCACATCTTCGCTTAAAGCAAGCTGGATGGCGGCGTCAGGGGTTGAAGGCTGTTCTCGTTTGCTTTGCTGCCCTCCGCCACGCAGAATCCGAGCCCACTCCTGTAGTCTGTTGGCCTCGGCTGTGGCGTCATTCCGAAGGGCCCGCTTGCCGGCCGCTTCGAGCAGCCCCGCGCCCACTAGCAAATCTGCGGAGACTTCCTGGCCCGCCTCGATTTTCTTCCTCAGATCGCGCCGCCACGATTTGAAATGATCCACCCATGCCTGAAGCGTGTATTCGTAAACGCCCAATCTTTCCACGGAGAACTTTCCCGTCCAGAGATCGTTTACCTGTTCCTGCATTGGTGATTCATTCCAGGCGCTTTCACCCTGGCGCCGGTAAAGCAGCAAGGCTGACAACAGATCGTGACCATCGGCGAAAATGTCGGCGGTTACAATGACAGCGTCACCTTCAACTCTTTTGACAGCGAAACGGCCCCCTTCAATGGATGGAGAAATGTGGGTGATAACAGCGCGAGGCGGAGCCGGTTGAATCTTGGCAGTGGGGCTCAGGTCAGTCAAATGCTATCCTACAATGGCTGAATAAGGGCTTGAAACTACGCTGAGAAAGACCCAAAACTGTTTTAAAACTTTCAGACCATCAACAACCTCGTGAAAAACTGCCAAGCTGTCATCCTGAGGGGCCGCGGGCGACGGAGGATCGCTCGATTTAGCGAATTCGCTAAATCGAGCGATCCTTCACCACGGAGTTTACGCTGAGCATCGCCGAAGGGCTCAGCATGATAGCCCCCATTTTTTCAGTAATCTGCTCCACAAGCAGGACGCGATTTCGGAAGCAGCTTCTAGTCTCTTGAGTGTGCTTCTTACGCGTAACGCTTTGTTGTAAGCCGAAGATCAAGGCGGTTTTCTCTAAAGCGCGGCTATTTCAACTCGCCAGCGTAAATCTGCATGATGGTTTCCAGGAACTTCACGGCATGAGCTTTGGGCCGCTGGAAGGAATTGCGGCCAATGATGGAGCCGAACCCGCCGCCCTCCCGGATGGCGCGCGCTTCATTGTAAACATCCTCATCGTTGCTTTTTGTAGCGCCGCCGGAAAAGATGACGATGCGATGGCCGTTAAACGAGCTTTGAACAACGTGTCGCACCCGCTCCGCCAGCGTCCCGATGGGAACGCCAGCCTGCGTATAAGCCTTCTGCGCCTCGACCTGCTCAATATGCGCGGTGGGCAATTTCACCTTGATGATATGCGCGCCCAACTGAGCGGCGATATGAGCGGCATAGGCGACCACATCGATGGCCGTTTCGCCCTCTTTGCTCATGCCCGACCCGCGAGGATAAGACCAAACCACCACCGCCAGCCCGCGGAGTTTAGCTTCCTCCGCGAGAGAGCGAAGCTGCTCATACATTTCTCTCGCATAGGCCGACCCGGGGTAAATGGTGAACCCGATCGCGACACAGCCCAGTCGCAGCGCGTCCTCGACGCTGCCTGTGACCGCCGAGATCGGGTCTTTATCAGCATGGAGAACATCGTGATTGTTCAACTTCAGAATCAGTGGAATCTCTCCGGCATGGCGCGCCGCCGCAGCTTCAAGGAATCCAAGAGGCGCCGCGTAAGCATTGCAACCGGCTTCAATTGCCAGCTCAAAATGATAATTCGGATCGTAGCCTGGAGGATTTATAGCGAAGCTCCGCGCAGGACCGTGCTCAAATCCCTGGTCCACGGGCAAAATGACAAGCTTGCCGGTTCCCGCCAGTCGCCCATGGTTCAGCAGGCGGGCGATATTCGTTTTGGTTCCGGGGCTGTCGCTTTCATACCAACTCAGAATCTCACGCACCCGGTCGGTCATGTGCCCTGCGCCAGCCTGACGCTCTTCAGTAAGAGTTTGCATGACTGCCATTGATAGCCTCCCGTTCGAATTTCTTCAAACTTCATCTTATCATGCTGTTCTATTCCCTGGGATGGCTGATGCGACCTCCTCATTCGACGTTACACCGTTCGGGTCGATCGTCTGCTGCTACCATCCTTCCGGGTTGGCGGTTACTGACTTCTGGTGTTGCAGCTTCCATCGTTCTTCTGATAAATTCAACAACCTTTGGCTTTGAAAACGAGGATGAGGAAAGGGCAAATGAAACCTGCAAAATGGAGGGTGTTCGCCACGCGGCCGCTGAATCCCAGCGTGCAGGAATTCCTCTCCGGGCAATGTGAAGTGAATTTTCATCCTGAGGATACGCCTCTTTCTCCTGATGAACTTGCTGAAATTTGCAGCGAGCAGGGTATCGAGGGCCTGATGGTGGCAGGGGCTTTGGTCACGGGAAAAGTGGTGAAGGATGCCCCCCGCCTGCGGGCAGTTGCTCAGATGGGCGTGGGTTACGACAATATTGACGTAGCGGCGTGCACCGCGCGCCGCATTCCTGTGACCAACGCTGCGGGGTCTCTCGAAGAAACGACCGCCGACCTCGCCTTTGCCCTTCTGCTGGCAACCGCTCGCCGGATTGTGGAGGGCGACCGCTTTGTTCGTGATGGTCGTTGGAATCGATGGCAGTGGCAGTTGCTGTGGGGATTGGATGTTTACGGGAAAACCCTGGGCCTTTATGGATTCGGGAATATCGGCCGGGCCGTCGCGCGGCGAGCCGCCGGCTTTTCCATGCGAATCCTCTACCACGCGCGTCATCGGCTGCGCGAAGGGCTTGAGCGCGAGTTCAAGGCGCAATATGTCGATCGTGAGACCCTTTTCCGGCAATCGGACTTCCTAAGTCTGCACGTGCCGCTTACGGCCGAGACTGTCCGACTTGTCACTGCGCGCGAACTTGGCTGGATGAAGTCCACCGCAATTCTGATCAACACTGCGCGTGGACAGGTGGTGGATGAGGGAGCCTTGGTCGAAGCCTTAAAAACGGGCCGGCTGGCGGGTGCGGGCCTCGATGTCTTTGAGAATGAGCCCAAGGTTCATCCGGAGTTGATCAAGATGCAGAATGTGGTGCTTCTGCCCCATTTGGGGAGCGCTACTGAAGAAACTCGCACGCGCATGGCCCGGGTTGCCGCGGAAAATCTGCTTGCCGCGCTCGATGGGAAGCGCCCTCCGAATCTCATCAATACTGAAATCTTTGACCCTCCGCGATCCAGCTAGAATCTGTTTTGAAACCCTTCAGACAATCAACAACCTGATGAAAAAACCCGCCAAAACTGTCATCCTGAGGAGCCGAAGGCGGTCCCATTCGCTGCGCTCAGGGCAGACTCTGAGTAAAACGAAGGAAGGGGTCCCTGCATTGGTGAATCCTTTACAGGGATGCTTCGCTCCGCTCAGCATGACAGCCCAGAGATTTCACTAACCCATTGAACGTCGCGTCACCACACGAGGCGCACGCCAAACTGGAACTGGCGCATTGGCGAAAGCACATTGAAGATCTGGCCCGCCGTGGAATCATCCGCTGTCCCGTCAGGATTTGCCTTGTTGGTGTGGTTGAACAGGTTGAACGACTCAAACCGAATCTGAAGCGTGGTCTCCTCCTGGAGGGGACTCTTGAACGTGAATTGTTTCCAAAGCGCCCAATTGGCGGATGAATAAGCAGGTCCGACGATGCCCCCGCTATCGTAGTTGCCAAATTGATAGAGCCCGGGATTGGCGAAAGCCGCAGGATTGTACCAGCGGCCCGAAGGGATATTCTGTAAAGGATTTCCTACCAGATTCGGACGTTGCCCGAAGTCGCCGCCGTTATTCAGCGAGCTTGCATCACTCCAATTGATAAACACCGGCAGCCCGCTCATGACGGTCGTAATGCCATTAAAGACCCACCCGCCCAGCACGGCCTGCTTTACGGCTGACGCATTTGACCCCCAGTGCAGGCCCCGCCCGTAAGGCAGATTCCATTCGTGGGCCAGAGTCCAGACAAAGGCCCGGTTGTTGTACATCGGGGCATAGGAGGCGTTGCGGTCATAGGGATCCATATTGGAGCCTGTAAAGCCGCCGTAGGGCAATGCCATAGCCTTCGACCAGGTAAAGGCGGAATGGATGGAATATCCGCTCGTAAGGCGCTTATCCAAAACCACCTGAAGTGAATTGTAGTTGGAGCTTCCGCAATCGCAACGCTCACCGACCGAACTATCGATACCCAGTGGATTCAAGGGCCGGCGGGGATTAACGGGTCCAGGTCCCGGGATTGCGGCGTTCAAGTCCCATGAGTTGTAAATGTGGCGTCCGACATTCCCGACGTAGCCTACCGAGAAAACGAGATTGGGATTCAATTGCTGTTGCACTGTGAAATTCCATGAATCCACGTAGGCCGTGGGATTGTTGAAGGGAATTGCAAATGCCCCCAAGCCCTGCGGCAGGGGCAGAAGGCCCGAACTGGGGAGGGTCGGCAGGGGCGCGGGAGGAAGAGCCTGGTTTGGATTGAAAGCATAACCCGTCGTCTGGCCAGGAAACACAATGGGAAAGAAGCTGTTCACCTGGTTCAAGTCCTGACGAGTTTGAACCGGAAAACTACAGCACAGAGTGCCAAAAATCCCGCCGCCGTATTGTGACGTAAAGTAACTTCGGCCAAATCCGCCCCTGACCACCGTCTTCGACAACACGCGGTAAGCAAACCCGATGCGCGGCTCGAAATTGGTCCAATTGGAGTTGATGTCAGCCGTGCGGGAAACCTGCCCCAATCCGGAGAGCAGCAGGTTTCCTGTCCGCGGATCAAAGTTGACGCCGCCCCCGGCGAAGGCCGGAGTTGACGGCCCGATGTAGTCGTACCTTAAACCCAAATTCAGAGTCAGCTTCGGGCTCGCATGGATATTGTCCTGGATGTAAGGAGCAAACCGGGTGTCGCGCTCCGCCGGCAGTTGGGTGAAAACGGCGCGGTCGAATTCAGACGGAGTGCCCAGAAGGAAAGTCGCCATGCCCAGTCCCGTTCCCGGAATGTTGGCGTCGCTCGTGATCAATTGATTGAATCCAAAGTTGCCGCGGGAGCTCTCGTTGACGGTCAGGAAGTTCTGGCGCTCACGAATCACGTCGATGCCCCAACGGAACTGATGAGGCCCCGCCATTTTGTTCCAGTTATTGTCCCATTCAAACTGCGTGTCGTAGTTCAGGCGCGGAAGACCCTGGCCCGAGGGGTCTCCCATTGTGAATCCTCCCACCGGCCCGCTCACATTGATGCCAGCGAGTCCTTGCGTCAGCGCGCTGTTGGTATTGAGACCGAGAATGCCGACCTGATTATCCGTCATATGGCCGACATCGTATTGATATCCGGTAAGAGCAAAGCGCGTGATTCCAAACCGGAACTCCCCCAGCAACGTGGGGCTGAACGTGTGGGTATAGTTCAGCGCGCCTAACTGATCGGCATAATGGCCGATTTCCCCATCGCTTCCGATGGCCGACGAGCCTCCCGCTAACCCGAAAATAGGCGGGTCGGACAGCAACGCGGTGAAGTAAGTGTAACGTCCAAAGAGGCGATCGTTGTCTGAAATGTTGAGGTCAACGCGAGTGTCCACCTGATCGTTATTGAAGGCGCCCGGCACGACGCCGGAAAAGTTTTCGTTCGTCAGCGCCTGGTTGAGAACGCCGTGCCCCAGATTGCTATTGAGGAGGTTCAACAGGTTTTGAGAGACGGGGTTGATGGCGCTGGCAGGGACCATGTTCGGAACACCGCCCATCGTATAAGCCTCGCGCCCGGTGCCATCAGGATTCCCGGTGTTCGGGTTAAAGACCATGTTCTGCTGCGCCTGAATCATGCCGCCTTCGGTGGTGGGAACCATAAGAGGCGCCGTGAAAGCGCCCCCGCATACTCCATTGGAACCGGGACTGGCGGGGTTATAACAGAGCTTGGCGCCCAGAGCCGCCGTCAGGTTACCCGTCTGGAAATCCTTGATGGGAACGGTGGTCAGCAGCGCTGTGCTCTGCGCGGTTCTGTTGCCTTCGTAGTCGGCAAAGAAAAACAGCTTATCCCGCTTGATGGGCCCGCCCAGGCTGCCGCCGAAAGTATTCAGGTTATAAGGTGAAGGCCCCGTTCCCAGGCCCTTCGGGCCGGTGCCGGGAATTTTTTCGGTGTACGGGTTTGCCGCAAAGGTGTCGCTATTCTGATTGAATTCAAAAATGCTCCCGTGAAAATGATTCGTGCCGCTCTTGGTGGAATACTGGACGACCATCCCCGCCACTTGCCCTAATTCCGCATCGTAGTTTGCGGTGGTGACTTTCATTTCCTGAATCCCGTCTTCGGGAGGCACCAGAATTTGATAGCCGCTCAGGCCATCCTGCGTATCCGTGATGCCGTCGATCTGGTAATTGTTGAGTCCCCAAAAGAGTCCATTCGCCGTCGCTTCGAAACCGTTTGCCGGCTGTTCTGAAACCCCTTGCTGATAGCTGTTGGTGACGACGCCGGGCACGATTACGACCAGGGAACTGGCGTTGCGGCCCACGGTCGGCAAATTCTCCACCGACCGCGCGGGGAGCGTATCGCTGACATCCGATTTCTGCATGTTGAGCAGCGGTGGAGCGCCGGAAACCGTCACCGACTGGGAGATCGTTCCAAGTTGCATGTGCGCATCCACGGTGACGGTGGAATCGACGTTCAGCGCCACGTTTTCGCGGATGAATTTTTGAAATCCTTTGGCGGTCACCGTCACTCGATAGGTTCCTGGAATGAGATTGGTGAACAGGTATAGGCCGGAAGCTGAGGTCGCGCGTTGGGTGGAGACTCCGGTCGATACGTCGGTGACGGTTACGTTGGCTCCAGGAATAGCGGCGCCGGTCGCATCCGTCACATAACCTGTGATCGTGCCTGACACCTGCTGCGCTCCGCTCAGCGCCGGCCAAATCAGGAGTACCGCGAGGGACCATGCTAGTTTGCTGCGCATCTTCATGACCTCCGGGCATCTTTGGGGTTATTTGCGTAAGTTTGTCGCGCAAAGTCGCGATTGCCGAGACGTCCTTGCGCAAGATATAAGGAATTATGTGGCCTCCGACCGTGTCATCCCAATCTGCTCAGCCTGAATGGTTCAGCCTTCTTGAGCGCCAGGAAACCCGCTGTTTTCTTGTCAGTCGCTGCGCCTGCTCTGATTTATCTACGAAGTTAATGACTTTTACGTGTGTTGAGCGCGACTTTACTTCGGATAAAAATCAAAGTCAAGCGCATTTTGATCCATGCCCTACCCCCGGTTTGAGACCCGCTGAGCGACGTGGAGGCGGATGGCATCCGCCCAAGGCGCATGCCATCCGCCCCTACGTAGCAGCGCGGACCTGTTGTTCTGGCCCGCGGCCGGCCCAAAATCAAAAGCGCAGACTCAAAAAACGGGCCTATGCTAG
>CADDZJ010000056.1 GCA_902812415.1 Acidobacteriota bacterium
CGCTTTCACCACGGAGGGCACAGAGATCACAGAGGTTCTCTTCTCCGTGCTCTCCGTGTCCTCTGTGGTAAGGCTCTTTTCGCTTTCACCACGGAGGGCACAGAGATCACAGAGGTTCTCTTCTCCGCGCTCTCTGTGTGCTCTGTGGTAAGGCCCTGCGCGTGACCCAACCCCTCATGAACGGGATCTCCCGGGCACGCCAAGTCCTTTCGCACCATGAAGACATATCGCAGCCCTTGGGTTGAATGCAGCACCTTGCAGGGATGATACCGGGAAAATATGAAGTTCACCATTGGGTCGCGCTGAGCAACTACTTTCAGGGGCGTACCAGGAAATGCATTAAGACCGATATTCAGAAGAAATGAAGGGCACAACAACACCACTGGGGTATGGTCCGCCTCCAACTGTCGCGCTGTCTGCCCAAACTGGGCCGAGGTGTTAAAGCCCTCATATAGAAAATCATACGAGGTTGGATTGCCACTGTCGGTTAAGTAGTAGTAGAGCGGCTGATAAGGATAAACGAAGATCTCGCTGCCTGCCGGCACATGCGCCTGGACGTAGCTGACCGCTGTGTCCTGATCTGTTGTTCTCAGCGTTCCGCGCCGGCTCACGAGCGGACGATGAGCGTTACCTGCCTGTATAAGCATAGCGAGGCCAAAGGCGGCGAAGGATAGAAGTAGGTACATGGTAATCGCCGGACGCGCTGCCGGCAAGGCAGTCCCACCGAACGCTTTGCCCTCGAATATCCAGCAAAGCACAAGATAAAAAATTGGGGCCAGATACATCAGGTGGCTGAAGTTGGGTCTGGCATCGAGCATGGACAAAAGCAGACCCACGATGCATGAGCAGACCAGGACGTAATAAGCGTTCTCCTGATCCCAAGCTCGCTGCGCTCGTACTTTGTAAAGGCGGCATCCCAATAGCACCACCGCTAAGATCGGCAACATGGCGATCACGAAGCCCGGACTCATGGTAAAAACGGCGAAAAGCTTCCAAAGCAAAGAGCTGGATTGCAGCTTGTCTAGCTCAGAAAGAGGCACGTGCATAAAGCCATAGGGAACGTGGTTGACGCTGTTGTAATGTTTCAAGGGCCAAAGCCAGTCCGCGAGCATCGGCTTGAGGCTGTGCTTCATTGCGAAATAGACAATGGTCAGAACGAACGGCCACACGAAGCCCAAAGCAGCATAAATCCATTCGCGAACACCTTTTACCACAGAGAGCACAGAGTTTTTCCTCTGTGTACTCCGCGCCCTCTGTGGTGAATCTTTCCGCGCGAGCGCAGCCAGAGGCTCCCGAGTGAAAAAGTGATGCTTCCCGAATGTGGAATGGATTAGAAAAAACCCCAGCGCTAATCCCAACACCAGCCCGCCGCCTTTAGATTGCTCAAAGAGGCAGGTGAGAGAGGCAAAGCTTCCCGCGGCCAATGCCCAAAGTGACGGGGCCGAGAGACGAGCGACCAGTGATGAGTGATGAGTGGTGAGTGACGAGTGAGATTCGGCTGCCTTCTGCCTACTGCTTTCTGCTTTCTGCCTTCCGCCTCGTGCCGTCTCCAGCCATCGCACAGCGCAATAAAGAGCCAGCAATGCCCACAGGGTGCTGTCCCGATTGTGCTCAAAAACGAAATAGAAGGGCAGGCAAGTGATCGTCAGCAGGCAGGCGCCCAGCGCGGCGTTTCTCCGCGAGCACACCCGGCGGGCAAGGAGGTAGGTGAGAAGCGAGAAGATGCCTCCATAAACCACCAGCGCCGTGCGCGCCGTCAGGATTGAGTTCCCAAAAACTTTGAAGAGGAGAGATGTCCAATAATAGGAGCCTGGCGTCACCAGCGAAAAGAAATCTCGATACGGGATTTGGCCATGAAGAATGCGCTGCGCCGCCTCAAGCGAGAGGCCCTCGTCGGGGTTTAGAATGGTAACTCGTCGGAACGCCAGAAGGTAAAGGCAGCTCAAGACGCCGATCGTCAGCGCAATCCCCCACTCACGAGGCGATTCCTCCGGGATAGTAATCGACCGCGTTTCCTGATGTGGGATGTTTTCAGCGACGACCGCCTCGGATGCGATCGGGTCTGTTGCGAGATAACTCATTAGAGTTCCAATAGGTTTTTGTGCTGACTTCCGTTAAGGTTTACTCCACTCCGCTTCCGAAGTCGGCGAAAGCGAGAGTGGTTCCACTTCGGCCCCAACGCACTCCGGCTGTTCAGAATTCATCGGCTGTGCCGCGCGGCGTTTTGAATCCACCATCACGATAGCCAGAACCGCGATCAGAATGCCGCCGATTAAATCCACCAGATAGTGCCACTCCAGCAGGAGGATTGCTCCGATCAGAACGAGGTCATAGGCTAGCAACACAAATGCGATGCGCTTCCACCTTCGCAGAAACCACAGGGCAATCAGAGGCTGAGCGATGTGCATGGAGGGGAAAGCAATGTAATAATCCGTGTCAACCCGAAAAGGCATTTGGCGCATCCAGAATCCATGCGCCTTGGCGACGAAGATTTTCTGAAATCCGTACGTAGCCAGAGAATGAGGAAAGTCGGCAAAATGCGTCGGGCAAATCGAAAATGGCCCGATGGTCGGCCAGATAAAAAAGATCACCAATGCCAGGTAGTAAGCTGTCAGCACTGTGCCAGCAAATTCCAGCGCGCGTTTCCTGCCCAGGCAGAGCGAGATAATGATGAGCGTTGCGCCGATCTGATTGAACATCCCGTAATAAACGAACTCCAAGAACTTGAAGAAATCCAGGGAAAAATGCCGCGCGGCAGCATGGCTCAGGGCTGACACCGTGAAGCCGTGAAAAAGGATTGCGTCAAGTCTGTTAAACGCCGCATCGTAGCTGCCCACGAATCTCAAACTGGCGGTGAGGTCGTTATAGCAAAACACCAGAACAAGGCCTGTAAACAGATAGGCAGCCGGAATGAAAATCCCCGTCGCAGACTCCCACAACTTCTGTGGGTCGCCACTGATCCGGTCAAAGAATTCCAGAAAAATTATCGTGCCTGCGACCAGGATCGCCGCGAACAGCCAGCCGAATTCCCAAACCATCGCGGCTGCGAATGAGGCCAGGACAACAAATCTCGGTTTCTGATTACGATAATGCTGCCAGAGGGGCAAAAGAGTCTCTCGCAACGGAAAACCCAGAAGGTACAGGAACGTTGCGAACGCAGCCGAAGTCGCGGTGAGATGTATCCAGTAGATGGACAAGAATCTTGCCCAATCGATGCGAAGCGGCAGCTTAGCTAGGGAGAAGGCCGGGAAAAGAACAAGGGCCAGGAAAGTAGTCACGATCCAGTGTGCGTTGCGACCCAACAATTTCGCGAACTTCATCTCATGCACCTTGCCAGGCTTGGAGGCGCTTGCTTTTTGCGACGCTTTTCGGAGAGTCTGCGGGCATTGGCCCTACCCTTTCCAGCAACGCGCTGAGGCGACCGTCGAAATCGACTTTCCAGTTTGGATTTGCCCTGAGCAGTATCACGAGCGGAGCATCACGAGGAAAGAGCACGTAACGAATCCGGTATTTGTCCAGAATTCGGATGGGATCTCTGAACCCTATAAGGTCGAGATAGTCCTTGAACACGCCCGCATATTCGAAAATGTCCACGCGGCTATCCATAAAGACTTTCAAGCCCGGGTCTTTCCAGCCGAGATAGCCGCCCCACTCATAGAAATTCAGCACGTTTCCCGAAGGCGGATGGGACTTGAGATACGGCAGAACCTCCGCCGGATATTGGCCTGCGACTTGCTGTTCAAGCTGAGCCGGACCTGGAAAGCGGAACACGACAAATGCCAGAATGCCACAGATGATGGCGGCATTGAGCCACGGCTTGTCAATTTCCGGGCGATAGCGGGGCACGATTTCAAGCAGTTCGGCTGCAATGGGCGCCACAATGATGCCGGCAAAGAAGAGCAATCGTTCGTGAGACAAGCCCCCGTAAAACGCAACCAGAACCAAAACCAGATCAGTCAATCTCCATCGATGCCGCGCGAGAAGCGCGGAGCAGAACAGGCCCGCCAGCACGATCAGAACCACAATGCCCCTGGGCCCATGGAAATCCACCGAGGCCCATTCCTGAATGGAAGCCATATTCAACGGCTGGCGAAAGGCCATATCGAGCGGATAAAGCACCAGCCGGTAGCCGTAAGGATTCACGAACAACGCGACGCAAGAGGCCGCGAACATCGCCAGCAATTGATGAAGTTGCCGGCGCGACCACCGGCTGGCGGCGATCATCCCCCATTCGCCTTCCAGCAATCCACAGGCAATAAAGATGCCCAACGCGGCTATGCCCAGACACCACGAGCCGTGCATATTGATCCACAGGCAGAACAAGGGTGGAAGAAGCCATAATGGAGCCCGCCCTTTTGACTTAAAGCGCTCAAGAACAATGAGCAGAATAACCAGGCACGCGTAGCCAAAAAGCGCGGTTCGAGGGCCAAAGTTGATAGTGCCCAGGAAGGCGGCCAGCCAACAGGCAAGGATCGAAGCCTTGATGTGCTTGCTTCGGGTGTAACACAGGTAAAGAACGCCGAGGAAAATGCCTTCGAGCACGGCCAGCATCAGGATCTCGATTCCTTCAAGACCCAGCGCCCGCCAGGCCAGATAATAGGGAATTTCCGCCAGCCACTCGGGGTTTATCCACCGATGGCCTGCAACCGTGAATGAATAAGTGTCGAAGTTGGGCAGCCGATGGTGGGTGAACAAATACTGAACGTTACGCAGGTGCCACCAGAGGTCCACGTCCGGCAGATTTTTTTCTGCCAGCCGCGCGATGATGAGGACAATCCATGCCTGAAGCATCACCGGAAATGAGAACGCCTTGCGCAGGGCGCTGCGGAAACGCTGTTCCCGGTTGTTCTGGGGAGCGGTAACTGCGGCGGGGTTTTCGATTACAAGCTGGCTCATCGGACTTTCAGCTTAGCCATGCTGGCTTCGGGTCGAACGCCCACGCCATCCCTGCCGCTCTCAGCTCCCGATGCTCGTTCATGAGGGAAGCGCGGAATTTCCGCGCGGCGAGTCTCCGCGCCGGGTGATTTTTCATCCGTCGGCTGCGCGTCTGAGTCAGGTTCTGCCGTCATGGTGGACGCTCGAAAGCCCAGTCGCTCCCGCACCAGGTAGAGCGGACGCCGCTTGGACTCGCCATAAATCCGCCCGATGTATTCTCCGATAATGCCGAGGCAAATAAGCTGGACTCCGCCGAGGAAAAGCACAGCGGAGACAATGCTGGTCCAGCCTTGCACCCAGTCTCTGGCAAAAAGGCGCGCATACAGAGCAAAGAGAATTCCCAGAATGGCCACGCCCGAAACCGCAAAACCCAGCCAGGTGGCCAGCCTCAAAGGCACGGTGGAAAACGAAACGATGCCGTCGATGGCAAAGCGGACCATCTTGAACAGTGGATACTTGGTCGTGCCCGCGAAGCGCGGGGCGCGGCGGTAGGCGACCGCCGTCTGCGAAAAGCCGAGCCAACTCACCATGCCGCGGATAAATCGATCGCGCTCCGGCATGGCGAGCAGGGCTTCCACCACTCTGCGGTCCATCAGACGGAAGTCGCCGGTATCCAGAGGGATTTTGGTTTCCGACAATCGCCCAATGATCCGGTAAAAGAGCTTGGCCGTCCATAACTTGAACGCCGTCTCTCCCTCCCGCTCGGTGCGAACTCCGTAGACCACATCGTATCCCTGCCGCCAGCGGGCCACAAACTCCGCAATCACTTCCGGAGGGTCTTGCAAATCGGCGTCGATCACTGCCACCGCATCGCCCGCGGCATGCTCCATTCCGGCGGTAATCGCCACCTGATGGCCGAAATTCCGCGAGAGCCGCACCACGCGCACGCAATCGTCCGCCTGCTGCAATTCTCGCAGCAGGTTGGGCGTTCGATCGACGCTTCCGTCATCGACGTAGACAATCTCGAAGCTCATCCCGATCTTTCCAAGCATCTCAGTCAGTCGTCGATGAGTTTCAAACAGCACTTCTTCTTCATTGGCGCAAGGAACCACCACCGAAAGCAACGTTGATGGAGCATCATGCGCGGAGAATTCTGGATGTTGTGGGCGCCTGTCGGGTTTTCGGCTCATAGGACCGCTCTCCGTTAAGTTTCGCTTCCCACCATGGCATATTGCGCTCCCAGAGGGCACCAGCCAAGGCTCCCCTCAAGCGGGCGAAGCCATTTGAGCGCGCGAGGGAAAAACACAATGTAATTCAGCAACGTTCGCCGAAGCCCGCTGCGCACAAGATACTCCCGGGTTTCACGCGGCGGCAGCAGGATGGCGTTCTCATCAAAAGGGCAGCGGTCAACCGCGCGGCGGGTGAGCGGGTTGGCCGGGTTGTGCTCAAAAATCACCAGTTTTCCTCCTCGCCCAAGCAAGCTAGCTGCTTCGGAAATCGCCCTCTGGCGGTCGTGAGGCTCGATATGGTGCAGGACGTTCGCCAGCACCACCGCATCATAGGCGCCGCCCAAATCGCGCATGTTGCAGGCAAAGGTTCCCTTGGCCCTGAGCCGCGGATCGATCCGGTCCAGGCTCAGTTGCGAAACGTCGTAGCCATCGATGCGAGCTTGCGGCAGGAATCTTTTAAGCTGACCTGAGACAAGGCCCACTCCGCAGCCGTAATCCAGAATGCGGCAGTCCGGCTTGGGCGCGACTTTTGCCGCAACAAATTTCGCTTTGTAGGCCGCGAAATATTCGCCCGCCTCCCCGGTAATGCTGACGCTGACGTTCAGCAGGGCCTGATAGTTATCAGAAAATTGGTCGAACTCGCTCATTGCGACCTGCGCGTGTTCCAAATGTCCTTGCCTTGACCTTCGGCGCTCTTGCTCAGCAACTTGAGCCGGGCGCTCATCACCATGGGAGCCGATAGCGCCAAAGCATTCATGCAGCCCTCACCAGGTTGCCGACATAATCCTCAATCCACCGAACCGCGTTCTTGATGGGCGCGGTCATCCACGCTGTGCTCCAGACCTGCGTGCGCTTCCAGACGTTGGGCAGCGCCCAGACTTTCCGCAGTCTTTGCCAATACATCGCCCGGAGCGCTGGCTCCTTCGCCGCTGGCCCCAGGTTTTCGCCAGTTGCCTGGAAATCATCCGGCGGATTTTCCGGCAAGCTCGAACCATACGAGTATTTCCATTGAATCACCGTTACCGCGCAGTTCCAATAAGCCCGGGCAACATTTTCAGCCGCCGCTCGGCTCATCGGTTCGCGGCGCGGCTTCAGAAAAAACTCCATCGGCATATCGGCCTGAAGGCGCACCAGGGGCCGCGTTGAGGCGTAGATGAAAAGCCCGGCAGGAACCACCAGGACTAAAAGCCGATCGATTGTCCGCTTCTTCTGAGGCATGCCATTCAGCGTCCCTTGCCCTTGATGTGCCGCTTCATGCTCCTTCCGCCAGCTTTTTTACGTAATCCGGCAGGGCATCGAGCACTTTGCTGGCCTGGCGCGTGACCCAGACGCTGCTCCATTCCCGCGCGGTCCGCCAGCATGCCGGCGAAGACCACATTTCCCGCAGCTTGCGCCAGTAACGCGCACGCGACTCGGGCGCGGCTCCGAAGAGCGTCTCATCGATGCGGAAGTTCGCAGGCGGATCGGCGGGCAGGGAGGACCCGAACCCGTACTGCCACTGCGTCACCGTGACCGCCACGTTCCAATAAGCCTGCGCGATCTCAGCCTCCGCTCCCCAGCGCGCGGCGCTCGAATCGGCAGGCGCATCCACAAACTGCGCTGGCATCTCAACGCGGAGGCGGTTCACCGGATGACTGGTGGCATAGAGAAGGAACGCCGTCGGAATCAATATCATCAAATATCGGTCAAAACCCCGGGCGTAAAATAAGGCACTCGGTTGAATCATGGTGATTTAAATCCCCCTTCCCAGACAAGAGACAAGAAATACGAGTGCCGAGTTCTGAGCTATAAGCTGATGGGTGCCAATAAGGGACGAGCGATTTTTCACTCGTCACTCAGAACTCATAATTTTGCGCTCATCACTTCTTTGTCCGCCCTTTCAAACAGCACACTCACCTTGCTCTTATAAATCACTTTCCAGTTCGGATTGTTGCTGAGCAGATAAGCCAACGGTTGATTTGCCGAGAACAGAACGTACCGAATCTGATACTTGTCAAGCACTCGCAGCGGATCAACCATATCCAGCGCGTCAATATAATCCTTGAAGACGCCTGCATCTTCGAATACGTCCACCCGACTGTCTACGAACGTCTTCACATCCCGCTGGTTCCATTCCAGATACCCACCCCAGAGATAGTCATTGAAAACCGGTCCGGAAATGTTGTGCGATCGCAAGTAGGGAAGAGCGTCCACCGGATATGCAGCCGCGAGCGACTTCCGAAGCTGAGCCGCGGTGGGGAACCAGAAGATGATGGTCGCAAGAACCCCGGCCATGATGATTCCGTTAAGCAGGGGCTTATCGATTTCCGGCTGATAGGGCGGCAGGAAGTCCAGAAACTTCGCAATAAGCGGGGCGATCAGGATGGCTGCCAGGAACAGGAACCGCTCGTAAGTAAGGCCACTGTAAAGGGCGAACAGAACAAGGGCCACCTCGCCGAGTTTCCACCGGTATCGACTGACCAAAGCGGCGAGGAGCAGACCGACGATAAGTAAAAGAACAAGCCTGCCCCGCGCGTCGTGAAAATTCACCGACATGAACTCCTGAACGTGCGCCACACCCAGTTTCAGGCGAAAAGGATATTCGATGGACCAGAGAACCAGCTTGGAACCGTAAGGATTTACAAACAGGGCGGCGACGGAGCCGCCAAAGACCAGCAGCAGATTGCGCAACTGCCTTGAAGACCAGCGGGTTGCTTCGACCCTCCCCCACTGCCCCTTAACCAGGCCGGAGGCGATGACGATGCCAAACACTACCAGGCCAATCAGCCAAGAGCCGTGAGTATTCACCCAGAGGCAGAACAGCGGCGGCAGCAGCCACAGGCGGGCGCGGCCTTGCGCCCGGAAACGCTCTAAAATCAGAAGCATAACCAGAAGGCAGCCATAGCCAAACAGGATGGTGCGCGGGCCGAAATTGACCACGGCCAGAAAGACCGCCAAGCCAGCAGCCACCACCGAGGCTTTCAGATTGCCGCTGCTTTTGTAGCAGAGATAAAAAAGGCCGAAAAGAACCGTCTCCGCCGCAAGCAGCGTCATCAGCTTGACTCCCACCAATCCCCAGGCGCGGAAAGCCAGATAAAACGGAATCTCGCCCAGCCATTCCGGGTTGATCCACGGGTGGCCAGCCACCGTGAATGAGTACATATCCACGCGCGGAAATTGCAGGTGGGTGAACAGATACTCGGCATTGCGCATATGCCACCAGATGTCGGGATCATTGAACCCGTTCCGAGCCATAAGAAAGACAATCAGCCCCAGGACCGAGAGCAAGGCTGCAGGGAATGAGAAAAGCAGCCGCAGCGGTTGCCGTAACTTTGCAATGAAACCTTCCGGCCAGCTATCGACGGGCGTTGCCGCCACTTCAGAGTCGGCAAGAGCCGTCTCTTCAAGCGCACTGCCCGCATACAAAACTGCTGTTTCCGCCTCGTGCGATGACATCTGGTTGAACGCTCCTATGAGAACTCTCGTCACAATGTGGCAATTGAAGTGCCAAATATTTAACTCCTTGCGGTCGCAGAGTGGCCCCCAGAGCCTTGCGGAAACCCGCTCACGGGCCGTTGGCGACGGAAGTTTCTGGGATGCCCGTTCCCGGAAAGATGATGAAGATAAAGAGGGTTCAGGCATAACTAACTCCTGATAAGGCTCATGGAATCAGGCTCGGATGTCGATACAAACAAGTGAGGTTGCTCAGGGTCATAAGTGGAAAAATATTTCCATAAAAAGGAAATGCGCGGACAGGCCAGGGGTTGGTGAAAAACGTTCACGAACCGTGTCATTCCGAGCGCAGCCAGGAATCTCGCTTTGAAAATAGAGTAATTACGAGATTCCTCGTCGCCTTCGGCTCCTCGGAATGACAGGCTGTAAGAGTTTTTCAGCAACCGGCTTGGGTTTTCACCACAGAGGACACAGAGGTCACGGAGCTTCTTTCTCCGTGTTCTCTGTGCCCTCCGTGGTTGAGATATGTTATCGCTTTGCTAATGACAGGAGGGATCGTGCAAGCGACTCTTGGGGGAGCCTTGACGCAAGTTTGACTTTGGAATGCTGCATGCAACCGTGCTAAGTGTTGATGGAAACAAAAGGCGACGGCTGTTGCCAATTCGTTCACAAACAGTGTCCACGAATGTATACATGTTAATTATTTCACAAACACAGGACTTATAAAGCTTAAGTCAATGGCACCTTGAGTAGCACTTCCGGGCCATTGCGCAGTTGCGTGAATTGCTCGATGGTATTAGGGCATTGATTTCCATTTCCCAAGAGAGTCTCAATCGGTTTTAAATTCCTCCAGGAAACAGGAGGGGGTACGCTGTGGAAGAATCATCGCTGATTCAGAAAAGAATTCTTCTGGTTGATCGAGATGAAGCCTTTGCGACCGTTTTGAATAGCGTGCTGGGCGAGGGCTATACCCTCACGCACATCTCCGATTTCGCTGAGGTGATGCCCGCGCTCGAACGAGACGAGACGGATGTGATTCTGCTAAATTGGGACGCGAATCCCAACGGTACGTCCGGGGAGCAGACCCCGGCTGATCTGCTGCACGCCATTTCCAGCCTTGCCAGCGCTCCTCCGGTGATCGCCTTCGGGTGGGACACTCGCCGCTCGACCGCGCTTGAGATCGCCCGCATCGGGGCGATGGACTTTTTCCCCCAGCCGCTTGACGTCTTGGAACTCAGGTTCGCGCTCGACCGCGCCTATCGGCGGGTCACTCTGGTGCGCGACCTTGCCGCCGCCAAGAAGCTGATCCCTTCAAGCCACATCGAGGGCCTGCTGGGAAACAGCAAGGCCATGCAGCGGATTTATGAAGTGATCCGCAAGGTGGCCGGCGTTTCCACCAACGTCTTGATCAACGGCGAAAGCGGGACCGGCAAGGAGCTGGTGGCCCGCGCCATCCATAAACTTAGCTCCCGCGCTGACAAGCCTTTTGTCGCCTTCTCACCCTGCGCGCTGCCCGACAGCCTGATTGAAGATGAACTCTTTGGCCACGAAAAGGGCGCTTTCACCGGAGCGCAGCAAAGCCGCAAGGGCCGCTTCGAGGAGGCCAACGGCGGAACCATCTTTCTGGACGAAATCGGAGATTTGGCCCTTCCCTTGCAATCCAAATTGCTGCGCGTTTTGCAGGAACGGAGCCTACAGCGTTTAGGCTCCAACAAGACGGTTCCGGTGGACGTGCGGTTGATTTGCGCGACACACCGAGACCTGGAAAAGATGATGCAGGAGGGGACTTTCCGGCAGGACTTATACTTCCGCATCTCGGTGGTGAAGATTAATCTGCCGCCCCTGCGGGAGCGCTCCGGCGATATCGCCCTGCTGGCGGAATACTTCCTGCAGGAGTTTGCCAGGGCCCATCGGAAAAGGGTTCACAGCCTGACTCCCGGATTTCTGAACGCTTTGGCCAGTTACAGTTGGCCGGGCAACGTGCGCGAGTTGCAAAATGTCATTGAGCGCAGTCTGGTGCTTTGCGACGGCGAGGCGCTGGGAGTGGAGGACCTTCCGGCGGAAATCCGGCGATTGGCCGTGAATTCAGAATTGCTAGGAGGCTCGTTTCATGAGGCGGTGCGGTCGTTCAAGCGCGAACTCATCCGCGCGGCTTTGAAGCTGCACTCCGGAAACAGGCTGAAAGCGGCGCAGGAATTGCAGATCAGCCGCTGTTATCTCCACCGGCTTCTCAATCAGTTGGGGGTTCAGGAAGGGGCAGATGAGGAGCTTGAGGCCGAAGAAGAGTCAGAGATCGCTGAAGACCCGGCTTTCATCCATCGGGTGCAGTGAGGGGTGACGACAAAGGGTTCTGGCAAGCTGTAGCGCCGGTGTCCTCACCGGCGTCTTTCGGCGTTACAGAATTGAGCGTCACGATAATCAGTAATATTCACCACAGAGGGCACAGAGATCACGGAGTTTTTTATTTCGGGTTTCTGTATTACGGGGGCCTGCGAATTGCGGTGACAGCAATTTCGGGGGCGGCTCTATCCCCAGCGCCAAAAAACACCGGTGTTTCCATCGGCGTTTTTTCTGGAATCTGGAATTTGAGATTTGAAATTTAGTGCGTATGCGCATCGGAAGACTCAAGAACCTGAAGTCGGCATCCGGCCAGAGCCTGGTTGAGACGGCATTGATGGCGCCGCTGCTGCTGATGTTCGTCCTGAACGCCATCAATTTTGGCTATTTCTTTTTCGTCGCCGTCAACCTGGCGGCGGCGCCGCGCAGCGGCGTGGAGTATTCCATTCTGGGCTTCGCGACGCCAGACTACCTTTCGTTGCCGGCGCCCGGAGGGACGACAACCACCACTTCGGTGAGTTATTTAACGCTCAACGATATGACCGGAGCGCTGGCAAGCGGCGGAAATGCCGAAGTGCAAGTCTGCACATCGTATTCCGGCGTCAGTGGCAGCGGGTCATCGCAGACTTCAAACTGCAATCAATACAATAGTTCGCCGACATATACGCCGAATGCGGATCCTGAAGCGCCGAACTTTATTTTGAACCGCGTCGATGTCACTTATAAATTCACGCCGCTCATTCCGGGAACGCCCTTCAACATTGTGCTGTTGGCTTCTCCGATCTGTTCGACATCGAGCGGCGTCACTTGCACGTTCCACCGCCAGGCTTCCATGCGGGTGATGAATTAAGCGTATGATTCGGGCGCGAAGAGGAAAAACGGTCGCTTTGAGGCGTTTCAGGAAAGACGCCCGCGGGCAGGCTTCCATCGAGTTTATTCTCACGGTGGTATTCCTCGTGCTCTTCATTCTGGGGATGATCGAAGTGGTGATGATGGTTTACACCTACAGCGTGCTGGCGGATTCGGCCAAGGAGGGAGTGCGCTATGCTGTGGTGCATGGGTCGGGAAACTCGAGTGGAAGCGGCCCCGGTTGCGGCGACAGCACTGGGGCAAACGTCAAGACCGTGGTCACGAACTACGCTCAGTATTCCTTCCACAGCACTTCGGCCATGACGGTGAACGTGAGTTATCCCGATAGCGCCTGTACGGCCCCGTCCCGGGTTCGGGTCACGGTGAGCTACCCCTATCAGCCGTTTTTCGGCCTGGGATGGCCCACGGTCACGGTTCGCGCGGCGGCGGAGGGGCGTATCGCGTATTGAGGGGGAAGCAGGGGCGCGCCCGGAAGGATGCGCCCCTGCGGCAGGAAAAATGCGAAAGAATAGAGTGCAGTATTCGAAATACAGAGATTCTTCGCTTCGCTCCGCTCAGAATGACGGGCGAAGGGTCTCGAATGATACGACGGTTTGGAGGGGGGGGCGGCAGCCTGCCAGGCTTTGGAGCGAAAGCGGCCAGGCTTCGGTTTTTGTCGTTCTGGCTCTCGGGCTTTTTCTGCTGGGCGCAATTGGCGGCGCGGTGGACATTGCCAATCTCTGGTTCCACCGCCAAGCCGCGCAGACGGCCGCCGACGCCGCCTGCACGGCCGGGGCGATGGATATGCTTCTGCAGGCTGAAGGCTCCGCCAGCTATTCCTGGATCACCGGCAAAACCACCGACTGCAAGGGGACCAGCAATGTGGCCCCCTGCCAGTACGCCGCGCTGAACGGTTATAACGGCGCTGGCCTCACCGCTCAAACCCCTTCCAATAAAGTTGCGTTGAGCTACCCCACCAGCGTCTCCGGTGTCACCACGCCGCCGTCGGCGCTTGCGCCCACGCCGTTCCTGCAGGTGAATATTACGGATCGCGTGAAGGTTTTTTTCCTGGGCATGCTCAGCGGCAACAAAACGATGGACGTGGGCGCAAAAGCCGTTTGCGGCCTGGTCCAGGCCAAAGCGCCCGTGCCCATTATCGTGCTGAACCCTACTTGCCAGCATGCCTTTCAAGTCAGCGGCAGCGCTCAGGTTAATATCATCGGCGGCCCCTCGCGAAGTATTCAGGTGAATTCCAGCAACACAACCTGCGCGTCGGCCACGCAGAACTCCGGCTGCCCTACTATTTCTCAACCGGGTGGATGTCCCGCGCCTTCAAACAGCGCCATAAACTTATGCCAAGGCGGACCGAACTTTAATGGAAGCAGTTTTGGAGTTACTGGCGCTCCTGGCCAGCCGGACTCTGGCTTTAACACGCAAAATGGCGGAACCTGGTCGGTTGCAGCGCCGATTAGCGATCCTTATGCGCAGGTTCCTGCACCGTCGCTGCCTGCGCTTTCGCCAACCAATAGTGCTCCCCTTAGTGTGGGCTCTGGGGTCAATGGTTGCCCCGATACCAGCGGCTGTGTCGAATACCAGCCGGGACTTTACAACCATTCAATCATCATCCAGAACCAGACCGCGATTTTCGACCCAGGGATCTATTACATCCAGCCCACCAGCTACCCGAATTCGGCCAAAGCGAACTGCGGAAGTCCGAGCAGTTGTACATCAGGGAATGTTACCGGACAGTGCAAGTACGACCTGCTCTTGCTGAGCGGTTCACTGGTAAGGCCCAGCAACGTCACGGGGAGTGGTGGCGGAACCGTGTTCTACTTCTCTGGACCCGGTGGAAGTACCGGTTACGGCTCCGTGTACATTGATTCAAATTCCGGCAAGCGGTCGGTCGCTTCGTTTCCAAGCAGCAATATCCAGTGCCCTGGCGGTGATCCGGTGCCGAGTCAGGTTGGGCTTTCCCCTAGCCTGAACGGCAACATCCTTTTAGGGCAGTGCACCTCGAAAGGAACCTATATCGGAGCGCCGGGCGAGTCATCAGGGGGTATTCGAGGGTTATTGTTCTTTGACGACCGCGCTAACAATGATCTTCACGGTCAGCCGAGCATGCAGGGGGGCGGTGGGCTTCTGCTTGCGGGAAGTCTTTATTTTCATAACTGCCCTGGATCGCCTTCTTGCAGCCCTTCGACGGACTTTAACGCATTCGTCCAACTGCAAGGCACGCCCAGCAGCGGCACGTACGTGCTGGGCAACATTACGGCAGATGAATTGGTGCTTTCAGGAAACGGCAGTATTTCGATGGCGCTGAATCCCAACGCCATCTATAACATCCTGAAGGCGAGTCTGTTGCAGTAGAGCGCAGCGCAATATCGCGTGACGGCCACAACGTAAGGAAATGTCATTCTGAGCGAGCGCAGCGAGCGAAGAATCCCGGTATTTAAAGATACAGAGATCCTTCCTTTGTTTCACTCAGGACCGCCTTTCGGCTCCTCAGGATGACAGAGGGGGATGGGTTTTTCACTAATCCGATCAGGGCTTGCACGAAATTACTGGTGGCTTTACCACGGAGGGCGCAGAGAACACGGAGAAAAGACCTCTGCGATCTCTGTGTCCTCTGTGGTGAATCCTTAACGAATTCTTAATGACAGGATCAGTCGCCTGACAACGTTGGGTTCAGGTTTGGAGTTCTATCAAAATGTCTCCGCTCTCGCTCGATCTCGAACCGCCCGAAGTTCCCGTAGAGCCTTGTGAGCCTTGCGAGCCCTGCGAGAGCGAATCGCCCACACTGACATTTCCCTATGTCGAGGGCGGCCTCCTTCCCGGCCGGGGGTTGCTCTATTCTCTGTTGGCCCACGAAGTGGTCTTTTTCCTGATCATCTTCCTGTCGTTAATCGCCCTTCACCATAAACAAACGATTCCTCCTCCGCGACAATGGGAGCTGACGATGATGCCGAAAGAGGCCATCTATCTTCCCCAACTGGGCGGAGGCCATGAAGGCAGCGGCGGGCGAGGAGGTGAATCAAGCGCGAGGCCGCAGAAGGCGCAAACTCCGGCGATCCCCGCCCCGAGCCCCGGCGGAGTCAGTTATCCCGGAACACAGGCGATTGTTTCCAATCCGCTGCATCCTACAAATCGGATTCAAACCATTCTTCAGCCTTCATTGCCTCACCCGCGGACTCTGGCCACTTTCATTCCGCTGCCTGACGTCGTTAAGCTGGCTCAATCGGCCCCGCCTGTCCGAGCGCCCCATGCGGCGTTGTCTTCGCGGTCGGCTGTGAATTCCGCTCTTGCTCGCGCGCGCCTGAATTTTGCCAATCGGGTGAACCCGTTGATCGAGTCTTCTCCGCTTCCCACGCTTGAGAAACCAAAGCTTGTGCTTCCCGCGGCGCCTGTTGAAGAATTGCTGACGCCGAAAAAGGTTCTTGCGGAAAAGCCGCCCGAGCCGGGGCCTGTCCCAGGCAGGAACGAGGTGAAGCAGGAACAAGCCGCAAGCCCTGCGACTCCGGCTTCGGGAAAGAATTCACGAACGCTTTTAACGCTCAGCGCCATTCCTTCCCCCGCCAGTGCGCTCCAGATTCCGCCGGTTGAAGCGCGCGGCCAATTTGTGGTGACGCCGAATCCGCAGCTTGCCCTGGCTCATGCCGGGCCAGCGGGGTCGGGCAAGGCCAGCACGCCGACCTCCCAGGTGGCGGCAGGGTCATCGCCTGCTGCGAACGGGGCCGATGCCACGAGCGCCAACGGGGGAGCGACCGGAACTCGTGGAAACTCGGCCGGATCGCCCGGAAAAACGGGTGAAGCAGGCAGTGGCGGAACGGGCGCGAATGCGACAGGCGCGGGCAACGGCGCCGGAAGCGGGCGCGGCCACGGGCCTGGGAGCGGCGCAGGGAGCGGGACGGGCGCGGGCGCGGGTCCGGGCAACGGAGCCTTTGCGGGAATCACCATCCAGGGCGGAAGCTGGGGGCCGGATGGTTCAAGCTCCAGCGCTCTGCCTCGCGCGCCGTATCATGTGGCGGAAGTGCCGCTCCAACCTCAGGGTTCTTACGGCCTGACGATTGTCTCAACCGGCAATAATGGAGGGGGATTGCCGGATTTCGGTGTCTTCCGAAACGAGGCGGTCTTTACGGTTTACATCGATATGAGGCAATCGGTGGCTGATCCTGCGCCTTCCTGGACGTTGCAGTACGCCCTCCTGAATCCGTCGTCGCCGGTCGCCGAACGGGTGCTGGCGCCGCCCTTCCCGAATCACAAGGAGCGGCCCCGGTTTGAGCGCGAAATGCTTTTGCGAAGCGCGGGCCAATGGGCGGTAGTCTATGCCATTATCGATCCGGAGGGCAAGCTTCAGCAAATACGCGTTTTGCAGAGTCCGGATGCCCAATTTGCTTCCTCCCTGACGGAAGCGCTTGCCAAGTGGGTGTTCCGTCCGGCAAGATTAAACGGCGAGCCCGTGGCCGTGAAAACTTTAATCGGATTTCCCATTCCCGCCCAATAACATTGGCTCGAAGCGCCCCCGCTGCCCACACTACTTTCGTTTGGGTGAAAGTTGATGACCGTGGTAGAATAGGCTCGTAAGCGCTCTTGGGGACGAGGGAGAAAGAGGGGCCATTTGTCATGTGTCACTAACGTTTCTGGACAATATGTGGTCATGGCCAAGATGGCCATGCCACAACCGTGGCGCGGGTGTCCCGCCCGTGCGTGGGTTCTGTCCAGGTATTTATGTGACATACGATTAGCAGCTTGGTGTAAGTGACATAAAGAGCAAGCAAAGGCCGCTGCTATGACAGGTCTTTGGGCGGGCAAGCAATCCGCGTGGGCATGGAGCATTGCATTTCTAATCTGGTTTTGCGTCTTCGCTGGGCAACCTTCCGCAGCCGCTCCCAGAAGGCATCATCCGAAACAATCGGCGGATGCTCAGGGAGCGCAAATCAACGTCAAACAGTCTCCCGTTTACACCACGCCCCTTCAAGTGAACGTCAACCGAGTGCTGGTGAATGTGACGGTGACGGACCCTTACGATCGCATCGTCACGGGCCTGGATCAGTCGAACTTTGAAGTTTACGACGACAAGGTGAAGCAGACGATTTTATCTTTCTCCACGGAGGACGCCCCGATCTCCGTAGGCATGATTTTCGATTCAAGCGGCTCCATGTCGGACAAGATTCAGAAATCCAAGGAGGCCGCGCTGCAATTCTTTCAGACCGCCAATCCGCAGGATGAGTTCATGCTGATCAATTTCAGCGAAAGACCCAATCTGATTTCCGGATTTACTTCGCGGTTTGAAAACCTTCAGGATCGCCTGCTCTTCGTCAAGTCCGGAGGCCGCACCGCCCTGTTGGACGCCATCTACCTGGGCCTTCAGGAAATGAAGAAGGCCACCACCAACCGCAAGGCCTTGCTGGTGATCTCCGATGGCGGAGAAAATCACAGCCGTTATACCGAGCGCGACATCAAACAGATGGTGAAGGAATCGGACGTGGAGGTTTATGCGATCGGCATTTTTGAGCCGCTCAGCTCGCGCGACCGGACGCCGGAGGAAGCGGCGGGCCCCAGTTTGCTCTCCGATCTGGCCAACATCACGGGTGGCCGCATGTTCAGCGTTGAGGACCCGGATGAGTTGCCCGACATCGCGGAAAAAATCTCCATCGAGCTCCGCAATCAGTATGTGCTCGGGTACAAGCCTTCCAATCTGGTTGCGGACGGGCGATGGCGGCGCATCAAGGTGAAACTGAATCCTCCACGGGGTCTGCCTCCGCTTCAGGTCTATGCCCGCACAGGATATTATGCACCGACTCAGTAAAATGACGCCGCGAGTCATCTTCTCAGGAATTCTGGCCGCATGCCTTGGGGTATGCCTCGGGACCCTTCGCGCCGCCCAGACTCAGGCTCCGCAGCCCACCAGCGGACAGGCTCCGGCCATTCAAAAACAGAATGGCCAGTACACGCTGCACGCCAACGTCAATCTGGTGGTGCTGCACGCGACGGTGGTCGATAAAAAAGGTCACATGATCGACGATCTTGGACGAAGCGACTTTCGCGTGTATGAAAACGGCGTACCGCAGAAGCTGGCGGTATTTACCCATAGCGACATTCCGGTGACGATGGGCATTGTGATTGACGATAGCGGCAGCATGCGCTCGAAGCGTCCGGCTGTGAATGCAGCAGCTTTGGATTTTGTGAAGACTTCAAACCCGGACGATCAAGTCTTTGTGGTGAATTTCAACGACGTCTATTACCTGGATACGCCGGGGAATTTCGCCTCAAATATGGAGCAACTCAAGGCGGCGCTCGATAAGATTGACTCGCGCGGCGGCACGGCGCTTTATGACGCGGTTTATGCCTCGCTGGATCACCTGAAGCTTGGAAATCGGGATAAAAAAGTTTTGCTCGTCATTACCGACGGCGAGGATAACGCCAGCCGCTACACCTTCGATCAGTTGGTGCGCTATGCCCAGCAATCGAACGCTGAAATTTACACCATTGGCCTGCTTGGGGGCGATGAATCCGGCGGCGGGCTCTTTAAAATCCACAGCGGCGGCGATCGACATGCGGCAAAGATTCTGAAGGAACTGGCCGAAGCGACGGGCGGCAAGGCCTATTTCCCGAAATCGCTCGACCAGGTGAACGAGACGTGCGAGCGCATTGCCCACGTGATCCGCGACCAATACACGCTGGCTTATTATCCCACCAATACAGCCAAAGACGGAACTTTCCGGACCGTTCGGGTGGAAGCTTTTATGCCCAACTCCAATAAGCGCCTGATTGTGCGCACCAAGCCCGGCTATTTCGCGCCGAAATCCAGCGAACTCAGCATGAACATCGGCCTGAAATCCAGCCCGAAGTAACCTAATTCATGACTTCAAATTATGGTGGCACCTCTATTGTGGCATCGGTGTCCTCGCCGGCGATTTTTTCGGTGGTGAGGACACCGTCGCTATAGCCCCGTCCGCTCCGGAAGTCATCGAGCGCATGCCATGTGACCAGAAGAAACGGGGGCGCGCGCCGAGCGCCCGCCCCTACTCATAGGCGGCGAGACCGGTGACGCGCTCGCCGATAATCAAGGTGTGGATGTTGTGCGTTCCCTCGTAGGTATAGACGGATTCCAGATTGCACATGTGGCGGAAAATGGGGTATTCATCCGCCACGCCGTTGGCGCCCAGGATGTCGCGCGCCGACCGCGCCACATCGAGCGCCATCTTCACATTGTTGCGCTTCAGCATGGAGATATGGGCGAAGTCAGCGCGCCCCTGGTCTTTTAACCGGCCCACGTGCAAGGCCAGCAACTGCGCCTTGGTGATTTCCGTGATCATCTCAACCAGCGTTTCCTGAACGAGCTGATGCGAGGCGATGGGCTTTTCGTCAAACTGTTTGCGGATTTTGGCGTATTCCAGAGCCTCGTTATAACAGGCCATGGCTGCGCCGAGAACGCCCCAGCCGATGCCATAACGGGCTTGCGTCAGGCAACTGAGCGGCGCTTTCAGTCCGCGAGCCTCGGGCAGCGCGTTGCGCGAGGGAATGCGCGCATCCTGGAATGAAAGAATGCTGGTAACCGAGGCGCGCAGCGACCATTTGCCTTTGATATCTTTGGCGCTGAAGCCGGGCGTGCCCTTTTCCACCAGGAACCCGCGAATGCCATCCTCGGCCTGCGCCCAGACGAGCGCTACGTCTGCGATTGAGCCGGAAGTGATCCAGGCCTTCTCACCATTCAGAATATAGTCGCTGCCATCTCTCGCCGCTCGCGTGCGCATGGCGGCGGGATTGGAGCCGAAATCCGGCTCAGTCAACCCAAAGCATCCCACTGCCTTGCCTTGCTGCAAGGGCGGCAGCCAGCGTTCCTTCTGCTCGTCGCTGCCGTAGGCGGCAATGGGGTACATCACCAGGGCTCCCTGCACGGAGGCGAAGCTTCGCAAACTGCTGTCTCCTCGCTCAAGCTCCTGCATGATCAATCCGTATTGAACGTTCGACATGCCTGCGCAGCCGTACCCCTGAAGATTAGCTCCAAACAAGCCCAGTTCGCCCATGGGCTGGACGAGATGTTGGGGAAACCTGCCTTCACGATTCCATTCCTCGATATGTGGAATCACTTCGCGGTTGACGAACTCGCGCACCGTCTGGCGCACCAGCTTCTCTTCGTCGCTCAATAACGAATCGATTTCCAGGAAGTCGATGCCGTGGAAGGGGAACATGCTGATCTCCAGGTATGACGATGCAGAATGGAGCGCGGTGGCCGCTCGGTTCTCGATCGCTCAGGGCTTGGAGCCGGATTGATCCGCCGCAGGCGCCACCGGCGCGCTGGGTGTCGCTATTTTGGCCGATGGATCCTGTTGTAGGCCCGCGTTCTGACGCAGGATATTCTCCGGCCCGGCGCTGGCCAGAATTTGTTTGACCTGATTGGGATTGGTGAGCAGCGGCGAATCGGGGAACTGACGCACCGGCTGCCCCTTCAGCGCCTGGCTCATGAAGTCCATCCAAATGGGCAGGGCCACGTGCGACCCTTCCTCGCCCTTGCCAAGTGACCGATGATCATCAAATCCTACCCAGACGCCGCACGTGATCGAAGGCGTGAAGCCGATAAACCAGGCGTCCGTAAAGTCATTCGTCGTGCCCGTCTTGCCGGCGATGGGATATTGAGCCGCCAGCGGACGCGCGCGAACCGCCGTGCCCGAATTGATCACTTCGCGCAACATGGAAACCATGAGCCGCGCCACGCCGGCGGGAAGCACATCCGTGACCTTGGGGGGGAAATCATCAATCAACCGGCCATCGTAGTCCGTCACCCGAAGAATGGGGCGGGGAGAGATATGGATGCCGTCGTCAGGAAACGTTGTATAGGCTGATTCATGCTCCAGCAGGGTTAAGGAAGAAGCCCCCAGCGCCAGAGGAAGATTCGGCACCAAGCGCGACGTAATCCCGAACTCGCGGCAAAGCTTGATGACTTTATCCACACCCACCCGCGCAAGCAATCGCACCGCCGGCACGTTGCGCGATTCAGCCAGAGCGTGCAGCAGCGTGATGCGGCCCTCGAAGCGATTGTCGTAATTGTGCGGCGCCCAATTGCCGTAACTGACCGGCTCATCCAGAATCGTATCAAAGGGGCTGAAGCCGTCGAGCAGCGCTTCGGAATAGACATAGACTTTAAATGACGATCCGACCTGCCGCTCCGCCTGCACAGCGCGATTGAACGAGCTGCGATCGTAATCATAGCCGCCCACCATGGCTTCAATCGCACCGGTTTTGTTGTCAATTACCAGAATCGCTCCCTGAACCGTAGGGTATTGGTCCAGGGTTGCATGAACCGTGTGGCCCGCAACTTCGGTGATGTGGAAGAGATCGATGTCGCCGACAGAAAAGACATCCGCCGGAGTCGTCTTCTTCGTCCAGGCGAAATCCGGCGGCGCGATTCGCGCGGTGAGATCGCCAAACCTCACCAGGGCGTAAGAAGGTTTGACGGCCATGACCAGGCCGTGAATTCGGCTGTTGGGCGTAATGGGTTTTGCCCAGTCAGGATCGAAGTAGCCGTCCAGGATCGCCTCACGGTCGTCGGCTGAAATCGCGTGATGTTTGAGGATGTTCTTTTCCGGCCCGCGCCAGCCGCGGCGCTTGTCGTCTTCGCGCAATCCCTTTCGCAGAGCGTGAACCGCGATGTTCTGAAGATGGAGGTTGAGCGAGGTGTAGACGCGCAGCCCGTTGGTGTTCACAACTTCGGCTCCGTATTTGTCCATCAACAGTTTGCGCGCATAATCCACAAAATAGGGCGCGACTTCCTGATTCCACTTCTGAACGTGGAGGCCCAGCGGAGTCGCGACGGCCTGCCGATATTGCTCCCGGGTAATCTTGCCGTTGTTCAGCATCGCGGCCAGCACTTCATTCCGGCGCATCAGCGCACGATGAGGGTGATGGATGGGCGAATAATAGGTTGGGTTTCTGGGCAAACCGGCCAGCATTGCGGCCTCGGGCAGGGTGAGCTGATCCAGATGCTTTCCAAAATATCGTTCCGAAGCCGCTTCCACTCCAAAGCTTCCGCCGCCCCAGGGAATAATATTGCAGTACATCGTAAAAATCTGCGCTTTGGTGAAATGGCGCTCAATCTGGATGGCCAGGAGCGCCTCGCGGATTTTTCGTTTGAAGGATTTCTGCGGCGTCAGAAAGAGCCTGCGGCTCAATTGCTGGGTCAGCGTGCTGGCGCCCTCAGCTTTGCGCCATTCAAGAATGTCCACAATCGCCGAGCGAACGATGCGCAGAATATCGACGCCGAAATGACTCTCAAAATGGCGGTCTTCGACTGAGATGATGGCTTCTCGAAGGATGGGCGGGATTTGATCGTAGGTCACCATCACCCGTCGCTGCAAGGCGAAGCTGCCGATCACGGCGCCGTTGCTGGCGTAAAGCTCGGTCGTCACATCGGGTTTGAAATCGAAAAGCTCGCTGACCTGCGGCAGATTAGAAGAATAAACAAAGATCAGGCCGATCAACGCGCCCGCGCCAGCGGCAAGAAGAACAAGAATCACGAAAGCCAATTGCCCGAATATCCGATGGCTTCGCACCTGGAGTTTCGGCGGGTGGGTTGAAGATTTCGGCTTTCGCGGGGTGGATGTCTGAGGCATTCAAGAGCCGTCCTATATGCCATTCTAGGATCAGGTATCTAAACCGTCAATCTTCGCCCGGAGCGGCGCTTGAAAGGGGATGATTCCACGAGAAAAGCCCGCAACCAATCGACAGAACGCTCAATCACCTGGCTCTCCCATGCGAGCGATGCAAACGTGTGGTCTGCGCCAGGAATGATGATTCTCTCTTTAATTTGCGATTCCGGGGCCTGGAAATAATCTTCTGCCGCGGAAGGAGGAACGGTATCATCCCGGCTTCCATGAATGATCAATATCGGCTGGCGGAAACGAGCGACCTCGCGGAGCGGATTGATCTTCTCGATGTGGCCTAGGAACTGCAAAGAGATGACGTTGGCATTATATTCCACGAACCCGTTGCGCTCCGGGATTGGCCTGGCAATCTGTTCTGCCAGAGCGCGAAGTTCGTCCAGACGGGCCGCAGCGGCCCACAGGACCAACGCCTGCGCTCGCACCCGATGCGCGATCAAAGCGGCAATGGCCCCGCCTAGGGAAATGCCGATCAGCGCAATCCGCTGAGGGTCGATGCCGGGTTGCCGGCGGAAAAATTTCACCGCCGTCAGCGCATCCGCAATCTCTCCACGCAGGGTCGCTTCGGAGAAATCGCCGTCGGACTCTCCCGAACCAAAAAAATCGAAGCGCAGCGAGGCCATCCCAGCTTCAGCCAGCGCTCGTGCGCACTTCACAAACAGCCAGTGCGATTCCATACGGTCGCCGGTGAAACCGTGAAAGAAAACGACGCCGGGCGCACCATGACCCTTCGCGCGTTTGGGCGGACGATGAATCATCCCGCGCAGAACTTGCTTCGATGCGTTCCGAAATTGCACAAAAGATTCCATGTTTAAAGTTGAAGTATGACGCGCATTTCTACCAGAATACGGCATTTGGAATATCACGAGGATGCTCTTTTCGGAAACCGTCCCAAAATCGGCCGGAGGATGCTGCTCCGAATAGAGTAAAGAGACGAATCGGATAGACTAGAAGCTGTTTGGCTCTGTTGACATCCTTATCTCAAGTATGGAGAATTCAAGTGCGCCAGCCCCCAGCAGGGGTCCGTTTGCTTGGAGGCAGCAGCAGGCGCGATGGCAGAGGTTGGACTGTTGAC
>CADDZJ010000057.1 GCA_902812415.1 Acidobacteriota bacterium
ACTCGGGATCGTGTTTCCCGAGCACTTCAATCTGAACTTTGAATGTAGTGCAGACTCGGCCATAGCGTGAAATGATTCTATGGCACTTAGCACAGTTTCAACCCGCTTCGTGACGAACTTGGGCTAGTTGGCGAAGCAAAGAACCAGATATTCAGTGGCGTTCTCGGGTTTGCAAAAACCGAAATCTTAGCTGGGCTAGATGGCGCAGGAGTTGTGGGTCTTGCCGGCCCCAGCCGCTTGCTGCGCCTGTTCCGATTGAAATAATCCACCTTTCGTTCTGTTCCGCTGATCTTCAAGACGTAAGCGGCGAAGGCAGGTGGAAAGTCTATGGGGTGGCGCTGGACCGGGAGCGGGATCGCAATCTTTCTTCCCAGACCGTAATCAAGAGTGTGCTGGCCAAAACCAAAACTCCGCCGATTATCATGAACGTCGTCAATCGCTCGTGCAGAAGCGCGGCGGCCAAGAGCAAGCCGAAGAAGGGGATGAGATAGTTGGAAAGCCCGGCTTGAGTGGCATCCAGGCGTGTGAGGACGCTAAGGAAGAGCACCATGGAGAGGAAGTAGACGCAGATGGCGAGTTCGACAAGGCCCACCCACACCTTCAAACTGAAGTGAGGCAGCTTCAGGAAACCCTGCGGCTCGGTATAGAGGGTGATAGGAAGCATGCAGATGAAGACCGCGTAGTAGCTATAGAGCTGTACCTGGAGCGGCGAATAGCGCTTCAGCTGCTTTTTGCTGTAAACGTTGTAAAAAGCGCTCCCGACAATTCCGAGGAAGATCAAGAGGCTCCCCGCCATGAACCTGGCGCTGCCGAAATCCAACTCCTGCCAATTGATTCCCGCGCACTCGACCGCGCCCGCGATGGCGAGCGCGAAGCTCACCCAGCGCAGAACCGTCATGCGCTCTCCAAGTATAAAATAGGCCATAATGGCCGTCATGATGGGCAGCGTGAGCGCCAGTAAGGCGGCATTGGACGCCAGGGATAATCCTACGCCCCAGGTGACGAAGAGCTGCGCCGGAATCTGGCCGCAGACGCCAATCAGGAAAAAGGTGAAGAGGTCGCGCTTAGGAAAGAGATCGCGCCTCAGGATGACCATCAGCAGCAGCGTGGCAAGCGTGACAGGAAAAAAAGTCGCAAAAACCGGCCCCATTTCTTCCTGAACGATTTTCACCGTTACATACTGGCTGGCCCAGATAAGGTTGCAGAGCATCAGCAGCGTCCAATCGCGCAGCTGGGAACCTTGTCGCAAGGGCCTCCTTACCGGATCGTCCACCCGCCGTCGACGACGAGATTCGATCCTGTAATAAACGACGATTCATCCGATGCGAGGAACAGAGCGGGGTACGCGACCTCTTCGGGACTTGCCGTTCGTCCCAGAACAGTCATATCCCGCTGCCACTGGTGCAGCTTTTCGTCTTGTGCCTCGGGAGTGGTGGGGGTGTCGATGGGGCCGGGACAGATAGCGTTGACGCGGATGTTGTGGCGGCCGTAGTCGATGGCCAGTGATTTCGTAAGCTGAATGACGCCGCCTTTCGCGGAACAGTACGCCGCATAGGATGCAAAGCCCACAAGGCCGCCGACCGAGGCGATGTTGATGATGGAACCGCCTCCCGCCTTGATCATTTCTGGGATTACCGCCTTCGAGCATAGGAAGACGCCTTTGAGCGTTACATCCAAGGATGCGTCCCACTCTTCTTCAGTCGTATCCGTCACCGGCTTGAAGTCTTTCAAATAGGCTGCGTTGTTAACCAGGACGTGGATTCCGCCAAACGAATCTACTGCATAAGCGATCATGGATTTTGTCTCTTCGAAGACGGATACGTCCGTATGCCCAAAAACAGCCGTGCCGCCCTCTCCGGTGATAAGGTCCACGGTTTCGCGGCCGCCCTCATCGTTAATATCCGCCACAATCACCTTCGCGCCCTCCCGGGCGAAGACCTGCGCAATCGCCTGCCCGATTCCCGAAGCGGCGCCAGTTACAATCGCAACTTTGTCCTTCAATCGCATTCTTAAGACAACTCCTGGATGAATGGCTCCGGCTCTCTCCTCTGACATGGCCTCGAAGGATATCTCCGCCGTAAGCGTCGGTCAGTATTGTGCGACGACTTCGTATCGCGGCTGATCCGGGCGCCGGATTCGCACCCATTCTTTCGCTGTGTCAAAATCGCTCCACGCTTTTCCATTTACGGTGACGGAGCGCATCGGCTTTGCCTCAGGATGCCGGAAACGAATCAGGAGCGTCGCAGGCCGGCTCCGCTCCGGCATCATGATGGTGGCGAGAAGCTTTCCCGACGCGGCTTGGCTCGTGATGGTAAACGATATCTGACCGAATTGCGTAGGCGCCTGGCGGATTTCGATCGTGTTGCCATCGGTGAGCCATTTTCGAGGAGTAGCTTCCGCTAAAATCAAAGCGCCATCCGGGAGCTGATTAATCAGCATGTGGCGGTAGATGTTGAACCAGGATCCGTCGGTGCTGGGCGGCCCAAAATACTCTTGATGCCCCCAGCGATGCTCCAGTGGTTCAAAGACCGTGTGACTGAACGCGCACGCCATCATGCTGTAAAAATCCCGAATGACGGCTTTAGGATCATCACGAAGCAAGTAGGCCGTAGCCTGGGGATCGTAAACCGGCTCATCCGTCATACCCCATTCTTTGTAGTAGAGGTTGTCCTCCTGATCGTTCAGCAGATCATCCGCAAAGCGGCCGCCGGCGGGGAGCGCTCCCAAACGGAGCAAGTGGACGGTGCCCGTATCGACATCCGCCGGGTACCATTGTTCCAGAAGCCGTCGCGGGGTCAGTACGTCGGAAGGTACGTAGGGAGTCCACGTATGGTCGCGGAGCTGAACGAGCGGTGAAAGCATCGAAGCATGGCCGAATCCGTTTTCAATCGCGTGGCGCAGGCTTTGGGCGGCCGCCAAGGCGGCGTCGGCCCGCGGGTTTCCGATCATCTTAAGAACCTCGCCGAACCCCTCAAGTCCGGCGTACATATAGGCCTGATTGAACGCCCAAACGCCATTTCCCGTGCCATCGTTCAGAGGAGCGGAAAATAGACGTCGATATGGCCCTTTGACTTCGCTCGCCTTTTGCATTTGTTCCAGACACCAGTCGAGAGCTTTCAAGGAATCGGGCAGCACTTCGTCCAGCATCTTGCGGTCCCGGAAAAGTAGAAAATTCTGTGCCACCGCATAAAGCATTCCCGGCGTGTATGCACCCCAGTTCGCGTTACCGTCAATACGCCCGTCGATTTCCTGGTTGTTGCGATACATGGCGCGAAGCTCTTCGGTGGCGATTTGAGGATAGCCGCGCAGGCCATACAGCATGTAATCCACATAGACGGCCTGATTAATAGGCCACGGAGTTCCTGTCTGCTGGTAAGCAAAATTCGAGTAGGGGAGATCAATCTGAACGTTTTCACCGGTTCCGCCATGCCTTCGTGGAAGCATCATCGCGTGCCAGAGTGAGGCTCGAAACAACTCATTGACGGCTTTTTCAGGGACCTGAAACTGGGCTCCGCGCGCGATCATGTCAGACCAGAAGTTCAGAGTAGCGCTCCGGGCGGAGTCGTAATCAATCTTGAGAAGCGTGTTAAGATTTTCAGGCGCTACCATCGGCGACGGGAGCTTTACGATGAACGAGTGGGAAGCGCGAGCCGGCAAATTCAAAAAGACGGTCGCCTCAATCCTTGCTTCATTGCGTTTGTTCGTTTCGATTCCACTCCATTCGACCCGCTGGCGTACTCCCTGAACGGCGAAGAGAACCTGGTGATAACCCGCATCTTCAAAAATCGTCACACCTGGTTTCACTTCGGAGGTGATCCGGTCCTGCAAATATGGCGAAAGCTTCCGTTCGTGATTCATCGTGACGGAGATCGTTTTAGCCTGGTCTCCCAAATTGGTGGCTGTGATTTTCTGCAGGAGAACCATTGGAATGTCACCCCGCCTTTCCGGCGGAGGGCCGTTCAGAGGATACGCAAACTGCTCAACCTGGTAACGCACTCCCTGTTTTTCAAATTCGGTGGTGATGACGGGAAGGCCGTCTGTAAGGCTCTGATTCTTCCATAGCTGCCGCAGCCCTTCCCCAATGCTGCCAAAGCTGAACCAGAAGCGGAAATGATCAGGGTTGCCATAGTCATTCCAGACGCCGGCCCGGCGGTCAATGCCGAACTTGGGAATGGCGCTGTCCCAGGTGAGGCCAACGATATGACCCGGCTTCGGTAAACGCGGATGCTCGTACTCCGGGTTTCCGGTATCCGCCCAGCGCGAGGCAAATTCTTGGTACGTCGCTTCCGGGCCGGAACGGATTTGTTGAAGGATTCGTTGTCCCTTCCAGGAATTCAGCTCGTTCTGGTCATCGCTGAATGAGATGGGATCGCGGGAAGTTGTCAGATAAACATCCAAAGCAGGAATCCACATCGCCGGGTGTTCAAGGAGCTGTTCTACCGCAACGGTAAAGCCTTCGGTTGCTTCAGCATTCATCTGCACGGTGAAGCGGGCAGGGTCAATCCAGAAGGCAGCATCCTGGCTGAGGCGGCGGGCGGTTCCCGCAGCGCTCTGGGAAATCAGGTAATTCCAAAGATGCTCCACGTTCTGGCGCCGGGCGGGAGGCTTTTGCGGATAGCTCACAGTAAAGGCCACGCCATCGGTATCACCTCCACCCGCGACAGTTTGCCATGCGCCGTCTTTGAGACCTTCGCCATGCTCGAGAGATGTTCCACTGGCGCTAGAGATTTCAACGCCGCTGGTTGGCAACAATTTTACGTAAAAAGGCGTGTGACTGACGGATTTGTAACCCCAGGACATGCGGACCTGAAGCTTTGCGGTTTGTTGGGCAGCCACTGCGGCCGTCAATCCAAGCAGTATTACGACGCCGGCGATGACTTGCAAACTTCGTGTGGCAGCAAACGCCCGCCCCCCTGCGGTTGCACCCAAGGAATGAAAGGTCCTTATGAATTTTTCAGCAATTCTTTGATTCTGTTTTTGTTTCCCCATACTGATTCTGTATGATCCAAAATATCCTGCGGCGTAACCCAGAATCGCTTCAACTGGTGCTTGCTGTGCAATTTCGCCATGTCATTGAAATGAGGCGATTTAGGATCCTCAGACTCACCGTAAGGAAGGAGGCTCCAGACTTCCTTGGGATCGCTTTCAACGACCACCATGATGTGCCCCCACCCGTCATTGTCGTAGATTTGGCCGTTATCCTGCTCCACTCCAGCATCCGGGTGCAGTACATCGAAAAGGCCTGTCCCGTCCATCGGAAACTTGCCATTGCGAACCACGACGTTCACCTCACCCCACGCCACGTCCGCTTTGCCGAAATGAGATTCGATCCTGCCGATGGCCTCCTTAAGCGCCGCAATGGCCATTTCCTGCTCTTCCGTAGACCCGAGATCGATCTCATATCTGGAATACTTGAGGAACCGTTCGAATCGTTCGGGCGAAAACAGTTCCTGATAACTTCGTCCCCAGAAGTAAAGATATGTTTGAGCTGTAGAGCCTTCGCCCGAACGCCGGTCCCACGCTTTGAGATTCTCAATCGCACGCCCCACACGCGGGTCATTCACTTGGTTTTCCAGAGCCGAATAAGCGCCAGCCAAAAGCGGGACGATCACATCAGCGGGAACCACATAGGTGTCGAAAGCCAGTGCCTTTACCTCATCCAGTGTAAACTTCTTGCCATGTCCCAGAATTTTGAGAAGCCTCTCGCCCCGCGGATTAAGGCCTTTCTTGCCATCGAAAGGCTCGGGCTTATCCATTTGAAAGTAAGGTGCGGGATCGAGCGGATTAATTCCTGAGTTGAGGGTAGAGAGCCACGGCGGATTGTTGCAGTTCTGAATAAAACCTGACGCAGGGTTCAGCAATTGTGGGAAAGACTCCAGTGGAAAATAGGGTCCCCATTCGGTTTTCTTCGTCCACCCGGGTACCGGCTTGCGCCAGTCGTATCCGGGAGCGCGCTGCGCCACGTCGGCGTTATCCACCCAATATAAAGTGTCTTTGTCCGTATAAAGAAAGTTCCAGCGCGGGATCAGATGGGCGGCAAAGACGGCTTTGAAATCCTCCAGGTTCTGCGACTTCATCAGCCGGTACATGCCGGTCGAGTAGTTTACCCCGTCGAAGTTGGGTAGCTTCACCACATAGGCGCGATGCTCCTCAGGGTCGTACTTTACGACCGGGCCGTGGTGCGTGTAGTAGCAAGGAAGCGTGATCGACTGCGCTCCGCGCGGCCCCTTGACCTTGAACGTTTCATACTCGACTTTGACGCTTTTCCATTCGTCTTCATAAAGGTACTGAAGCGAATTCCTCGGATTTATCTTTTCCTCATAAACATCGGAGATGTTCGGGAAATTCCATGTGGCTGACCAGGTGATCCTGTCGTTAAAGCCGTCCAGAAAAAAGGGGCTGCCGAACCAACTGATGCCGCCGGCGTTCAGCTTGCCAGGAGTCATGAGGTGCGCTTCGTAGTTCTGGAAGCGATTGGCCCAGGGCATGTGGGTTTCTTCGAAATGGATCACTTTGCCTGCAGCCGACTTCTCTATCGAAATAGCAAACTGGTCTGAGCCGAAATTGGGAAATTCCTGCGGAAGGTTCGTCAGCTTAACCAATGCTTCATTGATGCTATAGAAGCGGAAGTAATTGCTTCGCTCCTCGGCTTCGATGTCCTCGGCGGTGACAGGCTCAATCCAGGCGGGAATGTGGGCGCGGTTCTCTCGAATATAGGTGTTCACGCCGCTCGCAAAAGCGTTGAGAATCTTATAGGTTTGTGGATCAATCTGCCGCTTGTTTTCAACGACGGTCTTCTTGGTGCGTAGAAGGCGCTGCAAGTAATCGCCGTCCCAGCGGTACTCGTAAGGAATGAAGTGAAGATAGCACCGGCCCAGGGAGTTAAACCCCAAGACTTCGGTGAGTCGCCCTTGCGCGTCCATATACTGCAGCATCATCTTTTCGAGGTGATCCTGCGCCTGGGCATAGCCGTAGCCAAAGAATGTAGCTTCTTCGGTTTCCCCTACGATGTGGGGAACGCCGAAATGATCACGATAAATCGTCACCTGACTGGCCAGCTCAGCGCCGGCCTGGCCGGCCGAGAGAGGCTGCATCGCCTCTGCCACTGGAACCGCCCATGCGCCAGCCAGCATCCCCTCCAGAAAGTTTCTGCGATGCATTTTTCTCCTGATCCCGGTCGAGGGAGGAGTCTTGATTGTCCCCCTCCGGCACCTCCGCTTGGCGAAGGACGCGGCCCATTAAAAGGTTAGCTTCAACGCTAATTGTATCTGCCGGGCTGGCGTCGCGGTGGACGTGATGCTTCCCACGGTCGAGGGAATATCAATGAACGGCGACGGGTCGGCGAAGTTGGGGTGATTGGTAGCGTTAAACGCCTCCGCGCGAAACTGGAGCGTGAACCTCTCGGACACGTTGAAGTTCTTCATGAGGGCCGTATCAAGGCCAATCAAATTCGGCCCCAGAATAATCCCCTTTCCTGCGTTGCCGAATTGACCCTGCGGCGCCACGCTGAACGCCCCGGCGTTAAACCAGTGGGACGGATCGCGGGTTCCCGTGGGATAAAGCGGCACTCCCGGCAGCCGGTCCGGGCGGTCAGCAAATGTCAAGCTCTGGCTGTTGTCGAAGCTCACGCGGGGGGTGACTGGAAATCCCGACTGGTAGGTAAAAATCCCGGAAAGCTCCCACCCTCCGGCAAGGGCTCTCACCAGGGGACGGCTGCCCGCGAGCGAAGGAAAATAATACACCCAGCTTTGGACGAAGCGCTTCTCAAAATCCGATGCGGAAGGTCCATAGTCACAGCGAAAGCAGTATGGATTCTGAAAGCCCGGATCGCCTGGAGCCCCGGCTGCATCGCCGGTGGTGATATTGTCGAGATATTTTGACCAGGTGAACGCCGTGGTGAAACTGAGGTTTTGGGAAAAGCGCTTTGTGATTCTCGCCAACAGCGCGTTGTAATTACCGTATTCGAGATTCGTAAAATAAACGATGGAGCTGTAGTCCGGGTAAGGCAGGACGAAAGTTCCGTTCTGAGTGGGAGCATCCAGGTTCCTGCTTGCGGGGAACTTGGTATTCTTTTGCCAGTTGTAATTCACTTCAGCCACAATGCTCGATCCAAACTGATGCTCAATGCCGAACGAGGCCTGCTGTTGATAGCCGTTTTGCATCCGTTCGTCCAGAGCCTCGATGATCGGCGCCGGAGCTGCTGACTGGCCAGCCGGCGCAAAGACATTCTGCAGAGGGATTGTGGGACGCGAGTCAACGGGGTTGGTGGCAAAAAATTGGGGGAAACTGGAAAATGGCGGATTCGTCCGAGTCTCTTCGGTGTTATTTTCCTGGATGATGTCATAGAAAATGCCATATCCCCCGCGAAGCACCGTATCGCGATGACCTGGAATCGCATAGGCGAATCCGAAACGCGGCGCGTAGTTGTCGAGGTCGGGGCGAACATTGGCAGAACGAGTTACAAAGTCTCTTCCAGCAATGATGAGTTTTCCGGTGGCGGGGTCGAAATTCGAGAAGCGGTTGAACTTCTCGTAGAACGGCCCATCGTACTCCCAGCGTATTCCGAGGTTTAACGTCAGGTTTCGCGTGGCTCTCCACTCGTCGTTAAACCACCATCGCCAGTTATTGCGGAACATATACCCGCCGCTATCGCCTGACTGGCTCAACGCCGAAACGGGGTAGCCTAGCAGGAAATCGGCAAACGGAATCCCGGTGACGGCGTTCGGAGGCGCATTGGGATCCTTAGTGAACGAGCCATCAAAGCTGAATTGGCCTTGCGGGAAACTCGGCGCGGCATTGATCATGACCTGCCAGCGGTCGTATTCGCCGCCGAGCATGAAAGTATGCCGGTCTGCCACTTTCGTAAGCTGGCTCTTGTAGCCATATTGATTAACAGCCCGGAACTCCGGGTCATAGGGGTTCGAGCCGGGATTTGACAGTCCAGCAATGCCGCTATTGAACGGCTCATCGGGCGCGACACCCTGAATGCCAAGTTTGGAATTCAGATCGTTGCCAAGTTGTTCGGGGAGCAAGTTGAAGAAGTGGCGAAAATAGGTGACTTGAGCTTCCAGAAGCGTTGTGGAATTGAAGGTGTGATTGTCAGCAAGAATCGCGCTGCGTGAATTGATGACGTCATTATCTCCAAAACCGGGCAACTGAGCCGAATTGAAAGTGGCCCCGGCCACGTAAAGGGTCGAATTGTTAAAACTGAAGCGTCCAAAAATCGCGTCCTTCGGCCTCGAATAATCGATACGAACGTTGAATTGATTGCGCGTGGTGCGGGAGACCGAATTGGCGGCGAAGTTGTTCGCGATGCCAGGACCTGTTGGCAGGGGGAACTGGCTCTCGACAAAGGCGGAAGAGACGGGGCTAATCAAGCCTGTGGGAATAATATTACCTTCAAAAGGATCGCGGGCGACGCCAGAGGGGCACGTGGAACATGGCCGGGTGGTCAGCGGATTATAAATGGGCTGCTGAATTTGCGAAAAGTCGCCGTTACGCATCTCGACTGTTGGCACGGTGCCAAAAAAGGTGACGCCGTTGCGCTCCCGAAAGCCTTCATAATCCCCAAAGAAGAAGAGTTTGTCTCTGATGATCGGACCGCCAAGCGTTCCTCCGAACTGATTTTTCCGAAGCTCAGGAATGGGCAGGCTGCGGTTATCGAAGTAGTTGTAAGCGTCAAACATGCTGTTGCGAATGAAATCGTAGGCGCTTCCGTGGTATTGGTTTGTCCCGTTTTTTGTGACCAGAAGAATTTGCGCGCCCGGACTCGTTCCCAAGGCTGCATTATAAGGCGTTGTTTCAATCTTAAATTCCTTGATGGCATCAATGGAAGGAACGTAAGACCCATTGATCAAGTATGATTTGACATCGGCGCCGTCGAGTGAAAATGAGTTGCGGTCTTCGCCGCCACTCCCCGAATTGATCGAGCCAGTGTTGTCCGTAAGGGCTGAGTTGTAAAAGCTGCGTTGCCCATAGCTTGAGGTGCCGGGGCTCAGCAGAGCCAGATTCAGATAATTTCTATCGTTAAGAGGTAATTGGCTCATTTCCTTTGGCCCGACGACTTGGCCAATGGTTGCGTCGCTTGTCTGTAGTAAAGGAGGGGCTGCCTCAACGGAGACCGTCTGAGTAACGGCTCCGACCTCGAGCGCCAGGTTCACCGTTGCCGACTGCGCAACCTGCAAGGTAAACGCTGATCGAGTTGCTTTTTTGAACCCGGATTTTTCCGCCGAAACTGTATACTCGCCGGGAATGAGGTTTCCAACAATGAAGTAACCCGAGGAGTTGGTCAAAGCCATTCGGGAAACCCGGGTGTTGGTATTGGTTACCGTGACGCTGACGCCGGGAATGACAGCGCCGGTAGGATCACTAATAGTGCCCGAAATTGACCCTTGTTGTTGACTCCAAGCTGGCATTGCCAACCACAATACCCCCGCGATCAGCAATGTGCCGCCGCAAAGAAATCCGATTGCCCGCTCGATCAGCTTCCTGATCTGTCTTTTTTGGGCGCGCGAACGGCTTTTGCAGAGGCCAGTCAGCAAATAACGAAAACCCTCGGGGTGCTTGCAACTGATTTGTTTCATTTGAAACTCCCCTTACAGCCTGCTTCTCGGAACCCCTCCAAGCCTGCTGCCCTCGCAAAGTTTCTCTATCTTCGCCAGTCTATAGAGCCTTCAGGCCGAGTCAAGAAATTGTGGAGGTCTGACCAGCTTATTGGACGGATTTTGAAAAGAAGCGTTGTGCGGGCGGGATCAGCGGGAACCTGCAGCGCGGAAGCAAATTCCAATGCGCATCCGGCGAGCGGGAGGAAGGAGTGAAACAAACTACGAAGAGACACTTAGCGGCGGCCATAGCCAAGTTCTTGGGAGATTCTACTTGCCGTTTCCTGAACCAGTTTGGCCAGGCGCTCCACATCGTTCACCGGGATCTGGACCGTCGTTCCCGCGACGCTCAAGGCCGCGGCGGTTCTTCCGGTGTAGTCGAAAATCGGAGCCCCTACACAACGCACGCCGACCTCCTCTTCTTCATCGTCCACGGCGTAGCCCAGCGCGCGGACCCTGCTTAATTCGCCCCGCAATTTTCCAATCGAGCTGATCGTATTCTGGTTGTGTTTAATCAGCCGCCTCGTTTGAACGGTGCGCTTGAACTCCTCATCAGAGAGGAAAGCAACAAGGGCTTTTCCCAGTGCGGTGCAGTTGACGTGCATTCTCTGTCCAATCCAGGTATTCAGCTTCACTAGCCCAGGGGATTCAATCCTCTCGATGAGAACGGCCTCGTTGCCTTCGAGAACTGCCATATGAACCGTGAGGCCGGTTTTCGCAGCCAGAGGCAATAAGAAGGGCATGGCTTGCTGGCGCAACTCGAAGCTGTCGAGAGCGAGCCGGGCGACGCTCACCAGCTTCAGGCCAATGAAATATCTTCGAGATTGTTGATTTTTCAGCAGATATCCCCGGCGTTCTAAGGTGGTCACAATCAGATGAATTGAACTTTTGGGCGCTTTCAACCGGCGAGCCATCTCTGAAATCGAAAAGCCCCGCTTCGATTCTGAAAGAATCTCCAGCACCGCGAGGGCTCGCTCCACTGCGGGAACTTTCATCACTTCTACTGGCGGCACGCTTTGCCTCCCCGTAATCTTTGATTTAAGTATAAGCGGCGCGTTCAGGCAATCCCCGAATATCTCAAACTGATGTAAATCCGGCCAGCATATTGGACAGGAATCCAATTTTTCTTGACCGTCCGTTACCGGCCCGTATGATGAAGCCTGCGGGGTGGCTGACTGCGAACTATGCATTCGAACAGCCGTTCACACAAAATCTTCTCGCGCCGCCCAGGCGGCGCGAGAGTATGGAGGGTATGCCATGAAACGCCGGTCCATGTCTTATTTAATCGGCATCAGCCTTTTACTTTTTGCAAGCCAGGGGATTCTCTGGGGCCAGACCGCTCAGATTACGGGATTGGTCACCGACTCCAGCGGCGCAAGCGTCCCCGGCGCCACGGTGACGGCAAAGAACCTCGCAACCGGCATTGAAAACCATACCACCACGAACGCCCGAGGCAATTTTACGATCCCTCAGATTATCCCCGGCACGTACTCGCTCACTGCATCGAAGAGCGGATTCAATACGATCGTTCGCTCGCCGATCAAACTGGATATCGCTCAGATTGCCCGCATCGATTTCACGTTGCAAGTGGGCAGCGTCACACAAAATGTAACCGTTAATGCCGCGACGCCGCTATTGCAGACCCAGAACGCCGCCACGGGGCAGGTCATCGGTTCGACTCAGGTGGTTAATTTGCCGCTGAATGGAAGAAATTTCCTTCAGTTGGCGACGCTAACCCCCGGAGCGATGGCGAGCGGGGCCGGCTTTTTTCTGGGGGGCAATACCATCCGTGTGAACGGCATGCGAGCGTCCAACACCATTTATTCCGTGGATGGGGTTAATTCAACCGACCAGACGTTCAGCGGTGTGACCCTGCTGCCCGCTCCCGACGCCATCCAGGAATTCAAGGTACAAACCAACACGTTGGACGCCCGGTACGGGCTGGGCGGCGCTGTGGTGAATCTTGAACTCAAATCCGGCACGAATGAGTTACACGGTGACGCTTACGATTTTCTTCGCAACGATAAACTCGACGCGCGCAATTTTTTTGCGCTTTCGAAGGCTCCGCTGAGACAAAATCAGTTTGGTTTTACACTCGGCGGTCCCATCAAGAAAGATCGCGCCTTTTTCTTTGGCGATTACCAGGGCACGCGCGTGCGAAGGGGTGAGACTTTCAATTCCTTTGTTCCCACTGCTGCCATGCGCCAGGGTGATTTCACCGGACTGGGGCCTATCACCAATCCCACAACCGGCCAGCCCTTTCCGGGCGACCAGATTCCCTCCGGGCTCTTTTCGCCGCAGACGACCTTCTTTTTGAAATTTATTCCTCTGCCCAATACGGCGGCGGGGACGTATGTCCAAAGCCCTACGGAGAACGATGACACGAACCAGTTCGATGTGAGAACAGATTACCAACTGCGCCCCAATGACTCGCTCAAGGTGAGCTATTCTTTTGAAAGAGAATCGGATATCGCGCCCGGCGCCTTCCCCGAAAACGGCGGCCTCACGACACAAGTGCACAGCCAACGCGCGGGTCTGGGGTGGGCGCATAGCTTCGGACCCGCGACGGTGAATGATTTCAACTTCGGATACAACCGGATCGTCTACCCGGGGACTGAGCAAGGCAATGGAACCAACTACACTGAACAAGCGGGGATTGCCGGTTTCGAGCTGACGAGCGCGGAGTTCCCCGGATTCCCGGGCTTGAGCATCTCAGGCTATACCGGGATCAACGGGAACGCCTTCCGGCCTATCAGGATTCGTGAAAATCAGTGGGTATTGAGTGACAACCTGACCTTGGTTCGAGGAGCCCATACGCTGGAAGCGGGTTTTGATGCACGCTGGTTTGCGATGGACAGCTTTAACGCGGCGTTCAGCCGGGGGGACTTTTCCTTTACCGGGACCTACACCGGCAACGGCTTCGCGGATTTTCTTTTAGGTTATCCGTTTTCGGGCTCGCGGGACTTCCCGCGCAATCTTTTCGGAAATTTTTCACGGGACCAGGCGTTGTATGTCCAGGACAACTGGAAGCTGAGCCGGAGCGTCAGCCTGAACCTGGGATTGCGCTATGCACTGCTTCATCCCATCACCGCGCTGCATAACCAGATGGCTTCGGTAGAACCCCCGTTGAACAGAATTGTTGTCGCGAGCACCCCGTCCGGCATGATGAACACGAACGCGCAGCAGGTATCCTCGATTTTGTTTCCTCTGTTCTCAAACCTGATTATTCCCTCTTCGAAAGCCGGGCTGCCCCCCACCTTGAGGCACACGAACTACAACAACTTTGATCCTCGCCTGGGGCTGGCCTGGGATGCTGGGCACGGCTTTGTCTGGCGCATGGGCTATGCGATTGTGCACTCCGAGGAGGAAGGAAACAGAAACGTCAGCGAAGGAATCGTCAACCCTCCGTTCATTGCGGACGCGTTGGCTCAGTTCAACACCACGCCCGTGCCCTCCTATACGATCGCCAACCTTTTTCCGCCCATCACCAGCCAGTACAGTTTAGGCCCGCTTTCGTACTTTAGTCTTGATCCCGACCGTCCCTTTCCGTATTTCCAACAGTGGAACGTGACGCTTCAGAAAGTTCTTGGCCAAGTGGTGTCGGTTGAGGCCGGCTACGTGGGCAGCAAGGGCACGGACCTGCCATTTTCTTATTTACTCAACGTACCCAGCCCCGGACCGGGCGGGATCCAGTCACGCCGTACCTACCCGGCGTTCGGGCCCGGCACGTACATCATCAACGCCGATAACAACATCTATCACGCTCTGCAGACCAAGGCGGAAATAAGAGGGTGGAAGGGACTAAACCTTCTTGCCACGTATACCTGGTCGAAGGGCCTTGATTACCAGCCGCAAGGTACGAGCGAGACGGAATACTCAAACATCCAGAATCCTGCCTGCCAGTTTGTTTGTGAACGCGGTCTGGACACCTTGAACGTCAGTCACCGATTTACCTTGGGGGGAGTCTACAGCCTTCCCTTTCTAAAGAACCGGACGGACATAGTGGGAGAAGCTCTCGGGGGTTGGCGCATCACCAGCATTCTGACCGCTCAGTCTGGCTTCCCATTCACACCAACGATCAGCACCGATCCTGCGAATACAGGCACCAGCATGAGGCCCGACCGGATTGGGAATGGCGCGCTATCCAATCCGACGATCGACCACTGGTTTAATCCCGCCGACTTCGCTGTGCCCGCTCCGTTTACATTTGGCAATTCAGGGGTGAACATCCTGACTGGCCCGGGCCTTATTGATTGGGACTTCGGATTGTTCAAAGACTTCAGCCTTGGAAGGCTGCGAGAGGGATCTCATCTTGAATTTCGCGCGGAATTCTTCAATTTTACGAACACGCCGTCTTTTTCAAACCCAGATACGAACATTCAGTCATCGACTGCCGGAAAGATTTTCAGCACCAGCGACAATCCGCGCGAGGTCCAGTTCGCCTTAAAGTTATACTTCTGACAGCAAGCGCCTCCGGCGGGTGGTGGCACCCAGCAGGAACGTTAAAATCGGCGTATTTGGTCGGAAAGCCAGAGAAGTTGTGAAAAAAATCAACAGCATCTCGCAAAGACGCCAAGGCGCTAAAAAACGCAAAGTGGAATCTCTTTAATTTCTTTGCGGACCTTCGCGCCTTCGCGCCTTTGCGAGATGCTTTCTGCTCATTAATCAGATTTTTACACGTTCAGAGGCTTTCCGCAAGTCAAGCGGCGAACACGTAATCCGCGCTGCTATTTGGACAAACGTGATGGAAAACAGAACGAAAATTTTGGCACGCGCCGTGGTCTTACTGACGCTCCTCGCATTTGGATTCGCAACGAGTAGGGGCTGGGCTGCGGGCGAGACCGACTCGATTGACATTCGCATCGATACTTCCCGGGCAACGGGCCCGATCGACCTTACACGCTATGCGTTAGGCCAGGGCGGTTTGAGTAATCAGCCAATGTTCAGCGACCGCATCCAGCAAATCGGACAGCTTCATCCTCAGACCATCCGGCTTTTCGTGCAAAGTTACTTTAAGCTTTATCCCGCACAACATCAGTATCACTGGAATACTCTCGACAAAGCCATTGAAGCGATTCTGGGGACGGGCGCCAAGCCGATCATGAACATCTGCTTCAAACCCAAACCGCTGTATCCGAAGATTGACGACGGGATTGTCGATCCAACGGATTACGCAGAATGGGAGGAATTGATTTACCAGCTTGTTAAGCATTGCAATCAAGATCGAAAGTTCGGGATCGAGTACTGGGAAGTTGGAAACGAAGGCGATATCGGCGAACCAGGCGGATGTCCCTACAAATTCACTCCCGAAAACTATGTCAGGTACTACGAGCATACCGTCAGGGCCATCCGGCGCGCTGATCCAAACGCCAAAGTAGGCGGACCGGCATTGGCGAACTACCGGAGTCCTATCGGAGATGCTTTGATCGAAGCGGCAGGGACAGGCAAGACGCCCCTTGATTTTCTTTCCTGGCACCTTTATACCAACCGTCCCCAAGAGCTCTGGAAAACCATTGAGTACATGAAGGCCAAGCTTGCCAGATATCCACGACTGAGCAAAGTTGAGACGATCCTCGACGAATGGAATATGTCTCTCGGCCAGCCGATATTGAACCCCTATTTTCAGCCTGCGTTCGTTCTGGAGACGACGCTCGGCTTTTATCGGGAAGGACTCAGCCGGTCGGCGTATTATCATATCCGGGATTATTTCGTTGATCCGGCGATGTTCTCACCGTTCATGTCGAAGCAGGGAACCCTGTTTATGGCGCACTGGTGGAACGAAATGCCCCAATATGACGGCTTGTTCGACAATCAGGATCGCGTCCGGCCCGCGTATTATGCCTTCAAGCTGCTAAGCCTCATTAAGGGACACCGGCTTGCCACGAGCGGCACGAATTCTGAAGTCCATGCGTTGGCGGCGCGGCAAGAACACTGGGTGAATCTGGTTGTTTGGAATTTCCCTTCACAAGGGACGGGACAAACCTACCACGTAACCGTCAATTTCCCCTCTGAGAAACACGGGGAGGTACGGCTGGTGCGGCTCAATCCTGACAGGGTGCTCAACAATCTGGAGCAGATTCGCAACGGGCCGGTGACACAATTGGCAAACCATCCGCTTCGTGTCACTCTGCATCCTTACGAGATTTACTGGGTTGAAGTCACCGAGTCACATTGAATTGCTTGCCGTTTCGGACGGCGTTTCGCGCATCACCGGGGTGTGAATGGGACGGTTACAAGATCGGGTTGCCATTATCACCGGGGCCGCTTCTGCGGCGGGGATCGGTTGTGCGATCGCGCTGTTGTTCTCAGAAGAAGGCACTGCTGTTACCGTAGCGGACATCGATGACGCGGGAGGCCGTCACACTACGGAGATGATTCGAAAGCGCGGGGGCCGGGCGCTGTTCTGCCACACAGATATTTCCGATTCGAAGGATGTCAAGGAAATGGTGCGGGCGACCGTCGCAAGCTTTGGCGGAATTCATGTGCTTGTGAATAACGCCGCGCATATGAAAGATACGAAGCCCGCGCTCGAAACAACCGAGGAAGAATGGAACCGGTCTCTCGCCGTCACGTTGAAAGGCGCCTTTCTTTGCTCGAAGCATGTAATTCCTGAAATGATTCGGGCCGGCGTCGGCTCGATCATCAACATCAGCTCCGTGGGTGGGCTGGTCGGGTTCGAGGGCTATGCCGCTTACTGCTCCGCCAAAGGCGGAATTCTGCAGTTGACGAAGTCTCTGGCAATTGACTATGGGCGCCAAAACATTCGCGCCAACGCAATCTGCCCGGGACCCATTCAAACAGGCATCTCTCCCCGACCCGACGATCCGCTCTACCAGTACCAATTAGAGATGACCGTTCTCGGAAGAAAAGGAAAGCCCCAGGAGGTGGCGTATACTGCCTTATTCCTGGCCTGCGAGGAATCCTCATTTGTGACCGGGGCGAGCCTCGTTGTTGACGGAGGGTGGACAGTCCGGTAGGCAGGAACAGATCAGGAATGGATGAATGCAGAAACGTTGATGGTAGCAACCGTCTACAATCCGCAGGAGATTGACTTCGAAAGGCCAGGTAAACATCACTACAATGTCGCCTTCCATCTGGATTCCAGTTGGGGATATTCGCTCGTTCCGCTGACTGTGATCAACGGCCTGCGAAAAGCCAGCGGAACAGCCCGTCCACCGGGCATAGCGGTTTTTGGCGGCACGCATGGCAATGAATGGGAAGGGCAGGTTGCGGTCAAGCGCCTCTGCCTGGATCTCGATCCCACCGAGCTTTGCGGGCAAGTGTTTCTGATCCCGCAACTAAGCGAGAGCGCCTGCGTTGCGAATCAGCGGCTTTCGCCTCTCGACGGTGTCAATATGAACCGCGCGTTTCCTGGGGATCCGCGCGGAACTGTCTCCTGTCGCATTGCGAATTTCGTCAAGACCAACATCTTCCCAAGAGCCGGAGTTGTGCTGGATATTCATTCCGGCGGCCACGAAGCCGTCTTCCCTCTCTGCACGTCATTTCATCCCATTCCCGATCCAAGCCAGTGCGCCGAAATCGCTCACGTGGCAACCTTGTTCGATACGCCATTTATTTTTATTTACTCAAACCAAATGGCATCAGGACTTCTCACCAGCGAGGCGGAGGCTGATGGAAAGATCACAATAGGTGGGGAATTTGGTTGCGCGGAGGCCGTCAACCGCAAAGGTTTGAGGCACGCCTACGAAGGTGTGAAAAACGTCCTGCGGCGCTACGGCCTTCTGCCCGGAGATGTTATTAAGATTGATCCGGACCGGCAGGATCCACCCCGTTTTATGAAGGCTGACAACCTCGCGGATTACGTTCCGTGTCCCCAAAATGGCATCTGGGAACCGGCCCTCGATGCTGGGGCAGATGTGGGAGAAGGCGACATTCTGGGCTGGCTTCATGATTTTTCGGACTTCACCTCGAAGCCGCGGGAAATTCACGCTCATCGTTCAGGAATTCTTGCCGCGATGCACTTTGCCGCGGTTTCGAAGAAAGGCGTCACTCTTTACGTGATCGCGGAAGAAGTCCGGCTGTGACCGGCAGAAAACGTGCCCCTGGAGCGTTGGCTCTCTGCGCTACCGGAGGCTGCGGAGTAACGGAAGATGATTGTCGATTGCCATAGCCATATCATGGAATACCCCGGCCATCTCTCTGAGGAATTCGTGCGCGAGGCGAACGCTCGCTCCCGTGGGAAATCCTTGGATCTTCACACCCCGCCCGAAAAGCATTGGAAAGCGATGCATAACGTGGATCGGGTCATCGTCTTTGGAATGCGGGCCTTTCACTCGGGGTTTGTTACCCCCAACGAATATATCGCGGAATACGCGAACCGGTACCCGGAAAAGGTGATCGGATTCGCGGGCGTTGATCCTCTGCGGGACAACGTGCAAGAGACGCTCGAGCACGCTTTTGACAGGCTCAAGTTAAAGGGCCTCAAACTCGGCCCTATTTACCAGAACATCCATCCCACGGACCAAAGGATGATGGAAATCTACGAGTTCTGCCGGGCTCGTAAGATTCCCATCATGATCCACCAGGGCACAACGTTTCCCAGGCGCGCTCCACTGAAGTACTCTCTCCCGATTCTTCTCGAAGATGTTGCGTTCCAGTTCCCGGATCTACGAATGGTCATTGCGCACTTGGGGCACCCTTGGATTGAGGACACGCTGGTCCTGATCCGCAAGCAGCCGAACCTTTATTCCGATATTTCCGCGCTTCACTACCGGCCGTGGCAGTTCTATCAGGCGCTGATCCTGGCAAAAGAATATGGCGTATTGAATAAGCTCCTCTTCGGCTCTGATTACCCGTTCACATCACCCGACGCGACGATTCGTGCGCTGCGGAATTTCAATCAAATCGCCGAAGGCACAAACCTGCCGCGGTTGGAAGCCGGGGAGATTGAGGCCTTGATCCATGCTCCAACGTTGGATTATCTGGGGCTGCAGTAAACGGATTCTCCCCAGTCTGAGCAGCGCTAAGGTCAAAGCATCTTCCCGGCGCGGGGTCGTCTTCTGGCGAATCAGACGCGGAAACCAGAAGCCAATAGATTATGGAAATCAGCGACGTTGAAATCTGGGTGCTCGAAGCTCCGGGAGGCTATGGTTCCCCCAAGGGCGCTGAGGAGGCTTACGGGATCAAATACCTCGCCGTGGTGCGCGTGACGACCGATGTCGGCATCACCGGCTACGCCGACGTCGAAACTCAGCCGCATGTGGCGCACGCCATCGTGGAGGCGCCTTCGGAAGGCGCGACACCCGGATTTCAGGGCCTAAAGCACGTGCTCATCGGGGAAGACCCCTTCGAAGTTGAGCGTCTCTGGCAGAAGATGTATATGGCATCCGTTTACTACGGCCGGCGCGGGGCAGCCATTCAGGTAATCTCCGGAATCGATATCGCGCTATGGGACATCATGGGCAAGGCCGTGCAGAAGCCGATTTATAAACTCCTCGGCGGCGGCTATCACGATAAAGTCCGCGCCTATGCCAGCACCTTGTTCCGCCCCGAACCTTCGGCCATCGAAGAGGCATGCAAACGTTACATTGATCAGGGATTCACGGCCGTGAAATTTGGGTGGGGGACTTTCGGAGAGGATCCCGATCGGGATATCTCTCTGGTAGAGGCTACGCGGCGCGCTCTAGGGGATAAAAACGACCTGCTGGTTGATACGGGCTGGTACGTTCACCGGACCCCGAAGGAGGCGATTGCTCTCGTCCGCCGCTTGGAACCGTTCCGTCCCTTTTTCGTCGAAGAGCTGCTGCACCCTGAAGATTATGACGGCTATGCCCAGCTTGCCACGGCCGTAGACACCTTGATTGCCTGTGGCGAGCAGGAATCTACGATTTGGGGCTTCCGGACACTTCTTGAGCGTGGCAAAGTGGACGTGGTGCAACCGGATATTTCGCGATGCGGAGGATTTACGGTTGCCCGGAAGATTGTTCACATGGCGGAGCTCTACGACCGGCTCTGCATCCCGCACTCCTGGACTTCGGACTTCCTCACGGCGGCCTCCCTTCACTTGAACGCCTTCATGCGACGATCTGTGTTTCTCGAGTTTAATGTGACGGCCGGTCCGCTGAGCCGCGCTCTATGCAGGAATCCCATCGCGATGAGAGATGGTTATGTGGAAGTTCCTCAGGCCCCGGGCCTGGGCGTTGAAGTGGATGAAGCGGCTCTTAAGAAATACAGGGTCAAGTAGACGTGGGAGATTCCGCCCAGCGGGACGCGCCGTGGGGCATCGATGGTTTTATGCGAGAGTTGCCAATGGGTGTGAACGAGGAAGGTCGATATGTTCAAGGATGACGATGAGATTTTCCGCTTTATGCAGGAAAATCTCTATACAGCGGCGATTTGTGACGTTCTGGATGGGCTGGGTTATCGCCATCAGGCGATGCACCAGCGGCTTCGTCCGCTTTTACCAGACTGGAGGCATTGCGGGTTCGTGGGGCGGGCCAGGACGATCCGGTGGATGGAAACGGAGTGTGTTGACGAAGAAGATCCCTACGGTCTCGAAATTGAAGCGATGGACTCGCTGAAACCGGGCGATGTTGTCGTGCATTCTACAGACGCCGGAGGCACCAACGCGCCCTGGGGCGAGCTCATGTCCATCGTAGCCAAGATGAACGGAGCCGCCGGTTGTGTGTGTGACAGTCAAATCCGTGACTGCGTGAAAATTGTCGAATTAGGCTTTCCCGTTTATTATACCGGTATTCGGCCCCTCGACTCCAAAGGACGGGGGCGAGTGATGGATTACGATGTTCCGGTCCGCTGCGGCGATGTTCTCGTGCCACCTGGAAGCCTGATTTTTGCCGATTTCGACGGTGTCGTTGTGATCCCAGAGGCGGTCGAGCAAGAGATGCTGTCCATCGCGCAGGAGAAGGTTAGCAAAGAAAACTTGTCCCGAAAAGAGCTCTTGGCGAGGAAAACGCTGCGAGAAGTGTACCAGAAATATCAGGTGCTTTGATCGAGGTCCACTACTCTTGTGCTGACCTTGCGAAACTCGACGGTCAGGTGGTTGGCGGAGAGGGTGGGATTCGGTCTCTCTCTCCCCGTCCCTGGGGAGTGTAAGTTATAGAAAGCACATTGCCACGCTTCCCATATTTTCCATTCGTGCCGTCCTTACTTGCCCGATATTACCCGATGGGCGTGGTTTTCGTCATCCCCGCCTCTCTCCTCCCTTGTTCCAGACGCAGCGCCCATATCCGCGGCATTCTTCTTTCACCTGGTCAAGCCCTCCAAACTCGAGCCGCGCCCGGCGACGGGCCTCTTCCGGGGTCATCCCGGACGCCGTGTAGTCGCGAACCTGCTGTTCGAGATGAAATCGAAGCTCGGCATCAATTTGCTTTTCAGCCAGCTTTCTCTGAAACAAACGCTGATACCAGCGCATCATCCGCTCCCGCTCTAGTTTTCCCTTACTCTGCCGTTCGCAGGATCAACGCGACCGCTCCCGTCAGCTTCTCCCAGTTCTCAACCTCACTCTGCAAGTGCTTACGCCCGTGTCCTTTCGGCAAGCCTGCATGAAGCCGCGGTGATCAGACCGATTGCTGTCGATCCTGAGGTTTGGAGGGGACCGGGGCTGACCGGACTTCTGGATAGCTTGGCAATCAGCTGCTTCCGGTTTCTGCATAAGGTGCTTGCGCGAACCGAATATTCATATGCCGAAGGATGTCCTTGCCCCGAATCGTCAAGTCGGTGATGAAGAGGAACTGCTCCCTGCTTTCTCTTACGTAGGCCTTTACCCGATAATGGGTGCCCCAAGGCTTTTCCAGGGCTATCACGGTAACCGATGAGTCCGGCGTACGGTACGAGCTTGATGCCGCAACCTCCGCCAGCTTCTCTCGTACCGCGGAGGCGTCATGGTCGGGATGAAGGTAGAAGTTCGCGACGCACAGCAGGCTGCGATTGCCACTACTGGAGTTGAAAATGCTCGATGACCAGAGCCGGGAGTGCGGAATGGTCACCTCGGTATCATCTGCAGTCACCAGGCGGACCGCGCGACCACCAATTGATTTCACCTCTCCGTAAGCGCCATCCACCTCAATCCAGTCCCCGGGCTGGTAGGTGTTTTCCAGCACCGTTACCAGCCCGGCGACATAACTGCTCCCGTAGTCTTTGAGAGTGTATGCCAGCGCCAAGCCGAGGCCAGCGCTCAGGGCAAGAACGTTGCGAACTGTTGGCTCCACCAGCAGCGGGACAATGACCAGGATGGCTGCGGCTCCAATCAGCAGGCGGGCAAAGGGCACAATGCGAAGAATGGTGAGGCGCCGGTGGGGCCGCGCCTTTTCGGCTGCGTGTCGGAGCTGCCGTTGCATGGCGAGTATCAGCAACCGGGCCAGAAGCAGTACGCCCGCGACGATGAGCACATCGCTCCATACCAACTTTTCCAGATGTCCCCAGGCACTAAGGCTATGGTCCATGTTCCACCTCTTCGTGGCTCAAATTGACAGGCAGCTCCATTATTTAAACTTCTTCGCCGCTAGAATGCGGCGCACCGAGGTGCGCCCGATCTTCAGGCGACGAGCGATCTCAGCTTTGCTGATGCCCGCACGGTAGAGCTTCCGCACCTGGTCGGCGTGGAGAGCGGCCGTTACCGGCCGGCCCAGACGTTGGCCGTTCTGGCGGGCGTGCGCCAAGCCGGCACGGACTCGTTCCCGGAGAATCTCCCTTTCGAACTCCGCGAAGATGGCCAGCAACCCGGCCATCGCTCGACCAGCGGGCGTCGTCAGATCCAGCGCCTCCGTCAACGAGACAAAACCGACGCCCAGGTGCTCCAGTTCCTGGAAAGTCGCCAGCAGGTCCGTGACCGACCGGCCCCAACGGTCCAGCCGCCATACTAACACCACGTCGATCTCCCGGCGGCGCGCCGCTTCCAGCAGTTTCTCCCGCAGCTCACGCTGTGATGCCCCAGAGCCCACCTCTTTGATCTGCACGGCCACAGCCCAGTCGCGCCTCATCGCATACTCTCGCATGGCGCGCATCTGTAGCGGAATGGTCTGCTGGTCATGCGTCGAGACGCGAGCGTACAGACCTACGCGAAGCTGCGATTGCGCCCGTTTGGAGGGGTGGCCAAAAACCCCACCCGATTTCGATCTCGAAAGTGTGCGTTTTGGGCCCATTTCAAAGCGATGGATCATCCAGACCTTAATCTATGGTTTTAGGCCAGCGAGAAGCATTGTACTTCAGGGAGGGTCCGGCTACGCAGAATCTGCTCCGGCACCGGACTGGGCCAGGGTCTCGCCGTAATTCCACGGCATCCATGCCGCCGGATGCTTCGCCAACTCCTCGGCGTGTTTCTGCAGTTCAGTGAGGTAGTCGAAAGGATTCACGCCGTTCAATTCACACGTATGGATCAGGCTCATAAACAGGTCGCCCACCTCGGCGCCATTCTCGGTCTTATAGAACAGGCTATTCTTCCGATGCCGAATCGCCTTCTTTAAGGACCTTTCGCAGATGTTGTTGTCCAGCGGCGCTCCGGCCTGACGGAGAAAGAGCGTGAGCCGCTCCCAGTGCTTGAGGAGGTAGCCGATCGCTTCGCCTAGTCCAGAGTTGGGCTCCGCTTTCTTTTCTTCAAACTGGGCACGGAGCCAAGCGTGGAGTTGCTTCATCACCGGTTCGCTATGTTGCTGGTGAAAGCGTAGCCGGTCTTCGGGAGACAGGCCCTGCTTCTGTGAGCTTTCTGCAAGGGTGCGTAACGGGCGCCGGCTTTCGATTTGCAGGGGCCGTCAGGGTTGGTTGGCAAGGAGGAACTGAATCACGCGTCCAACGCAGCGGCGGAGCTTGGCCTGTCCGGCGG
>CADDZJ010000058.1 GCA_902812415.1 Acidobacteriota bacterium
CGACGCCCGTCCTCCCTCGGCGAACCAGGCAGGCCAGAATGCCCTGCACCAGAAATGCGCCGGCAAACATATCGGCGGTGGCAAGGCCAAAAGGCATCGGCGGCTGGTCGGCGTTTCCGTTCAGCCAGACCAGCCCGGAAAGCGACTGGGCCAATAAATCCTGCCCCGGTTTGTCGCGCCAGGGGCCTTGCTTGCCATAACCTGTGATTTCAGCGTAAACCAGCCGCGGGTTCATCTTCCGGACCGCCTCGTAGTGGAACCCCAATTTTTCAATGACTCCTGGCCTGAAATTCTGAATCAACACGTCTGCATGCTGGACGAGCTTCTCGACGCGCGCGCGATCCTGCGGGTCTTTCAGATCCGCGGCGAAACTCTGCTTGTTGCGGTTGATCGAGTGGAACAGAGTGCTGTCGCCATCCAGCTCAAGATTTGAGATGTAGAGTTGGCGGCATAAATCCCCCGATTCCGGGCGCTCGATTTTGATGACGCGCGCGCCCAGATCGGCCAGTCGGAGCGCAGCCCAGGGCCCTGCCAGAAACTGGCTGAAGTCTAGGACAAGAATCCCTTCCAGCGGTCTCATCTTCCCCTATCGCTCCTTACCCGCCGTGATCGAAACAAGCCCTTTTCGCATTCTGAGCGTCAAGTTTTTTTGTATACAAAAATGAATTCTATTTACAAAAAAAGATTCAGTCAAGCAAAGCCCCGGTTTCTGCGCCGTAGGGTGCCGGGAGCAACGGCCTTCCGCCAAGGCGCAAAGGGAGCGCTAATTCAAAAGCGTTTTTCAGCAACCTGGCAAAAACTCAAGGCGGTTCAAGTACCAATCCAAAAGCGTCGATAGAACTTGTGATGGCTGAGAAAAGCTTTCCAACAACGCCTAAAGGCAAACTCCCATCCTCTCTCAATCGAGGGATCAATCAAAACCACCAGAACCCCAGGATGCGCCTCATGGATTCACAAGCTTCTTCGAAATTGCGCCCGATGGGCGCGAAGCGGAACCCCCCGATTGAATCCTTACGCCACGTTTTTCAGGATTCCATGGATCGCATGAGTCCGGGCGACATCCTGCTGCTCGATGATAACGAATCCTTACGCGATCTGGTCGATCCGGCATTTTTCGCTATTCTCTCGTGCCCGCTCTGCGGGAAACTGGACCTCATCACCCAATCGCAATACTCCGGTATAGAATCCGTGATTTGCGGCTACGATGACTGCTCCTGCCACTTCCGAATCGACCACAAACAGGCTTTGATCTATCTGCCTGTCAACTGATTTCAACGGCGCCCGCCTTTTTGCCTCAAGCCTGCGCGCGATTCTGTCGAGAAAATATTCAGAACATCATGATTTGCCCGAAGTGCCAGCAGGAGAACCCGGAATCGGCTCGCTTCTGCGGGCGTTGCCATATGACGCTGCGCTTCACCTGCCCTGCCTGCCAGCACGTTCAGTCGCATGGCAACCAATGTGACCGGTGCGGCGTTGACTTTGCTAAGTATATCTCCATGCTGCAATTTCAAATGGAGAGTGACGCGCGGAGGGAACGTGAAACCAGAAGAGCCCGGCAAAACATTATCCGGCAGGCCCTTTTGCTGCCGGTGACAGGCGGCTGGTCATTGCTGCGGTCGATCAAATCGAATTTGCGAGGGGAATAAGTTGCGGCTTGCTGCGTGGTCTCAGACAATGCACCTTGAGGGCTCTTCATCCCGCTTTGAAGCAGTCGAGGGGAATTACTTCTCAAGGCCAGCATGGCATTCCAGCGTCCGAGTCAGTTGCTCAGAGCGTGGCGGCTGGCCATATAGCGTTTGGCATTTTCAACCAACTGCGCGGCCTCTGGCAGTTCCTGAATTGCCTTCTCCACCAGGGGATCATTTTCCACGGCTACGCGGCGCTCTTCCTCCTCGCCATAAGCAGCCCCAATCACATTTTCTTTAATGCGAAGCTTAATGAAATTCAGATTGGTGGCCAGGTCCTTATCCGAGAGGGAAATTCCGTCCTTTCTGAGATAATCCCTGAACTCCTGTATCACAGCGTCATCCGGCTCAAAGTTTTCGCTCACACCCTTGTGATTCGCAAGATAATTCTTGCCGAAATCAAAGAAAACATTGTGGGCCAGCAGCTTTTGCTGGACGTCATTGAGCTTGGGCGGCTGAGATTCCACGTCGGGCGTGATGCCGCCGCCGCCGTAGACTTTGCGCCCGCCATCCGTGTAATACACCTTGGCATGGGAAGGTTGAGCGTCCTCACTATGGTTGTAATAATCCCATAGAGAAATGCCTGAATAGTCGCGCTGGATCAGGCGGCCACTCGGCGTGTAGTAGTGGGCCGTGGTGAGCGCCAAACCGGCATGGTCGCTCAGCGGATAGACCGTCTGCACCAGACCCTTCCCGAAACTTGGCTCCCCAACCACCAGGGCGCGATCATGATCCTGAAGCGCCCCCGTCACAATCTCTGCCGCACTCGCCGTATCCGGGCCGATGAGGACCACCATGGGATATTCATTCCCGTGGTTCCCATTGACAGCGTAATAGCGCCTCTCTCGGGAATTACGCCCGTAGTGATAAACGATAAGCTGGTTCTTCTCGACAAAGTGGTCAGCCACTTCGACTGCCTGCTGGAGCAACCCGCCGGGATTGCGACGCAGGTCAAGAATGAGGCCGCGGAAGTGCTTCACACCCAGCCGCTTCAGCGCCGCCGTTAACTCATCATTCGTGGTTTCATCGAAATTGCGGATATGGATGTAAGCCACGTCGGGCCGGATCATGAAGGCAAGATCCACGCTGTGCTGTGAGATTTGCGCCCGCGTAATGGTGAACTCCATCGGTTGAGCCACCCCTGCACGGCCCACCGTCACATGCACGACCGTGCCCTTGGGACCTTTCAACATGTCCGCCACCTGGTTGATATTGAGGCCCAAGGTGGACTTGCCATCAACCTTAAGAATGACGTCGCCCGCCCGGATGCCGGCGCGTATCGCAGGCGAGCCCTGGAAGGGCTGAGCTACCACGGTTACCAGGCGGTTGAGTCTGTCCAAGCGTGGTTGGATCATCATGCCCACGCCTGAATATTTCCCCGCTTGGTCTTCCCGAAGTTGTTGAAAAGCCTGGGGGGTAAAGAAATTGGAGTGGGGATCGAGGGTGCGGAGCATGCCCGGGATTGCTCCCACGGTCATGCTGTCGCCTGGTCCGAAAATGCACTGGTCTGGATTGAGAGAATCGGCATAATTCGCCTGCACGAGACTGTAAATCTTCGTGAACTCCTTGATGCTGGCATGGATATCAGACTCATCGGAATTATCGCTAGTTGCCTCCACTCGGGTTCCATAAATGCCGCCGAGCACCGCGCATAAAACGGTGGCTGAAATTGCGTACCATAACACCCGCCGGGTCTGTGTCATTTCCACCTCAATCCATGCTGATTATAACAGGAAAAGATCCGCTTGAAACCCTCATGGCTTTTCAGAGTTGGCCATATAGGACCCCAACCTTCCGGCGTATCCCCTTGCTCACTCCAGCCCTCGACTCGCCATGTAGCGATGAGCTTGAACCAGCAGTTGCCTGGCCTGACCGAAACTATCGAGCGCTTTTTGGATGAGGGGGTCGCTCTCCGCAGCGATCCGCCTCGCTGCATCCTCTCCATAGATGACACCCACAAGCTGAAGGCGGATATGCTCGCGGATAAACGATTCATTGCTCTTAAAATCCCGATCAGAAATAGAAATCCCCTGGGCAGACAGGAATTTTTTGAATTCCTCCAGCACCTTGCCATTGGGTTTGAAATCCTCCGGGACAGTCCTGCGGCCGGCGAGATAACTGCGGCCAAAGTCGAAGAAGACGCCGGCATCCAGCAGCCTTTGCTGAACGGCATTGGGCTTCTGGGGAGGCAGCTCAACATCCGGAGTAATGCCTCCGCCCCCGAACACTTCGCGGCCGCCGTCTGTCATTCGCACCTGCGTGTGGGGAAGAGGGGTGGGATCGTAGTGATAATAATAATCGTAAAGCGAAATCTTCGAATAATCACGCTGGATTAGACGCCCGCTGGGCGTGTAATAACGGGCGGTGGTGAGCAACAGCATGGTATTGTCACTCAGAGGAAATTCCGTTTGCACCAGACCCTTGCCAAAACTGCGCTCACCCATCACCAGGGCCCGGTCATGATCCTGGAGGGCGCCGGTTACAATTTCCGCCGCGCTTGCAGTATTGTGGTTGATCAAGACGACGATGGGATACTCCGGACCCTGCTCGCCATCCACGGCATAATAGCGTTGCTGGGGAGAACTTCTGCCGTAATGATAAACAATGAGCTGGTTCTTCCTCAGGAAATGGCTGGTCACTCCAACAGCCTGCTGCAATAGGCCGCCCCGGTTGTCCCTCAAGTCGAGAATCAGGCCTTTAATATTCTGCTCGCCGAGGCTGTCCAGGGCGCTAGTGAGTTCCTGGTTGGTTGTCTCATTAAAAGTATGAATATGAATGTAGGCGATGCCGGGCCGGATCATGAACGCCGCATCCACACTCCGAGTCGTGATCTTGTCGCGTGTCAGGGTAAACTCGAGCGGTTTCGGCGAACCCTCACGAAGCACTGAAACGTGCACCACGGTTCCTCGCGGCCCACGCAGCAGGTTAGCGACAGCCGTACTATCCAGGTTTAAGGTATTCTTTCCGTCTACAGCGCTGATAATGTCTCCCGGCCGCAGACCTGCGCGAAAGGCGGGTGATCCCGGCAGCGGCTCGATAACTTGCGTCACAATTTTTCCAGCGCGATTGGGCCTTGCGGCGATCTCCATGCCGACGCCGTAATAATTGCCCTGCATTTCCTCGCGCATTTCGGCAAACTGCTTGGGATCAAAGAAATTGGAATGCGGATCGAGTGTGCGCAGCATTCCGGGAATGGCTCCCAGTTGATCACTCCCTGACGGACCATAGAGGGCGCGATTGGGATCCACTCGATCGGCATAATTTTTCTCGATCAAGCCGTAAACTGCGCTGAATTGTTTCAGGCTGGACTGAATATCCGTTTCCTGACCGCCCTTTCGCGCCTCTCCGCGCTGCTGGGCTGCGCCATAGAGCGCGCAAGCCAGGATCAATGAACTCGCCCAGCAGATCGCACGTCCTATCTTCATCATGGGTAGCTAGCTCCTTAGAGCCAGTATATCATTCGTTAACGGGCCACGCGAAGCCATCGGCTCCTTTCCGGCGCGCGGAGGCTCAGCCCTGCCCAGGTGTGGAAGATAGTCTCACCCCGAACCTTGCGAAGGTTAGAGGCAGGTTGTAAACTGAGTTCCGAGAAGTCTCCCACAGGCAAGAGAAGCACGTGGAGGAAAGATTTTATGTTAAACCCAGTCCGTCGCGGATGGGTCGAAAAGCGCATCGGCCCTGTCGTCACCCAGATGCATTACGCTCGCAAGGGCATCATCACGGAAGAAATGGAATATGTCGCTCGGCGCGAAAATCTTCAGCCTGAACTCGTCCGCTCCGAAGTGGCGCGCGGACGAATGATTATTCCCGCCAACATCCGGCACGTGGAACTCGAACCCATGGGCATCGGAATCGCGGCAAAGTGCAAAATCAACGCCAACATCGGCAATTCGGCGACCACCTCGAACATTGATGAGGAAGTGGACAAGTTGCGCACTGCGGTCAGCTATGGCGCCGATACGGCCATGGACCTCTCGACCGGCGGCAATATCCATGAAATCCGCGAGGCCATTCTGCGGTCAAGCCCAATTCCCATCGGCACGGTTCCCATCTATGAAGCTATCACCCGCGTAAAACGCGTGCGCGACCTGACGCCGGAACTGATGCTCGAAGTTATCGAAGAGCAGGCCGAGCAGGGCGTGGACTATATGACCATCCATGCCGGAGTTCTCCGAGAGTATATTCCGCTCACTCGAAACCGCATTACGGGCATCGTGAGCCGGGGCGGAGCGATTATGGCCCAGTGGGAGGTCGAGAACAAAAAAGAAAATTTCCTTTACGAGCGGTTCGATGAGATCTGCAAAATTTTTCAGAAATATGACGTTTCCTTCTCCCTGGGTGACGGCCTGCGGCCTGGCAGCATTGCCGATGCCAGCGACGAAGCGCAGTTTGCCGAATTGAAGACTCTGGGCGAACTCACCAAAAAAGCCTGGGAATATGACGTGCAAGTGATGATCGAAGGGCCGGGGCACATCCCCATGGACCAGATCAAACTTCAAGTGGATAAGGAAATGGAGTTGTGCCACGAGGCGCCCTTTTATACGCTCGGGCCGCTCGTGACCGATATTGCCCCGGGCTACGACCACATCACATCCGCCATCGGCGCAGCGATGATCGGCTGGCACGGCGCGTCTATGCTTTGCTACGTCACCCCAAAAGAACACCTGGGGTTGCCGAACCGGCACGATGTCCACCAGGGCATTATCGCTTACAAGATCGCCGCCCATGCCGCGGACGTGGCTCGCCACCGGCCCGGCGCCCGCGATCGTGACGACGCGCTTTCGTATGCTCGCTTCCTTTTTGATTGGAATAAACAATTTGAGCTTTCGCTTGATCCTGAAACGGCGCGAGCGATGCACGATGAAACGCTGCAGGACGATTACTACAAGGATGCCAAGTTCTGTTCGATGTGCGGCCCGAAGTTCTGCTCGATGAATACCACGCGGGTGATGGAAGAGCACCTGGGGCTTGACCAGAGCCAGCGTGAGCAGAAATACGCGGAACTGCTGAGCAAGGTGCAGGCATAACGTCGATTTTAAGAGTTGCTGAAAAACGATTCTGTAAGGTTGCCATTCCGAGGAAAGCGAGGAATAGCGCTCTGCAAAGGGGGGAACTCGCGCGATTCCTCCCTCGCCTGCCCGGAACCGCCTGCGGCTCCTCGGAATGACAGGTAGCAGGGGTCTTTCGGCAACCTGATAAATCCTGATTTAAACCCCCTCATCCCTGGCCTTTACAGCCAACATAAACAAAGGCAAGGGCCAGGGTTATTGATGATTCCATCCCGACATGAAGAACACCGATCGCGCATATCCCTATGAATGTCATCCTGCGATAAGGAGGCTTACCCATGGGAGAAAACCATTCGTCTGCATCAAAGAGCAGCACCTTGCGGTTTATCCTGATCCCGGCCGTCATCACTCTGGCGATCACTATCTTGCGTCTGGTAGGCGAGCTTCAGCATTGGCCGGCGCCGTTGTTTAACTCGAGCGCTGGCGGCGGAGCAGCCATCATTGGAATTTCCTGGCTGCCCATTATCTTCGGTCCCTGGTTTGCGCTCAAGCTTGCAGGCAGAGGAGAAGGACCGTCGAGCGTTGGCAAGTGCATGGGGTTTTCGCTGCTGAGCCTCGTTGTCCTGGTTTTGGGGGGATTTTTGGCTTCTCGAAGCGAGTTTCACTTCTCGATTGTCGGGTTGCTGGGATTTATCGTAATGCTCCTCGCAGCCTTCGTTCCATGGCGAGCCTGGCCGTCTCTCACCAAAACTCTGATCGCATACGCCTACGCCGCTCGGATTCCGGTGCTTATCGTGATGTACTTCGCCCTGCAGGGGCAGTGGGGCACTCACTATGACGCGGTGCCGCCTGGATATCCCACCGGCATACCCTTTGGTCAAAAGTTTCTAGGGCTGGCCGTGCTTCCACAACTGTTCCTCTGGGTTGGGTTTACGGTAGTTGTCGGCTCGATCTGCGGGGCGATTGCGATGGCCATCGCGCGGCGCGGCAAGCCTGTGCCTGAAACGGCGGCATCGTAACGATCCGTCACTCGGCGATGTTGAATGCCGCCATCGGCAAACTCAGCGTTCAACATCCTGCCCGCTTTCTGTTCCGGCGGTCTCTGGACCGCCGGTTCTTTTTGAACCTTCTATCAGCGATCCCAGAGCGCCGTCTTGATCCTTCCTCAGTCTCTTCCTGAACAAGGAGGGAGACGCAGACAGGGCGGGTGACGACAACTTGCTGTGGTCTGCGCTGTTACGAAGATTTGTAAACCTCACATTGTGAACCCACGGCAGCGATTCTGGAGGAGATAAAAACCATGCTCGAAGGGCAAGTTGCGTTAATTACCGGAGCTTCCAGTGGCATTGGTCGGGCGACGGCTGAAGCCTTTGCGCGCGAAGGCGCTTCCGTCGCGGTGAACTATTGTAAAAATCGGTCTGGGGCGGAACAGGCTGTTGAAACCATTCGCAAGATAGGCCGGGAAGCCGTCGCGGTGAAGGCCGACGTCACTCAGAGCGCCGAAGTAAAGCAGATGATGAAAACCGTTCTTCAGAAATGGGGGCGGATCGATATTCTGGTGAACAATGCCGGCGATCTTCTGGCGCGGCGCACATTGGTGGATATGACGGAAGAATACTGGGACCAGGTGATGGACTTGAACCTGAAGAGCGTCTTCCTCTGCGTGGAGGCCATCTGGCGGCACATGGCCGAGCGAAAGAGTGGATGCATCATTAACGTGGCCTCCATTGCCGGACGGAATGGCGGCGGCTTGGGCGCGGCGGCCTACTCCGCTGCCAAGGGGGGAATGATCACCTATACCAAAGCTCTTGCCAAAGAGCTTGCCCCTTATGGAATCCGCGTGAACGCCATCAATCCGGGCGTCATTGCAACTCCCTACCATGAACGCTATAGCCCGCCTGAAGTCTTTCAGAAATTCATCGCCGCAATCCCCATGGGTCGCGCAGGCACTTCCGAAGAAATTGCAGACGTGATCGTCTTTCTTGCTTCTCCCGCCGCGCGCTATATGACCGGCGAGGCCGTCGAAGTGAACGGCGGAATGTTGATGGATTAAACGGACTACGGACTGGGAAAGACCGGATCATGCGCCAAAGCGCAATTCTCGCAATCTTCGTATGCATGAACCTCATGCTCGCTTGCAGCAGCAAATCTTCAAGGTCGGCCCGTCAGCCCGAAGTCGATTGGCCCTATTACGGCAACGACGCGGGCGGCATGCGCTTCTCGCCTCTCGTCCAGATTGACAAAAACAATGTGGAACACTTGAAGCTGGCCTGGACTTACCACACCGGAGACATTTCCGACGGCAGCCACGGGATGCGCAAAAGCGAGTTTGAAGCGACACCGATCCTGGTGGATGGGACGCTTTATCTCAGCACCGCTTTCAATCGCGTTGTAGCGCTTGATCCTGTGACCGGCCGCGAGCGCTGGAGCTACGATCCAAAGATCAAACTCACCAGCGACTATTCCGAAGGCTTGATGAATCGCGGCGTCTCCGCCTGGCTTGATCCCCGTCGCAAACCCGGCGATCCCTGCCGGCGGCGCATCTTTATCGGCACCATTGACGCCCGCCTGATCGCTCTGGATGCAGCCACTGGCAAGCCTTGCGCGGATTTTGGCAAGCAAGGGCAGGTGATTTTAACACAAGGTCTCACGCGCATTCTCCGCAAAGGCGAATATGAAGAGACATCTCCGCCTGCCATCATCGATGACCTGGTCGTTGTCGGTTCAGGCATTTCCGACAACGACCGGGTGAACATGCCGAGCGGCGTGGTTCGCGCTTTTGACGCGCGCACCGGAGCGCTGCGCTGGAGTTGGGAGCCTATTCCACCCAACAACTCCGGCGTTCCGCCCAAGCCCAGCGATCCGAACGCCTGGTTAACCGGAGCGGCAAACGCCTGGGCGCCCATGGCAGTAGACCCGGCCCGCGATCTCGTCTTTGTGCCCACCGGCAGCGCCAGCCCTGACTACTGGGGCGGCTTTCGCAAGGGCGACGATAAGTGGGCGAATTCGGTGGTTGCCCTGCGCGGCCGGACGGGCGAGTTCGTCTGGGGCTTTCAACTGGTCCATCACGATCTCTGGGACTATGACACAGCTTCGCCGCCGCTGCTCGCCACGCTGCACCGAAACGGCCGCGAAATTCCGGTTGTGATTGAAGGCAACAAGACCGGCATGCTGTACGTGCTCGATCGCGATACCGGCGAGCCGGTCTTTCCGGTTAAGGAGCGCGCTGTTCCGCAAAGCCACGCGCTCGGAGAACAGACTTCGCCTACCCAGCCATTCCCTGAAGCGCCGCCTCCGATCACGCCACAGCAACTTACCGCCGCCGATGCCTGGGGCGTCACGCGCGAGGAACGGGAGGCCTGTCGCAAGCGCATGGCGGGACTTGAATCCGGCGGCATCTTCACCCCGCCCACCGTCAAGGGCATCATCGCCTTTCCCGGAAACCTCGGCGGCATGAACTGGAGCGGATATGCGTTCGATCCTCAGCGCCAGATTCTAGTGACCTTCACCGACAGCATCCCCATGGAGGTGCACCTGATCCCCCGCGACCGTTACCTGCCCATCGAGCGGGCAGCCAAACTCGGTAAGTTCAGGGCTGAAGTATCGCCGCAGCACGGCGCGCCTTATGGCTTCAGCCGCGCACCCGTTCTCTCCCCGGGCGGCTTGCCTTGCAATCCCCCGCCCTGGGGGACATTGGTGGCGGTTGATCTTTCAACGGGGAAAATCCGCTGGAGTGTGCCGCTTGGAACCAGCCAGGACTATATTCCGCGCCTGTCTCCTCCCATCCAGGGCATGTTTGGGCTTGGCGGGCCTATCGTGATCGCCAGTGGCATAGTCTTTATCGCCGGAGAGGTTGGCGACAACTATCTGCGCGCTTTTGACATTGAAACCGGGAAGGAACTCTGGAAGGGACGCCTGCCCGTGAGCGGCCAGGCCACGCCGATGACCTACGAGATCAACGGCAAGCAATATGTGGTGATCGCCGCCGGAGGCCACGGAAAGCTTGGAGATAAGCTGGGCGATGCGCTAGTGGCCTTTGCGCTGCCTTGACGCTCCCTCGCGTTACTTTTTAACAGCCAGAATCGCATCGAGCGGCGCGCCTGTGCGCTTGCCTTCCACTTCGGCAAAACCTGCCTCGCGCAGGAAGGCCGTATACTCCGAAAGCGTCCGCTCTTTCCCGTCCGTACAAACCAGCATATTGAGCGATTGCGCCAAGGCGTTGAGCGGCGCGGTTTTGGTTTCATCCAGCAGCCGCTCGGCAATGAGCAACGCTCCGCCACGCGGCAGCCTGGCGTAAATTTTTCCAAGCAGCAACCGGATTTTCTCTTCGGACCAGTCGTGCAGGATGCGGCCCAGCGAAAACAAGTCCGCTTCAGGCAAGGGGTCTTTGAAGAAATCTCCCGAGATCAATTCGATGCGATCCTGAAAGCCTCGTTTGCCGACATACTCTTTTGTGACTTCAATCACGCTGGGCAGGTCGAAGACCGCGGCGCGAAGCTTCGGATAGCGCTCACAGGCTGCCATGGCAAGATGCCCTGTGGCTCCGCCCAAGTCCACCAGTCGCCGATACGGGGTGAGATCAAAGGCTTCGATGACGCGGGGCGAACTGAGCAGCCCAAAGCCGTGCATGCCCGCAAGGAAGTCGCGCTGGGCCGCATCGGTTTTGAAGAAGTGATCAAAAAGGGAGCCCGTAGCGCCAAACACTTGCTGCCATCGGTTCGTGCCTTCACGAACGGCATCTTCAAGCTTTCCCCAGAGAGGATAGAGAGCTCGATCCGAATAAAGAATATAGCCTGTCAGTGTTGAATCGCTGTCCCGATGGAGATAGGTTTGCGCTACAGGTTCATTGGCATATTTGCCGCTGTCTTTGCGCAGCAGCCGCAGTCCCACGCAGGCATCAAGCAACCGTCCAAGGGCGTCGACATCCGCGCCAACCGCCTGGGCCAGGTCGTGCGCCGCTCGCGGACCGCTTCCGAGCAGATCGAAAATCCCCAGGGACACCGCCACGAACAGAATCTTGGAGTAGCGAAATGCGTGAATCAACTCGACGACAGTCGTGGGATTAGAATCAGACATGATGGTAAGTTAAAAGTTAAAAGCATTGAGACTCGAACCCCGCGGCCCACAGAATGCCCCTTGGAAGCCGCACAAGGCTTACACGACAAGCTCACGCTGGAGAGACGCCTTGCGGCATTTTAGACCTGGCCGCGGCCGAAGGCCGCAAAGCTCATGGCAGCACTCTGAAAGGCGCCTCACGCGAATTTGACCTCGACATCCTGCCGGTCCTGCTCGGCTGCCTTGAACATCTCTCGCGGTTGAAGATTCATCAGGCCGGCAAGGAATACTTCGGGAACCTGCTGAACGCGGATGTTGTACGTATTCACGCTATCATTGAAGAACTCTCGCCGGTCTGCGATCCGCTCTTCAAGTTCCGTAATGCGCTGCTGAAGCTGCATGAAATTGCTGTTAGCCTTCAACTCCGGATAGTTTTCCGCCACAGCGAAAAGGCTTTTCAGCGCGCCGGTCATCATGTTGTCGGCCTGAGCCTTTTCCGGCAGCGTTGAAGCCTTCTGATAAGCGCTGCGGGCCTCCGTGATCAACTCGAAAGTCTTCTGCTCGTACTGCATGTAGCCCTTGCAGGTTTCAATCAGCTTGGGCAGTTCATCATGGCGCTCTTTCAACAGCACGTCAATGTTTGCCCATGCCTTATCGATATCATTCTTAAGCCGCACCAGGCTGTTGTAGATGCTGACCGTATAAACCACAACGGCGACGACAATCAGAATGATGATGAGACTGATGATAATGTGGAGACCCATGGACTCATCCTCCTTTGACCGAGGCTTAAAACAGATGATATTTGGACAGCAGAGTGGCGGCACAAGCGACGGCCAGCGCGGCTCCTCCCCAGACCATCAGCGCTGACCGCCAGCTTAAGTCTCCTTCCAATAGCTTTTCCGGCTTTGAGGAAATCAGATAAGTGCGCTCCTCCTGGCCTTTCGTGATGAGATTGCGGTCGTTGGCATCCTTGGGTTTGGGGTTTTCGACGCACGTTCCCACGATGTCGTATTCCCAGCCTGGAAGAATGCAGTATTCCGTGAAACGGTAACGGTCTGAGCCGGAAGCCCCGAGACCTTGCGCATATATCACAAGGTCTTCATCGGTGCGGGTTTCAGGCAGTGCGTCAGCGACATCGCCTGGGGAAGACAACCGCATGCGGTTGTCCACATCCAGCGGTGTGGGACCGAAGAAGGATGTCCCGACCTCGCGGCGGCAATATCTCGGCACATCAAACTCCGCGCCCTGCGAGTCCACCAGCACGCGCCCGGTAGCATCTTCCAGATAAAAGGGAATGCCTCGGGCATCTGTTTTAAAGCGCGCCCAGTGACTGCCGTTGGAATCCGACCTCCAACGGTCGACTTCCAATTTGTAGGCGTAGCATAAGGTTCCGCTGACGGGGCTGGGAAATGCATCATCACCCTTGGCCACGCCACGGACTTGCACCAGCCCCATGGCTACGCTTCGAATGGGCGTGAGAGGAGTATCCTCCACCAACAGCAATCGGCGATAGAGCAGGAGTCCGCGGACGAATAAGACCAGGCCGAAACCGAAGCCCACCACGAGCCATCCGTCAGGGTTTCCGTGAGTGTAATGGATCATCGAAAATGGAATAGGAAATCGAAGACATCGTATCCGAGGGTGTTTGAAAATGCAACAGAAATGAATGGTTTATTTATAAGTTAACGGAGATTCACTGAGCGCTACTTGTGCGCTTAAAACGGATATGGGGATCAAGGTGGGCAGATTTCGCGGGGAGAAATTTAACTTGGCCTTGCCGGAAAAGGCGGATGAGCTTACGCTGTCGGACTTTGCGTTGCCCTATGAGGCGGGTTTTGTCGTTCAAACACCTTGCGCAGAAAATCTTCCACGTCTTTCAGGCCTTTGTGCTGGCTGAAGATTTCCGTCACCAAACGCTGAGCTTCGTTACGCGAGTAGCCCAACTGCTCGAGCGCCTGAAGCGCTTCGGCCTTGACCTCAACAACCGACTCCTTCTCGACGGAAAGCGGCGCCTCCGAGTGGGCCAGGGCGAATTTTGCCATCTTGCCGCGCAGTTCCGTGACCACGCGCTCAGCCGTCTTGGCGCCGATGAAAGGCAAGTCTTTCAGGAAGGCGGTGTCACTGCGCTCTATGGCGCGGGCGATTTCATTCATGGGACGCACCAGGCACTTGAGGGCGCGCATAAAACCGACGCCTGGAACCGTGGTGAACGCCTCAAAAAACTCGCGGTCGAGAGGATCGAGAAAGCCAATCAGCCGCGGCGTCAGATGCCCTCCGCCCACGCCGCCGTCGATGTAATGGATCGTGTACAGAGTCCAGGGATTGCGCCGCTCTGCTTCCGGCGTCAGGCGCAGCCGTGAGGCGATTCCAGAAGGAACCAGGATTTCGTAGCAGAGCGCTCCCACTTTGAGCAGCAGCGAATTGCGCTGGATGCGCTCATATAAAACCTCGCCGGTAATTTCAGTGATCATACTGTCGATCAATTCCGCCGGCTAGTCTTGCCGCCGTGGCGGAGCGAATACGCATAGCACAAGGCGGCGGCCAGCGCGTCGGCCACATCCGGTGGATGAGGCGTTCGCTCCAGGGAGAAGAAATGCCGCACTGCGCGCTGCACCTGAAGTTTGCTGGCGTTGCCATTCCCCGTGACAGACTGTTTGATGCGCTTGGCCGAGAGGCTTTTCACCGGCACGCTGGCCAGACGCGCCGCCAGGCAGATGACCCCGCGCGCGTGGCTCATCAGAATCGCCGTTTGCGGATAAAAAGCGTGACTGTAAACTTCCTCCAGGCACATCATCTGCGGATGAAATTCCATCAGCAATTGCCGCAGCTCTTCAAAGAGCGAGCGCAGCCTTTCCGGCAGATTGTCTCCGTCACTCCGCGGCAATCGGATGATGCCTGCCTCTGAGAGTTTGATCTGAGCGTTGAATGTTTCGATTAGCCCGTAACCCGTCACGTTCAGCCCCGGATCAATTCCAATAATGCGAACGGGAGTTTTGGAGACCGCCATGAGAGAGATTGTAATGGGAAAGTTTGAGAAGCAAAAGGCGATGCCCCGTCACCCTAAGCGCAACCGTCATGGGCTTCTGGCTCACCGCATTACGCGGAAATGGCAGAGTTTTACCTTGAGCCGGAATACAGAGATTCCTCGCTGGCGCTCATCATGACAGGCGAAGGCTCAGTATGAAATCAAAGCCCTGAGGCGAGATACGTCATTTGTTGCAGTTACGCCGCACTAAATCTTCGCGGCTTTGACGCTTTCTTCCAAGACTGACCGGCGCTGCTTGCCTTTTCCTTCCCGCGCAGCGGCTTGTGAAGAAGGATGAGAAGAAGCGTGGTCCCATTGCACTCGCGGCAGGATGATCTCCGGGCGGATGCGCTGAGCGTTCTCCTGAATGCGGGCCAGCATGCTATCGATGAGCACGTCTGAAAGCCGGTGCGGCTCGAGCCCTAGCTCCAACAATTTCTGGTGCCGGGCATTATAGTAATGCGTTTCGGCCTCGACCCTGGGATTCTTCAGGTGCTGCAATTTGACGCTCAAGCCGAGCTTTTCGCCCTGGCGCTTCACGAGTTCCGCCAGCTCCAGGACGCTGAAGATCTCCGTGAATTGGTTGAAAACGCGATATTCACCTATCCCCGGTGGATTGAGCAGCGCAAGCTCCACGCAACGCAACGTATCCCGGATATTGAGGAAACCGCGTTTCTGCCTTCCCTGGCCGTAAACAGTGAGAGGAACGCCCGCCACGGCCTGAACACAGAAGCGATTCAGCGCCGTGCCAAAGACTTCGTCATAGTGAAAACTGGTGACCAGTTCCGGGTGGAGAGCCGTTTCGTCGGTTTCGATCCCATAAACCACGCCCTGGTTCAAGTCGGTAGAACGCAAATTCCACACCCGGCAGGCGAAGAGAATGTTGTGGCTGTCATGAACCTTGGAAAGGTGATAAAACGATCCCGGCTGCTTTGGAAAAGGGAGCACATCCCTTCGTCCGTTATGCTCGATCTCGATGAACCCTTCCTCGATGTCGATGTTAGGCGTGCCATACTCGCCCATCGTCCCGAGCTTCACCAGATGGCATCGCGGAGCGTGCTCGCGCATGGCCCAAAGCAGGTTCAGCGTACCAGTGATGTTATTGGTCTGGGTAAATACCGAGCGATGCTGATCCATCATGGAAAACGGCGCCGAAGGCTGCTCGCCGTAATGCACGATGGCATCGGGCCGGAAGTCGCGGAGAATTTCCTTCGTTTGCGGATAATCGCACAAATCCGCCGTCACCGCATGAATTGGCAGCCCCGTCACCTGCTGCCATATCCGGACTCGCTCTTCAAGGGGAGGAATGGGCACTAAAGGCATGATGTTCAATTCTTTTTCCCAGCGGCGCTTGGCGAAGTTATCGACAACCCCCACTTCGTGACCCCGCCTGGAAAGATACATGGCGGTGGGCCAGCCCAGATAGCCGTCGCCGCCCAAGATCAGAATCCTCATGACGTGTTTTATCCTGTTCCCGTTGAAATTAAACTTCCGCTCCGTAACGCCCCCGTTAGCATGGGGAAACAATGATCTGAAATTTCTGCCAAATCCCGGGAAGAAAACTGCGATGGAATCCCGCCATCATTGGCCAGCGCTTTGAGTCCCGTTGTGGCCTCGTTGAATAGATGCCACAGGCCCTTCAGCATCCCGCTAAATGGCGGAGATTGCAAGTCGAGAGCGCATGAAGAACCTTCATCGTTATACATCGAGCTTGGCGCGAATGGCAAGCTTCCCCTGCCACAGTCGTCGAGATGAAGCCATAGTTCATCAGAAGCGCAAGGGGTTTGTGGGGGCGCTCGGCCTGTGAAGCGTATGGCTCTTAACTGCCAGATTACGCTCCAGATAGGGAGTTGTATATTTATCCTTTTGCTGCTGTCCTCTGCCCTTTGCTTATGTTAGAATTGGGGCTAAATGGAGTTACAAGGGAAATAGCCTGGGGTGAAAACGGCATCCCGCTGGGGAAAGCAACTTTATGGCGGGGGTTGTCATCTTCCTCTGGGTAGACCGAAGCAGGCTGGGAGACGGGGCTGTTTGAGCCGCAGGGATATGTGAACGATGCCACCCACCAAAATTGAGATAGGGACTGGTTCGATCAGTGAAAACACGCATCGATCCAAGCCGCAAGAGATTACTTATCAACCCGCATTTGTTGAGAGCCCATTCATTCTCTCTTCGCTCTGGCGCCTGATTCGAGAGCGGCTGCGTGAGCCCAAAATCACAGTTCCCCCAAAGTATTATCAAGGTGAAGCGACGTTGCCCGTGTCGGATATGACGCCGCTCGTGCGCGACCTGCGTGAACAGATTAAAGGCTTGTTTGAAAAGCCGGAGCCTCCGGCGATTCCGATCACTTCACAGCCCGCTGAAGTGGAGGAGCTTTGGAAAGATTATAAGCATCAGCCGATGTCCTGGCTGAATTCCATCATCTTCCACGTGGTTGTGATCGCGGCGCTGCTGCTGCCTTATATTATTTGGGGTTGGCGTCACCCGGCGACAAAACAGGCTGAGGTCGTGCCCATTACGCTTTCTCCCTATGCGTTGCACTTGCCTCCCGCCCCGAAAAAAGCCGGAGGCGGCGGTGGCGGTGGTGAGCGTTCAACCACGCCTGCTTCGAAAGGCGCTGTTCCGAAATTTTCCTGGCAGCAGCTTGCGCCTCCCACCGTCAAGATCAATATTCCCAAGCCGAAACTGCCGGTCGAACCGACCCTGCTGGGGCCGCCGGACGTTAAGCTTCCCCAGATGGCGGATAACACATGGGGCAATCCGACTGCGGTGCCCGGCCCGCCTTCCAACGGGCCCGGAACCGGTGGCGGCATTGGAACGGGCTCGGGGACTGGCATCGGCTCGGGAACGGGCGGCGGTCTGGGCCCAGGAAGCGGCGGCTACACCGGGGGTGGCGTGTTCAGCGTGGGCGGTGGAGTGAGCGAGCCTGTCCCCATTTACGATCCAGACCCGCCTTATTCTGAGCAAGCTCGCAAAGCCAAGTATCAGGGGACGGTTGTATTAATGATTGTCGTGGATGCGCAGGGGAACGTCCGCGATGTGCAGGTTGTCAAGCCGCTGGGCCTTGGACTGGATGAAGAGGCCGTCAAAACCGTCAAGACCTGGAAGTTTAAGCCCGCCCAACGCAACGGCGTCCCGGTGGCTGTGCGCTTGGACGTGGAAGTTACCTTCCGATTGTTTTAATGATCCGCATATAATTCCCGGCGCGGGCAGCATTTCAGTCGATGTTAAGCAAGTGCACGAGAGAAGGGAGATCACGGTAAGCCGCAACGGGATGCTGGCAGTAGATCAATTGCAATGACCGACTCTGAATAGCAGGCAACGTCACTTCTTCCTTAAACCAGCCGCGATTTGCCAGAAGATCATTGAAAGGCACAATCTCTTTCAGCTTTCTTCCCAGGATAAATTGCTGAAACTGTAAATAAGGCGCTTCACCCATCAGGATAATGACGCGGAGATTCGGAAAAAGCTCAAGCTCCTTGCGCACGTGTCGTGCGCAATTCGCCAGCGCTCTTTCGGGAACAGGTGTCACAATGGAATGGCAACGGAGAGCATCCGTCAAGGCAAACCTTGCCTTGAATTCCGCCAAATTCTTGACGCCCAGCATTCCATAAAGGCCAGCCGCAAAACGATCCTTAATCTCGGGGCTACGATAAAGGTAATTTTCCGGATTCCAGGGGGCGTCGCGCCCCACTACCAGGACGCGCACGGCGTTCAGGTCCGGGTAATCGCTTTTCACGTACTTCAGCAAGAATTCGCGCGGCGGCAGGATCATTGAAGAGATCGCTGCGCAGTCCCGGCATTCCTGAATCTCCAGGCGCGCGCTTGCCGTCTCGAGGCCCGGCGGGCGTGAATCGGCCCCTTGGTCCGCATATCCCTGAACAGCTTGAAGCAGTTCCTCTTCGCTCGCTTCTCGCGACCCGAAGATGACGTTGTCAATAAGGCGAGTCGAGCCTACACGAGCCGCGATCAACGCCACGCATCCTTGCGAAATTCGGTCAACCGGATTTAAAGAGGCCGAATCGACAATGGCCACATAATCCGCACAAACTTTCGAATCTGCCTGGAGAATCCTCTGGATCTCCGTCCGCACGCGCTCGGCCTGCGTTTCTCCGCTCCACACCAATTCCTGCGCCCTCCGGAGACTCTGATTCAAAAGCCGCGCCGATTGCCTTTCTTCCGCGCCGAGGTAAACGTTGCGTGAACTGATGGCGACTCCATCCGCATCGCGAATAATCGGGCAAAGGATCGGGTGCACATCCAGGTTCAAATCTCGGGCCAGGCGGAGAATCACCATCGCCTGCTGAAAATCCTTCTGGCCAAAGTAGGCGAAGTCTGGAGCCGTGATATTGAAAAGCTTCAGAACAATGGTCGCGACCCCGCGAAAATGCCCCGGTCGCCAGACGCCTTCCCAGCGCGCAGCAAGCGGCCCTGGCTCGACAAAAGTCCCGAACCCTTGCGGGTAAATCTCTTCGACAGAAGGCGTAAAGACGGCATCGAGCTTGAAAGGTCGTAGGAGTTCAACATCTTTTTCGAGATTGCGTGGGTAGCGATCAAAGTCCTCGGAAGGGCCGAACTGCGCAGGGTTTACAAAAATCGAGACGACCGTGGCATCGCATTGGCTCTTGGCGCGGCGGATCAGGCTGAGATGTCCTTCATGGAGAGCTCCCATCGTCGGAACCAAGCCGAGCGTCTTTCCCGCGCCCCGTATCTGGCGTGAGAGAGCTTTCATGTCAGCAATCGAGGTGATCCGTTGCATGGGGGAATAGGTGACCAGTCTTCGGCTCTCAGCGAAAGGCTGAAAAGGCACATGCGGGCGGTGAAAAGAAGCCGATAAATGATTGGCTGTTCAGCCCTTCGCCCTCAGCGCCTGCGGTTCGCGGTCCTTTTCAAAATGTTCTCGTGTAACCGACGGCCAGTGATAGGATTCGGCATCTTCGGGGAAATGGCCATCCCGCACATCCGCGCGGTAATTCTTTACCGCGCTTTGAATAACTTCCGCCAGATTGGCATAGGCGCGCACGAATTTTGGCCTCCGGCCCAGACTCATTCCGACAAGGTCGTGAAACACCAGAATCTGGCCGTCGCACTCAGGGCCCGCACCGATCCCGATGGTCGGGATGCGAAGCCGTTGGGTGATCAGGGCGGCCAATTCCCTTGGAATGCCTTCAAGTACGACTGAAAAAGCCCCCGCATCCTCAACAGCCTGCGCATCCCTCAACAAGTCTCGCGCCGAATCCGGGGTCTTTCCCTGCACGCGATGGCCGCCCAAAGCGTGGATCGATTGCGGCGTCAGGCCAATATGCGCCATCACCGGGATGCTCTCTTCCGCTAACCTTCGGATAAGGGCAGCCCGCTTCCGGCCTCCCTCAAGTTTCACGGCTTCCGCCCCGCCCTCTTTTACGTAACGGATCGCCGCGGCCACGGCCTGGTCTTCAGAGACGTGATAAGAGCCGAAAGGTAGGTCTGCAATCAACAGCGCCCGCCGCGCTCCGCGTCGGACAGCGCGCAAGTGATGTAGAACGTCTTCAACCGTGACGGGCAGGGTGGAATCGTAACCGAGAATAACTTCGCCCAGTGTGTCTCCTACGAGAATAACATCGATGCCAGATTCATCCACCAGGCGGGCGGTAGGAAAGTCATACGCGGTCAGGCAGGTGATCTTTTCGCCGCGCAGTTTCCGCTCGAGAATCAGCGGAACAGTGATCTTGCTCACGGCCTCAGGAGTGGGGTCCATGGCAACCTCCCATGATGTCAATTTGTGATCCAGCGATTGAGTGATCTATTGAACGAATCGGTTGATAAAAAGCTGTTCCGATCCATCAGCCCGATCACTCAATGGCTAAATGCCATCGTCCCGGTCCGCCGAAGCGGATCCAAGCGACGGGTCATCGTGATGTTGATGAAAAGCGCCTGTAAAAACCTGATATTTATACAAGTTCCTACAGTCGCATCCGTGTCACCTGGCTCATATCCTGGGTCTCATGCAACATTTCCTGCACCGTCCGCTGGCTCACCGGATGATGAAGGGAAGGCGCGAGTTCCCCCAAAGGGATCAGCACAAAGCGTCGCTCCTCCATCCTCGGGTGAGGGATGTTGAGCTCGTGTGACCGAACGACGATATTCTCGTACAAAAGGATGTCAATATCAATCGGGCGCGGCCCTTTGGCAACGCCGCGTCGCCGCCCGAGCGCGCGTTCAACCCTCTGGCAAGCGCGCAAAAGCTGCATCGGCATCAGGTCTGTTTCCGTCTCAGCCACACAGTTGGCAAACCATGCTTGCGGCTGAAAATCAACCGGCTCGGTCTTATAAAAGGAGGACACTCGGCGCACCTGAATGCCATCTTCGGCAAGGGCCTGAAGGGCGTTTTGCAGACGCTCGATCCGATCACCTACATTGGAGCCCAGCGATAGATAAACGCGCTTCATGAAAGCGTCATATCTTCGGTTGTGAAAAAAAATCGGGTCTCAAGCCAAAGTCTTACGCCATGGCGCTGAGACGCAAAGTCCCGCGCGGAAAACCAGTTGTTCTTTGCGCCTGGCGAGTTTGCGCGAGGCTTCGCACCCCTTCATGGCTTTTCTAACCATTAATCGAACAAGCCTGGAGCGGCAGGCGTGGCCTGTTTTGGCAACGGCAGCTTCAGATGGCGATAAGCCGGCTCGTTGGCTTTGCGGCCACTTTTAGTGCGGCTGATGAATCCTTGCTGCAATAAGAAGGGCTCGACCATATCCACGAGGGTATCGACTTCTTCGTTGAGCGTGGCGGCGAGCGCCTCAATCCCTACAGGACCGCCGTGGTAGAGATCAACAATGGCGCTCAGGAATCTGCGGTCGAGGTCATCCAAACCACGATCGTCCACTCCTTCCAGCCTTAGCGCCGCCCGCGTCGTCTCAGCGCTAATCTCCCCGCCCGCCCTCACCTCCGCATAGTCGCGTACCCGGCGCAATAGACGGTTGGCAATGCGAGGCGTGCCGCGAGCGCGATGAGCAATTTCCATCGCCCCTTCAGGGCCGATTTTCGCTTCCAGGATGCGCGCCGAACGCAAAACAATTTCTTTGAGTTCTTCGGCGCGATAAAAATCGAGATGGTAAAAAAGCCCGAAGCGATTGCGTAAAGGCCCGGAAAGGCTCCCCGCCCGCGTGGTGGCGCCCACCAGGGTGAACTTCTTCAGAGTATAGTTGATCGTCCGCGCATACATGCCTTTATCCAGCACGATATCGACTTTGAAATCCTCCATGGCCGGATAAAGGAATTCCTCGACGTTCACGGGCAAGCGATGGATCTCGTCGATGAAGAGAACGTCGCGTTCACCCAAATTGGCCAGAATTCCCATCAGGTCAGCCGGACGTTCGAGCGCCGGGCCGGAAGTGGTCGTAATCTTTGAGCCCATGATGTGGGCAATGATATAGGCCAGTGTGGTTTTGCCAAGGCCCGGCGGGCCAAACAGCAAGACATGGTCCAGCGCTTCGCCGCGCTTTTTAGCGGCCTCAAGAGCGATCGAGAGCTTTTCCACAACCTGCTTTTGCCCGATGTATTCTTCCAGCGTAGGCGGGCGCAGCGTCCGGTTAAAACTCTCTTCGTCTTTTGAAATCAGCTCAGGCGAAACTAATCTTTCCCTGGGCATCCTGGCTCCCTTCAGGATCAGACCCCTAAATTGTAACACTGAGAGATCAGTATTATGGCGGATCGTCATACGGGCCAAAAAGGCCGGACGTTCATGCGGGCTATCTCTGTATTTCCAGGCAGTCATAAAATATTTCTTACGTGATATAGTTGACTCTGGCGCATGGAGAGTCTCTTACGGCCTGAGGGGTTATTGAAAAACCTCGAAACCAGTCATCCTGAGGAGCCGAAGGCGACGAAGGATCACTGTATTTGCTTGATTTTGGAAATACAGGGATTCTTGGCTACGCTCAGAATGACAGCCAATGGACACGGGATGGCACGCCCAGCGAGCTTTTCGCGGCCTGTAAGACGAGTGCCTGATCAAACGACGAATTGCTAAGCCTTATGTTCCGAAAGATTTTAATTGCCAATCGAGGCGAAATCGCGCTGCGCGTTATTTGCGCCTGCAAGGAACTGGGGATCCGAACGGTTGCTGTCTATTCGGAAGCGGATCGCGACGCCCTTCATGTGCGGTTTGCCGATGAAGCTATCTGCATTGGCCCTCCACGCAGCTCCGAAAGTTATCTGAACATCGCAAGCATTATTTCCGCAGCAGAGATCACCGATTCCGAGGCCATCCACCCAGGCTACGGCTTTCTCTCTGAAAACGCTCATTTTGCGGAGGTTTGTGAAGCCTCCAAGATCACTTTTATCGGTCCGCGCCCTGACGTTATCCGATTGATGGGAGACAAGAACCAGGCCCGGAAAAAGATGGATGAACTGGGGCTTTCGGTGCTGCCGGGATCGAGCGTTTTGAATTCTCAAGAGGAGGCTCTATCAGAAGCTCAACGGATCGGCTATCCCGTCATGATCAAGGCTGCCGCAGGCGGCGGCGGGCGTGGCATGCGCATTGTGGAATCCGAGGAAGAACTTCCGAGAGCTTTCATGATGGCGCAGGCTGAAGCAGAAGCCGCTTTTGGCTCGCCGGATGTTTACCTGGAAAAATACATCTCCTCCCCGCGGCACATTGAGTTTCAGGTCATGGGGGATGCTTTTGGCAAGGTCGTGCATCTGGGCGAGCGGGAGTGCACCATCCAGAGGAGACATCAGAAACTGGTAGAAGAATCGCCCTCAACGCAAATCGATCAGGCAACACGGGACATGCTGGGCAGCCAGGTGGTGCAGGCACTCGAAAAGATTGGCTATACCAACGCCGGAACGGTCGAATTCCTGATGGATGAGAATCGTAATCTCTATTTTCTGGAGATGAATACCCGAATCCAGGTGGAACATGCGGTCACGGAAATGGTGACCGGCTTGGACCTGGTCAAACAGCAAATTCGCATAGCGGCGGGAGAGCGCTTGCCGCAGAAGTGGGAATCTGTGTGCCTGCGCGGACACGCGATTGAATGCCGGATTTGCGCTGAAGATCCGGAAACTTTCATCCCCTACGCCGGCAAAGTGACGGGCCTGCACGTTCCCGGGGGGCCGGGCGTGCGCGTCGACCGCGCGATTTACACCGAGGCTACGATTCCGCCTTATTATGATTCCCTGATTGCCAAACTCATCTGCCACGGTCAGGATCGCAACGAAGCCATCCACCGCATGAGTCGCGCCCTGGAAATGTTTCTGGTGGAGGGTGTCCGCACGCTTATACCCCTTCATGAAAAAATCATGGCCGATAAGGACTTTCGCGCGGGGAAATTTGACACTCACTTCCTGCGCCGCTTCATGGAAAACGCCAAAGTCGAGGCTATGGCGATGAGCGGCGGGAAATAACCGGAAGGCGGCAAACCGC
>CADDZJ010000059.1 GCA_902812415.1 Acidobacteriota bacterium
CAGTTCACTCTTGACTCCAACCCAAGAGAAAGAAATCCCTGAAAAGGATACCGGCGGGTTCGGAAATGGATCGGATGACGATGGTTTCGGAGGCGGCGGGGATGGCTGGAATTCGGGAGGCGCGATTCCGGCCAGTGTCTCGCTGACCGGCGTTTGGGTGGCGATTCTTGCCATTGTTATGTTTTTCGCCGCCCTCACGAGCGTCTGGATCATCCTGAAGGGTTCTTCTCATAACTGGGTCCCAACCGCTCTGCCTCGCATCGTTTATGTGAACAGCGTCATCCTCCTGATCAGCAGCCTGACGCTGGAGTTTTCTCGCGGCTCTTTAACAGCTGGGCTTTCACGCCGGTTCCTCGTCTGGATTTACGTCACTCTGGGCCTCGGAATTGCTTTTATTGCAGGCCAGCTCATCGCCTGGAAACAACTGGTTGGGCAGGGAATTTATCTGGCAACCAACCCCAGCAGCTCCTTCTTTTACCTTCTCACCGCCGCTCATGGTTTGCACCTGCTGGGCGGCATTTTTGCGCTGGCGCTCGTGGCTCTCCAGGGACCCGGCATCGCAAAGGGCGTCAAAAACCGCTCTCTCCTGGATGGAACCGCTCTCTACTGGCACTTCATGTATGGGCTTTGGATTTACATCCTCTTGTTGCTGGTCTTGGACGTATAGCCCTTCTCTTTCCGCATTTATCTTAGATCTCGGTCAAAACAGCGCCCGCAGGGCATCACCCTTTACGATCTTAATCGTAGCTCAGCAGACGGCTTGGCCTGACCTGCCTCTGCAGGGGATGCGCAGCGGCCAAGTTTGTCAGCACTCATGTCCTGTGTTAGGATGAATTCGTAGTTCGACAACAAATTCAGCTTTGTCTGACTTCAGTTTTTACCAGAAACACTGTGTGAGTTTGAGGAGCGGAATCGAGAGGGGTATAACATCCAACCGCTTGCTGGCTTTGTGCCCGGCGGCGCCTAAAAGCCCCTTGCCCAAAGATTCCCCAAAAAGTCATTTCCTCACCACGTAAAATTGCGCGCTGTTCAGGAGTTTTCCTAAGAATCAAATGGAGCTATCCACTGCACAAAAATCGGAGAGCACGCCTCCGCAAACCATCGAATTGACCTTGGCGCACAGTCCTGATTCGGACGACGCGTTTATGTTCTACGCGCTGGCTACTCGCAAGATCCCGACTGGGAACTTGCGATTCAGCCACACGTTGGAGGACATCCAGAGTCTGAATCAGAAGGGGCTGGAAGGGGTTTTTGATATTACGGCGGTCTCCTTTCACGCCTATGCCTACATCGCGGGTCGCTACATTCTGCTTCCTTGCGGAGCCAGCTTTGGCGAGCGCTATGGGCCCATGATTGTGGCCAAAGGAACGCTTGGGGCGCCTGACCTGAAGAAACGACGCATTGCAATCCCTGGCAAGATGACGACAGCCTACCTGGCGCTGATGCTATTCGAACCGGAAATTGAACCCGTTGTGGTTCCTTTCGATCAAATCCTTGATTCGGTAGCCCGGGGTGAAGCCGACGCAGGGGTGGTCATCCACGAGGGGCAGTTGACGTATGGTCTTCAGGGCCTCAGCAAGGTGATTGACCTGGGCGAATGGTGGCATCGTGAAACCGGTCTTCCGCTTCCGTTGGGCGGAAATGTTATCCGTCGGGCGCTGGGTCCGGAACTGATCCAGCGCGCTTCAAAAATCCTGCGGGCGAGCATCCGTTACAGCCTGGATCATCATGAGGAGGCGCTGGCCTACGCGATGCAATTCGCTCGCGGCCTGGACGCATATACAGCCGACAAGTTCGTCTCCATGTACGTCAATCACTGGACCTTGGATTACGGCGAAGAAGGCCGTCGCGCGGTTCAGACTCTCCTGGATCGCGGCTTTGAGCGCGGCCTGCTGCCTCAGCGCGTGCAGGCGGAATTCGTGGATGACGAAGACGCCGTTTCGATTGACCACCAGAACTCTGCCAAAAGCCCGCTGCTTTCCTGATTCAATGCACAAGAGCCTCCAGCATCGCTCCATCTGCACATCGACATCGCAGGTTCCCTTACGGCAGTTGTGAAAACGGCATCAGGAGCGGCGGCTGAGCCATAAAGGGCAGCCGCGCAATCTCTTTCACCGCGCGCGCAAGGTATTTCTCCCGGGTAGGCTCAAGCGTCATGACAAAGGGCAATTTTTCCTTGGAGTGGGCAGGTTCCTGCAGGACGGAATCAATATTGATATGATGCCGCGCGAGGATGGCGCACACTCGCGCGAGGATCCCCGGCCGGTCGCGGACGACGAGCCGGAGGTAAGCCGCTACCTCGTTTTCATCCGATGCGGCAATGCGGGCCGGGCGCCAATGGGTGTAGCCGAGCGGCGTGGTGGTTGAGCCGCCGGAAACGATGGCGCGGGCAATCTGCACCACGTCGGAGAGCACCGCAACGCCTGTAGGCTCGCCGCCTGCCCCGCGCCCTGTCACCATCGTATTTCCTCCCTTGTTGCCCACCAGCAGCACGCCGTTGAGCGCTCCCGTCACTGCCGCCAGTTGCGCGGAGCGGGGAATCATCAGCGGCCGAACGAAAATCTCAACGCTTCCCTCCGCGCGGCGACGAGCGCCGGCGATGAGCCGAATCGTGTGGTCCAGGCGATGAGCGTAGGCGAAATCCACGCTTTCAATTCGCGTGATGCCTTCGGCCGAGACGCGCTCAACGGCCACCGGCTGCCCGAAGCAGATCATCGCCAGGATGGCGATTTTATAGCGCGCGTCGTAACCTTCCACGTCGAACGTAGGGTCCGGCTCGGCGTAACCCTTTTGCTGCGCTTCAACGAGCGCCTCGCGGTAATCGCAACCCCGGCGCTCCATTTCGGTCAGAATATAATTGGTGGTCCCGTTGAGAATGCCGTAGACGGCGGTGAAATGCTCGCCCGCCAGGCCCTCGCGGATAGCATGAAGAATGGGAGTGCCGCCAGCCACGCAGGCTTCAATCCCCAGGTTCACTTCGGCTGCGCGGCTTCGCTCGACCAGATCCATGCCGTGCTCGGCAACAAGTTGCTTGTTCGCCGTCACCAGGTGCTTGCCGGCCGCGAGCGTCGCCTGCGCGATGGCGCGCGCGGTGGGCAGCTTGCCGACCAGTTCGATGACAATATCAATCTCGGGGTCGCGCACCACCTGTTTCCAATCTGGAGTGATTTCCACCGGCTGTCCCAGCCACGAGAGGTCGCGTTGGGCGATGCTGCGCGAGCAGAGTGTCTTAAGCTTCAGCTTGCAGCCCAGGCGCCTCTCAAGCTCGCGCTGGTGTTCCAGCAACACTTTGACAGTTCCGGCGCCGACCGTGCCAAGGCCGATCAGCCCGATTGAAACGGAACGAGGGCCGGGTTTGTCATTTCGGGCGGCGGAAGCGCTCTGCGCGATCTTGCCAGGGGCCATGTTTCTCCTTGGGTCGAGGAATTTTGAAGCAGCGCTCTGAGCGGCTATTTTAGCATGTCGCCGCCGCGCATCGCCGAATGGCTATCAGCATTCTGCTCACTTGTCACTGATGTTTTGAAGCCGTAGGATTATGCCATGGCCTTGCTGAATCCCGTGGATACGTTGCGTCGCGTGGCATTCTTTGCCGTCTTGCCGGCGAAGGAAATCGAGACTCTGGCGAGCCATTGCGCCATCCGCAGGCTAGCCAAGGAGGAAATGCTCTTTCATGAGGGCGACCCCTGCGAGGGACTCTTCGTGGTGCAGTCCGGCGCGATCAAGGTTTTTAAGATGGCGGATAGCGGACGCGAGCAGGCGCTGAGCATTGACCGCGCGGGATCAACCGTGGCGGAACTGCCCCTCTTCGACGGCGGCAACTATCCCGCCTCTGCCGCTGCGATGGAGGATTCCACTTTGTTGTTCCTTCCCAAGCGCGAGTTCCTGAATCTGTGCCGGGAGAATTCCGAAGTGGCCTTTGCGGTGATCCGCACGCTGGCTTGGCGTTATCGTTATTTAACCACCCTGGTGGAAGAATTATCGCTGAAGGAAGTCAGCCACCGCCTGGCGCGCTTTTTGCGCGACCGCGCGCTCGAAGAAGGGGTGCGCACGCAACGCGGCATCGAATTCCCGCTCCAGGAAACGAATCAGGAAATCGCCGCCGAGATTGGCACGGTGCGCGATCTGGTTTCACGCAATCTGAGGAGGTTCGTGGATCGTGGCATTCTGCGCCTGGAACTGCGTCGGGTCATCATCCTCGATATGGCGGAGCTTGAAGCGCAGGCAGCAGGCTCCAAGCGGGCGGTGACGGCGGAGAAATCCGTTATCTCGAATTTCAAATAACAGGTTTGGTACTGAGCCACCCGCACTCCCTCTGCCAGTGGACGCAGGGCCGCATGGGCATAGGCGGAGCAAAGGCGGTGATGCTCGCCCTTAATGTCAGCACAGGTGGGGGCGCATAGAATGCGCCCGCAGTGGGCGACCTCCGCTCCCCGTGACGCCTCGCCTGAAACGAGGCGCTTTCAATCGCAAAAAACGGATAGATGGTGTCCTCCCTGATCCGCATACTGAATGGTGTGGAGATTACCCATGCTGAGGAAAAGAGCGAGCTTCGGGAAAAAGGATCGTCTGGAACCCTCGCGCTGCTGGCAAGCGGTTAGAACACGAGACCGCAAATGGGACGGCGTCTTTGTATATGCGGTGAGCTCAACGCGTATTTACTGCCGCCCGTCTTGCCCGGCCCGGCGGCCAAGCAGGGATCGGGTGATCTTTTTTACTTCCTCGGAGGCGGCTCAGCGCTCGGGCTTTCGACCTTGCCGTCGCTGCCATCCCGCGCGAGGCCATATCCTGGATCGGCGGGCGGAGGCGGTGCGCCAGGTGTGCCGCTACATCGAATTGCACCAGGATGAGGCTTTAAGCCTGGCGACGCTGGCCGCTGAATTCCACCGAACTCCGAGTCACCTGCAGAGGACCTTCAAGCGGGTGATGGGCGTAAGCCCGCGTCAATATGCGGATGCCTGCCGGATGGGGCGCTTGCGAAAGTTATTGCGCTCCGGTCAGCCCGTCACGCAGGCGCTTTACGATGTAGGCTTTGGGTCCAGCAGCCGCCTCTACGAACGCTCTTCCTCTCACCTGGGTATGACTCCCGCCATTTATCGTCAAGGAGGAACTGGCATGAAAATTAACTACACCATTGTGCCTTGCCGTCTGGGCCAATTACTGGTGGGGACGACGGAGCGCGGCGTCTGCGCTGTTCGGCTGGGCGATTCCGCAAAGGAGCTCGAAACAGGGCTTCGGGCGGAATTCCCACAGGCGAGCTTCGAGGATTCGCAGCCCAGGCTTTCACGCTGGGTCAGGGAGATTGTGTCCCGCGTCCAGGGGAACGCGCCCGGCGACGAAATCCCTTTGGATGTTCAGGCTACGGCCTTTCAGCGCCGCATCTGGCAGGCGCTTTGCGAAATTCCACGAGGGACAACCCGCTCCTACCGAGAGATCGCGCAGGAGATTGGCAAGCCGCGAGCCTTCCGCGCTGTGGCTCGCGCATGTGCCAACAATCCGGTGGCCGTTGTCGTGCCCTGCCATCGCGTGGTTCGCTCTGATGGCAGTTTGGGCGGCTACCGCTGGGGGCTCGAACGCAAGGAGCAGCTTCTTAAGCTGGAAAAGGGATCCATCGGGAAAACCCCAACCGCCAAGGGCGCTTAGCGCATCCCCGAAAACCTCTTTTCGGTTGTCATTCTGAGGAGCCGCCGGCGACGAAAAATCCCTGCATTTGTGACGAGCATAGAAACTGCCTCATTTGTCTCCTTTGTCTCAGCCAAAGCTGGTACGCTTATTGCGTTCGAGCAGAGTGCCTATGAGCCGGCGGCCCATGTGACGCTCGGCGGAAAGGTCCTGAGTAAAAAACTGTATGCTGACGGCTGATTGCTGGATCGCGCTTCCTCATCGCCTGGGGATCCTCGGAACGACAAAAAAGGTTAGGGTCGATGAGAATCTTCCACTACATGATCAGGACGTCGGCGATGACGCCCGCCTGCGAGAGAAGAGGACAACGACTTGAAGAATGGACTACAAAACGCATAATGAAACCAACGAACCCTAACGGCTCCTTAGAATCAATAACATTGTTGGGTGAGGGTATCGTGGATAGCTCAGCCGGAGCGCTCGCCACGAGTCGCTGTTCGACAATAATTTCAGGAACGAACCCCCTAAGCTCATGGGAGCCCAGTTAAATTTTTTCCATTTGAAATATGTAGTGGAAGATTTCACTATACGAGTTCGAAAAAGGGCTTGACGAGATGGCGAATAAAAAGCGAAAATAGACTGACGTTGATGAAAGGAGAGTCCGCATGCAACACTCCCTCGCCCCTTCGTCGCCTCTAGCCCAACCCCGCACCGGAATTGCCCGGCTTGCCGCCGAAAGTCCCCAGGTGCGTGAGCGCGCTCAAGTAGCCTATTTCGCGCTACCGGCCCGCTCGGCGCTCAACCGGGAATCCAGCGGAAACAAACCTTTCTCCTGGACGCTCAATCCCTATCGCGGCTGCGAGTTTGGCTGCAAGTACTGCTACGCTCGCTACACCCATGAATTCATGGAGAAGTGGGATGGGCTGGATTTTGAGCGCAAGATCTACGCCAAGGTCGGGTCACCAGAACTCTTGCGCGCGGAGCTTCGACGCGCGCAGGATAAGGGCCTGCCGATTGCCCTGGGGTCGGCGACTGACCCGTTCCAGCCCGCTGAGAAACAGTTTGGGATCACACGGCGGCTGCTTGCGGCTTTTGCGGAGTTTGAGGGCCTGCGGCTTTCAATCATCACCAAGTCCACGCTGGTCACACGCGATCTTGATCTGCTGAAGTTGATTTCGCGCCGGCACCGCTTCTCAATCCATGTGACGGTCACAACCACCGACGAGCATCTGGCGCGGCTGCTTGAGCCTAAAGCGCCGCCGCCCGCGCGGCGACTGGAGGCGGTCAAGAAACTCGTTTCCGACGGCATTTATGCGGGCGTCAACGCCATGCCCGTTATGCCGGAGATCAATGATTCAACAACGGCACTCGAGGACTTGGCGCGGCAAGCCGCAGCCGCTGGGGCCAGGTTTATGCACGGCAACACGCTCTATCTGATGCCCGCGGCGCTGATGCAGTTCATGCCGTTTCTCGAAAAGGAATTCCCGCACCTGGTCCGTCTCTATCGCAAGCTCTATGCCCGCTCGGCCTATCTCCCGAAAGAATACCAGGAGAAGATCGCAGACCGCGTTGCCATACTCCGCGCGCGCTATAACCTGATTGGTCCCGGACCGCAGGCGCCGACTCTCTCCGGTCCTGCCCAGCTTGCGCTCTGGTAGCGGAAGTGGTTTGCAACTGAAGGCAAGATGCAGGAAAGAATGCGAAACCCTTCGCTGTCTTATTCCTGAAACAAATTCCCCTCGCCGGGATAGGTAATCTGTAATCCCTCGACATGCGCAAACGGCGTGAGCGTGTGAGCTTCAGCCCGTTTCCCGCTCAGGATATGTTCCACATGAACGCCTCGCACCAGAAGCGCGTCTGCCATCAACGAGCGATGGCATCGCCATGGCACAGCTTCTGCGCACATGATGGCTGTCCGCCGAAGGCGGGCGAGTTTCAAAAGCCTGTCGAGGCCGCTCCGGAATTCCGGCTGCTGCATGTAATCCGCGAATCCTCGAAATGAGGCGTTGCGCCAGCCGGTATTCGGCGAATCGCGATGAGCATGACGCAGGCCGCCCAGTTGCGGCATGTGGACATAACGAATGGCGGCGGCTTGCAGGGTTTCAGACAATTGATCGGAATTGAATTGGGGATTATGCCGCGAGCGCGGAATGGTGCGGACATCCACCAGTTGCTTCACACGGAATGCTTTGAGCAACTCGATGAACGCCTCAATGGATCGCGTCGAATGCCCGACGGTGTAAAGCGTAAGCGGTTTTGCTGAAGAACGAGAGGGCATGCCATGTATTGAGGTCAGATTGACGGGTGTTCAGCAGGTTACCGAAAAGTTGTCATGCTGAGTCTTTCGCCTGTCAGCCCGAAGCACCCCCTGCGTTTTTCCCAACCCAGGTCTTAATGCGGTCGACCGCCTTTCGGATATTCTCCACCGAGTTAGCGAACGAGAACCGCAGATAGCCTTCACCCCACTCGCCAAATGCCGTTCCGGGCAGGCAGGCGACGCCGGCCTCGTTCAAGAGCGCGTCGGCGAGTTCGCGGGAGCCGATGCCAACGCCCGTGATGTTAGGAAATGCGTAGAAGGCGCCGTGGGGTTGGGCGCAGCGGAATCCGGGAATTTGATTAAGGCCTTCGACGATCACTTTGCGGCGGCGTCGAAACTCCTCCAGCATCGCATCTACGCTCGATTGGTCTCCGCGAAGCGCCTCGACGCCCGCGATCTGGGTGAACGTGGCTGTGCAGGAATTGGAGTTGATCATCAGCCGGATGACCTGCTCGGCGAGTTCCGGATGCATGACGCCATATCCCAACCGCCAGCCTGTCATGGCATAGATCTTGGAAAAGCCATCCAGAATGATGACTCGGTCGCGGAGGGCAGGAAACCGCGCAAGGCTCGTATGTTCGCCTTCATAAATGAGACGATGATAGATTTCATCGGAGAAGACGAATACTTCGTCGCGGTCTGCAAGCCCAGCGGCAAGCGCCGCCATTTCCGAACTCGCCATCACGCCGCCGGTCGGGTTTTGAGGCGAATTGAGGATCACGAGCCGAGTGCGAGGGGTGAGCTTCTGAAGAATCGCAGCCGCGCTCACGTCGAAGTCGTTCTCCTCGCGCAGCGCGTAAGACACCGGCTGCGCGCCGAGAAAGCGGATCATGGATTCGTAAATCGGGAAGCCGGGATTGGGATAAAGGACCTCGTCGCCCGGCTCAACCAGCGCCAGCATGGCAAAGAAAAAGACAGGCTTGGCGCCCGGGGTGATCACCACCTCGGATGGGTCAATAGAAATTCCGCGGCGCTTTCCAGCATCCTCCGCCACCGCTTGGCGAAGCTCCGGGAGCCCGGCCGAGGGCGCATAATGTGTCCATCCCGCGCGCATGGCGCGCGCAGCCGAATCAATAATGTGCGACGCCGTTGGGAAATCCGGCTCTCCAATTTCGAGATGGATGATGTCGCGGCCCTCCGCTTCCAAACGCTTGGCGCGAGCCAGCACTTCAAATGCGCCCTCGGTCCCGAGTTGCGACATCCGTCGGGCGAGGCGGAATTTAGTCTCGATTAGATTCATGGCTATCGGCTTTCTATGCCACGGATAGGATAGGGGAAGGCTATCTCGATTGTCCAGCTGGAGAGCCAACTGGAAAACCGGTATTATCGATCAAGTACACCTCAGGATGTCCATAAAATCGGAAATGATGTACCATTCTTTTTTCGATTTTATTTGCGAGATCGTTTTTCAGATGGAAAATTTCCCATGAAAATTACATCCATTGAGATTCGGGTTTGTCGCAATACGCGGGAAGCCATGTCGGATTCCGAGATGCGCGCTGGAGGGAAGTCCACGTTCGATTTCCTGGTGATCTCGATGAAAACCGACGAGGGATTAGAAGGGCATTCTTTCGGATTTGCCGGTCGCGGTGCCGAAATGGCGGGAGGCATTGCCGCCTCGGCTCTGAAACCTTTCTTTCTGGGCAAAGACGCGCTCGCGCGCGAAAAGCACTGGCAGGAATTCCGCACTTACGACCGCTGGTGGAATCACGTGCCCATCTACGCCTACGGCCCGTTTGATATTTGCCTCTGGGACATTGCCGCAAAGCAGGCGCAACTGCCGCTCTATCGACTGCTGGGCGAGTATCGCCGGAAAGTCCCCATCTACGCCAGTTCATTTGTCCTGAAAACGCCCCAGGACTACGCCCGGCAGGCCGTGGAAGTGAAGGGTCGCGGCTGGCATGGTTACAAACTTCATCCGCCCGGCGATTATGATTTCGATCTGGCCGCCTATCGCGCCTGCCGCGAGGCGGTAGGTCCGGAATTCAAGCTCATGGCTGATCCGGTCGCGGCTTACAATCACGAGCAGGCGCTGCGGATGGGGAGGGAGCTTGAGAAGCTGAACTATTACTGGTTTGAAGAGCCGCTCTTCGATGTGGATTTTAATGGGCTTCGCAAGCTCGCCTCGCATTTGGATATCCCGATCTGCGGCACGGAAGTGCTTGTTGGGCATCACTACTCGACCGCCGAATGCATCGCGACCGGCGTGGTGGATATGGTCCGCACCGACGTTTCCTGGAAGGGGGGCGTCACGCCCGTCATGAAGACCGCGCATCTGGCCGAGTCTTTTGGCTTCCAGTGCGAACTGCACACCACGATCTATCATCCTCTCGAAATCGTCAATCTGCACTGTTGCTGCGCGATCTCCAATTGCGAGTTCTTTGAGCTCCTGTATCCGCTCTCGTACATGGAGTTCGGAATGAAAAACAAGATTGAGATTGACGCCGAAGGTTACGCCCGCCCGCCCGAAACGCCGGGTACGGGAGTGGAACTGGATTGGGATTTCATTGAAGATTGCACCATTCAGCGGTTATGAGGCCATGCGCGATAAAACCTTGCAAATTATCATGGCAACAAAGTCGTTGCGAAAGTCCAGAGATCGATTCGCAAAAGCGTGAAAAGGGACAGAATAATGAATCCAACCAAGCTGGTTCGGCACGGGCAGATGTTGAAGGTGCGCCCTGAGAAGATCGACGAATACGTACGTTATCACGCCGCCGTCTGGCCCGAGGTTCTACGCACCATTTATGAATGCAACATCCGGAATTATTCGATTTTCCTCAAGGATGACACGCTCTTCGCATATTTCGAGTACATCGGCGATAATTTTGAAGCAGATATGGCGAAGATGGCTGCCGATCCTAAAACCCAGGAGTGGTGGGCTATCATGATGCCGATGCAAGCGCCGATTGCGACCCGCAAGGAAGGCGAATGGTGGGCCGAGATGAAAGAAGTATTTCATACGGACTAGCTCCGCGGCCGGAAGGGATACACGGCAACGGCTTGGAGCGCAGAATCGCTATCGCTCTTCTGGCGTTCATGCTGGGATTTCCCTTCTGCGGAACAGCTCAGGAACTTGATGCGGTGGTGACCACGCAAAGCCGTTCGCCCACCCGCATTGCCGATGAGATTGCCGATCCGGCTGAGCGCAAGGCTTATCTCGAGCTTTTCAAAAAGCACTCTCCCGCTGAAACCGCCGCCCTCGCTGAGGCTTTTCTGGCGAAGTATCCCACATCCTGGGAACTCGGTCAGATAGATGCCATCGCGGCAAGAGCCTTCATAAATCTCAATCGTTATTCTGAAGCGCTGGACTATGCCCAACGGTCGCTGGCGCTCTACCCTGAGGATCCGCTTCTTCTGGTTCCGGTTGCCAATGTCCAGGCTCAGGTGCAGGATGTGTCAGGCGCTGAGCAAAGCGCGCAGGAGGCGCTCATCGATCTTGACCGTTTTACAAGGCCCGCCTCGGTTTCTGAGCGTGACTGGCCCGCCTTGCGGCGGCACCTCAAGGCTTCCGCCTATTTCGCTCTGGCCCGCGCGGAAACCGATGAGGCGCTGGGCTTCCGTGACTTGAGTCAGCGGGCAAAATTACTTCACGAGGCGTACTCGGACTTAGTGCAAGCGCGAGAACTCAATCCGAAAGATGTGGAGATTGTCTATTTGCTGGCCTTGGTTGATTTGGCCTTGGGTAAGCCGCGCGATGCTGCCCTCAGTTTTGCCGAGGCCGCGCAGGAAGGCAGCCCGCTCCGGTCCAAGGCGACGGAGCGTTTGGAGAAACTGTATGCCGCTCTTCCGCCGAAATCCGGCTTCAGCTTTCAGGATTATCTCAAGAGCCTGAGCGAACAAGCGCAGGCGGAAGAGGACGCGCGCGCCCAGCAATCTCATAGTCAGGGTTCATCCTCGCCGTTGCCGGGGTACGCTGGCTCCGAAACCTGCCGCTATTGCCATGCCAATATCTATGAGGCCTGGGCTCAGACCGGCATGGCTCGAATGTTTCGGCCTTATCGCCCCGAGAATGTCATCGGCGACTTCACGGTTCACAACACATTCTATGGAGGCGATCAGGCGTTGCTGGAGAACGGAAGGCTTCGGGTCATCCCCGGAAAAAACCGCTGGCTATTCGCCCGCATGTTTATTCGTCATGGCCGTCATTACATTGAGACCCGCAACTACGATGGCCGCTGGCGCACATATCCGGTGGATTACACCATCGGGTCCAAATGGGAACAGGGTTATGCGACGCGCCTGCCAGACGGCGAGATTCAGGTCTTCCCGATCCAATATAATGTGCGACTCAAGAGTTGGGTGGACTTCTGGCAATTCATTGACCCACCTGGCAGCCCGCGCGCAGACTTGCATCAATGGGGCAAAATGGGCATTTGGACCAACTACCAGGTGAATTGCGCGGTATGCCATACCAGCCAATTGAGAAATCCGGCGGGGAAAGACTTTACAACTCAAGGGCTCGTTTTCCGCGAGCCAGGTGTTGATTGCGAGATGTGCCACGGCCCGTGCGCCCGCCACGTCGCTGCGATGATGAAGGGCCAGCCTTATCCCAAGGGGCCTTTAGATCCGCCCGTCAATTTCGAGAAGATCAGCGCCCAGAATTTTCTCGCCATTTGCTCTCAGTGCCACATGCAGTCGGCTGTGCGCGAGCCAGGCCTGCATGGGGAGTTGAATTACTCGACACAGGGAGAATTTTTCGAGCGTTATCAGAGCCGGCCTTACGACGAATTCTCGCACCTGGGATTTTATAAAGATGGGAGATTTCGCCAGACCACTTTCATTGTTGAGGCGCTGATGCGCTCCGAATGCTACCGCAAAGGCAGTGTGACTTGTGGCGACTGCCATGAAGTTCACGGTCCCAACGCCCAAACAAACTCCACCTCGCTCAAGTTCCCCAAAGAATCCAACCTGATGTGTACGCAATGCCATACGGCCCTCAAGGATCGCGTTGCGCTGGCGCGTCATACACATCACGCCGCGGGATCGGAAGGCAGTCGTTGCGTTTCCTGCCACATGCCGCGCATCATGAACGCCTTGTTATTTGAGGCGCGAACGCATCGCATCGATGACATTCCAAACGCCGACAACACGCTCCGCTTCGGGCAACAGGAGAGCCCGAACGCGTGTCTGCTGTGCCACCAGGACCGAGATGCGCAATGGGTGAAGCAACAACTCGTGGCCTGGAATCTTTCGCCCGGCGGGAAGACCCTGCGGTGATCCATCGTCCAAACAGTTCTTGCCGGTCGGACGTCCGTAAGTACGGCCTGCTTCTGGCGTTGCTGATGACTTTGTCGATTGCTCTGTCAGCAAGAGGGCAAACAGCAAAGACCCAAAGCGCAGTGTCGAGCAAGCAGGAAAAAACCGGGTATCTCAACACCGCCCCAGGAGTGCGTTACGTAGGCTCCAAGGCTTGTGCTCCGTGTCATACGGATATTTACCGGCAGTATTTTCAGACAGTGATGGGCCGCTCGATGGTGCCGCCCACTGATTCCACGCCATGGAATGTCCTCGCCGCTCCGGTGACCGTGCACGTTGAGAAGTTCCATCGCTATTACGAAGTCTTTCGCAAAGGCTGGGGCGTTTACCAAAGCGAATATGAAATCGCTTCTGATGGAAACGAGGTCTTCCGCGACACACATCCCATCACCTACGCAATCGGGGCGGGGGAAAATGGGATTGGCTATCTGATTCGCCAAGGGAATTATCTTTTTGAAGCGCCGCTTTCCTACTACACACGATCTCGCGCCTGGGACCTTTCGCCAGGCTATGAGCTTGCGGATTACGGATTCCACAGGCTGGTGCCGGAATCCTGCATCGTCTGCCACAGCGGGAGACCTCGGCCTGTGGCGCGACGACCAGGTCTTTATGAAGACCCACCATTTGAAGAACTGGCGATCGGCTGCGAAAACTGCCACGGGCCAGGTCAATTGCATGTGGAGGAACGGATGAAAGGCGCGCCGCTACGCGGGACGGTGGATCGCTCTATTGTAAATCCGGCAGACCTGCCTGGATGGCTGGCGGATAACATCTGCATGATTTGCCATCAGGCGGGTGATACGCGCATCCTCCAGCCTGGGAAATCCTATGGCGATTTTCGACCCGGCAAGCCGCTCGATGAAACAGTGGCGATTTTCTCCATCCCTTTCACCCCGTCAGCTCCCCCGAAATCTCCGCTGCTCCAGCATTACGCGCTTATGGTGTTGAGCAAGTGTTACCGTGCCAGCGGAGGAAGACTGAGCTGCATCACCTGCCACGATCCTCATTTCCAGCCAACCGCAGCGCAAGCGCCCGCCTATTACCGTGAAAAATGCCTGCGCTGCCATACAGAGCAGAGTTGCCCCGTGCCGCTTGCCAAGCGTCGTCAGAAATCGCCGCCCGATGATTGCGCGAGATGCCACATGCCGCGGCAAAACCTTGAGCGTATTTCTCATTCGGCGCTGACGAACCATCGCATTATCGCCCATCCGGGCGAGCCATTCCCGCCCGCTGCTTTTCACCAGACTACACCGAGTCTGCCGGATTTGGTTCACGTCGACGCGGTTCCCGGAAAGGAACCGGCACCGGTCGCGCCCATCGTGCTGCTTCAGGCCTACGGTGAATTGCTGGAGCAGCATCCCGAATATAAGGCGCCCTACGAGAAGTTGCTGGATAAGCTCGCCCGAACTCAGCCGCGCAATCCGTTGGTGCTCTCGGCGCTCGCGCGAAGAATCGTGCGCGCAGGCGATCCCGAGAAAGCCGCGACCGCTCGCGAATTCATCCGGCAGGCCATCGCGTCAGGCTCGACGGTGGATTCCGATTACGAACTTTACGCCAATCTACTGGCGCGCGCGGGAGATCTAGCACAGGCTGTGGTAGTGCTGAAACAGGGTCTTACCCTGAATCCCTATTCCACTCGCTTATACAAGACGTTAGCCCTGGTGGAGATTCAGCAACGCCAGTATGACCGGGCGCTCGACACGATGAAGCAGGAACTTCAGATGTTTCCGGAAGACTCCTTCATGCGCATGCTGGTGCAACGGGTGAAGAGCTCGCAGGCGGTGCCATAAGCCAGACGTCACATCTCTTTGCTCTCTCCGTATGAGGCGGATTTCCTTAGCGGACCGGAGATCTCAGGGTTTCTCGCCCGATTCAGGCCACGCAACCACGGCGATTTTGCCGTCGGGCAGGCGTTCAAGAACGGGAGCGTAGAGGCCCAGCAGCTTTCTCTTCCACCAAAGCCCCTGGGTGCGCATGGTCTTCAAATCCGTAAACCAATACTGCCACATCACCGCTCTCACCCAGCGAGGCGGGGTTCCATCAAATGGGTTTCCGGCAAAAAGCGACAGCACGCTTGGATCATTTGTCAGCAGGAGGGCTTCCGTCCGCGCGACGAAGGGGTATTGCTGCCACGTACCCAGCGAAGCAAACCACAGGTTCCAATCGAAGCGCGGCTGGTAAGGCGCGTAAATGCGCGGCGGTTGGCGCACATCCTGTGGCTTATAACGGAACGGATAGGCGATCCAGGTTTTGCCATCGCGGGAGCCCTGGAATTCTATTTCATAACGCACCCGCGTCATTACAGCAAACAGGCCGTACTGATTGGCAATGCGGAAAGGCTCGAGCGCTTGAATTGGACTGCGGGGCAGCGGCAGGTGCGGAACTAAAATGAACAAAAGCAAGGCCGTATCCACATAGAAGACCCACCCCAAAAGAACTCCGGTGACCACCAGCGAAATATGACGATAGGCATCGGCGAGCGCGCCGCGCAGCGAAGTGGGCTCAGGTGTGTTAGTGCCCGGCGTGCGTGCCGCGCATGCCTTTTCAGGCGAGCGCCACCACCGCGCCAGAATCCACCAAGGCGGGGTTTCCATTCTGGTCTTTGCGCCCAGCCTTTTCCTGAACGGCTGGAAAACAGATCGAATGAATCGATCGTCCAGAAGCAGGAAGCCAAGTGAGAGGACAAAGTAATTCAGAAACGTCAGGTTGGCCGTCAGGATGATACCGATTTGAAAAGGGGTCACAATAAAGAAACAGGCGATACGAAAACGCCGCGGCAGAAAGAACAACCAGACCAACCCCAACTCGATTATCAGCGTGATCAGCGCCAGCGCAGCATTGAACGCGTGGGGCAGATGCTGCGCATACCACCCAATCCAGTCAGGCAGCGGGCCGTTGGAGTAGTAATCGTAAAGTGCGGTCAGATGGCGCCACTCCGGATCGCCACCCAGAATCTTCACCAGGCCGGATTCAAAATAGATGCGAAACCAGAGCCATTGCAGAAGAAACAGGCTGGCGCGCGAAGGCGGATAGGCGTTTCCGAGACCCGGGAAAAAGCCGGGCGGAGCAAAGAACAGGGTGAGAAACCCAGCGGCGAGCAACATTCCATCCGATTGATAGGAGGAAAAGTCCTGAGCCGCCACCACAAAGGATAAATAGGCCACCAGGCAGATGGCTGTCGCTGCTCGCGGCCATACATTCATAAAGAGTAGGAGGGAGGCGACAAGCCCGACCCAGCAAAGAATCTTCAAAGCTTCGTTGCCGCTGCTGATCCATAAGAACGTTGGAGCGTACCAGTAGCGTATCCATCCAAAAAGCCTGCTCAGAACCTGGAGATAATGTTGCGCGGGAAGAATACCGTCGGGGCCGATCAACCCTATGATCTGGAAAAGGAGGGAATAGAAGGCCGAAAAGTAAATCAGGCCCAGAGCTCGAAGGAATAGCCAGCGCGGCCAGAGATGCCCCGGACCTTCACGGGGTTCGGAACTGAGCGCCCAGCGCGCAAAACGCAGCAGTTGACTCAGGAACACGGCGTCATTTTAGCGTGAAGCTCAGCGCGAAAGGGAGGCGGTTTGGGCTTGGGGAGCCGGACGGCGGTAAATTTCCTCGATCAGTTCGCGGTAGCGCTCTTCCACAATGAATCGCCTGACTTTCAGCGAGGGAGAAAGTTCGCCGCTGTCCGTGGTGAATTCGCTCGGCAGCAACGCGATTTGCCGGATTCGTTCAAAAGGCGCGAGCCCCTGGCACGACTCATCGACTTGCCTTTGCATGAAGGCGCAGATTTCAGGGTGAGTTACCAGTTCCTGCCGCGTCGCAAAGCGAATGCCTTGCTCTCGGGCGTAAGCCTCAAGCCGCTCAAACTTGGGCACAATGAGTGCTGCAACGAAATGCCGGGAGTCTCCTAAAACCATCAGTTGACTCACATAGAGATGGCCCTGGAAAAGGCCTTCCAGTTTTTCGGGCGAGACGTATTTACCGCCGGAGGTCTTGAAAAGGTTCTTTTTTCGGCCCGTGATTTTGAGGTATCCATCCGAATCGAGGCTGCCCAGGTCACCCGTGCGAAACCAGCCGTCGCTGAAGGCTTCTGCGTTTTCCTCGGGATGGTAGTAGCCGGGCGAAACGTTAGGGCCGCGCACCAGGATTTCGCGTCCGCTCGCGCCTTCGGAGCCCGCAGCCTCCTCGCCGAGTTTGACTTCCACTCCGGGGATCACGCGCCCTACCGTCCCAAGTTTCACTGCTCCCGGATAGTTCACCGAGATGACGGGAGAAGTTTCCGTCAGGCCGTAGCCTTCATAGACCGGTAAACCGACTGCATAAAAGAACTCGGCCAATTCCTGTGAGAGAGGCGCTGAGCCGGAAATCATGAAACGCAGCTTTCCGCCCAGCCGCGCGCGAATCTTGGAGGCCACCAGACGGTCCGCCGCCGCGTGTTTCAAGCGCAAGGCTGCGGGGATGGCCTGATTCTCAATTTGGCAGCGCGCATACTGCCATCCGATGCGAATGGCCCAATGGAACAACCTCTGCCGCGCTGGCGGTCCCTGGCGGACGGTCTCAAGAATCTTGCCATGCACCTTTTCGAGCACGCGGGGGACGACAGCGAGCACCGTGGGGTGCGCTTCGAGGATGTTTTGTGGGAGTTTCTCAAAGCTTTCGGCATACGCAATTGAGGCTCCACTCCAGAACGTAAAGTACTCAAGCATCCGTTCAAAAATATGGGAAAGCGGAAGAAATGAAACAATGCGGTCAGAGGGATCAAAATGAAAGAGAGGGCTGCACGCCTGAACGTTTGAGGCAATATTGGCATGCGTCAGTATTACGCCCTTTGGGCTGCCGGTTGTGCCCGAAGTATAGATGAGGGTTGCCGTGTCATCGGGCCGGGCTTGCAGAGCCAGCCCGCGGAATCTTTCTTCAGGCTTGGGCGTTTGTTCGAGTTGTTCCCGAACGACAGATTGCCAGGAGAGAATGCCCGCCTCCGGGTCGTCTGGAGAATCCATCGCGATGACAAAGCGCAGTTCCGGCAGCTGGCGCCGGACTTCCAGAACTTTCTGCAACTGTTCGACGGTTGAGACAACGACTCCCCGCGACCCGGAATCCTGCAGGATGTACTCCACATCAGCAGCAGGCAGCGTAGGATAAATGGGAACATCAATCGCTCCGAGGCCCAGCGCGGCATAATCCGTAAGCGCCCACTCCACCCGATTCTCCGAAATTAAGGCCAGGCGGTCGCCACGCCGGACGCCCAGCCGCTCGAGGGCCAACGCCAGGGCTGCCGCCCGCCGGAGCGCTTCGGCAGAAGAGAGACCCTGGAAGCGACCGCTCTGCTTCGAGAGAAACGCGTCAGGCTTGGCGTGTGTTTCGGCTGCCTTTAGGAACAACTCGCCGAGAGTATGAAAGTCGCTGGGTGTCATACCGATCTATTCTGCAACCCGCGCGGTATACTTCAACGGCTGGCGTGAAAATATCGCTGAAGCTCTTCGCGAGCAGCGGCCTGATTATCTGCAAGTTCCGGGCCGTATTCCGGCTCTGAATCCATGTGGAGAATTCGCTCAAGCATCCGGCGCGCATCCTCGCGACGTCCCACCGCGCGATAGCTGTCTGCCAGATAAAGCATGGTCAGCGAATTATCAGGATAACGCTTCAGGCAATCTTCTAAAAGCTGGACAGAGCGTTGCTTATCGCCGCCTTTAAAGAATGGAGCGCGGTAGTAAAACCTTCCCAGCAGGCGCTCGGCGCCATATTGCTGATAATTCGGGTCAATCTTCATGACCGTTTCGAGTTCTTCCCGGATCGAGTCTACCATCCGCAGGCCCTTCAGCAAGCCGACATCCTGCGCCAACAGTCCTTCATTTGCGCCCGTCCAAAAATGGCCTTCGGGGCGATGAGGGTCGATTGATTCGGCTTTCTGACCAGCGGCGATGCCATCTTCCAGGATTGCCTTCTGCTGTTCGTCAGGCACATGCCGCGCTAGATAGCAGTCGTATTCAGAAATTCGCCACCAGGCTTCGTAATCCTGAGGATGACTGCTGATATGAGAACGCAGAATCGCGAGAGCCTTCTGCACATTTCCCAGATCGCGCCGGCCTTCATAGTAATTTTCCGCGCGAGAGATTGCGCCTTGAAGAGCGGCTTCCACGGGGGAAACATATGGGGTTACACATCCCAGAGCCACGATGCAAGCCGATAGAATAAAGGCTGGCTTTATCAAATTCCGGAATAGAGAGAACGATTTTTGCATGTCGGTATGGAAGGGCTCGCTCAAAGCAGCTTCATCTCCTGGCCAGCAACCGCACAACCATCCGCCCTATCGCGCCAAGCGAAGCATTCAAAACCGGGCTGGAAGTTAAACCGCGTGATCATACGATACGGACTCTTCAGATGTCAATGAAAGCATGGGGCTGGAAATCACTCAAGTCACAAAGCTCTCCGTTGACTTGGCTTTCCTCCTTCGTTCACCCTAGTTTATGATGCGAAAAGAAGAGGCAAGGGATGGAAAAGCCCGGCGTAAAATCTCCGTTAAATGACCGCCGAACATTGCCGCTCACGAAGCCCATTCACGCCCCAACGGGAAAAGAGCTTTCCTGCAAGGGATGGCATCAGGAAGCTGCGCTGCGCATGCTGATGAACAGCCTGGACCCTGCGGTGGCTGAGCGCCCTGATGAATTGATTACCCGTGGAAGAACCGGGTGTGTGGCGCGGGACTGGCCAAGTTTCTATGCCCTTGTCGAAGCTCTTAAAAACCTTGAAAACAAGGAAAGCCTGCTGGTGCAGTCCGGCAAGCCCATAGGCGTTTTTCGCACTCATGAAGGCGCGCCGCGCGTCTTAATCGTGGATTGGAGCCAGTCGGAAACGCAGGGGTTTGCCACGTATAACCGCGCTGCTTTGGGAAGCTGGACTTCTATTGGGGTGCAGGACGCGCTCTTGACAGCGTACCAGACCCTGGCCGTCGCGGCTCGTACGCACTGGGGCGGCGACCTTGCCGGCGAACTTGTGGTTTCGGGAGGAATGGGCGGAACAGGCGGCGCGCTCGCCCTGGCCGCCACGCTGAATGGCGCGGCGTTTCTGGGCGTTGAGGTGAATCAAGAAACGATCACGCGTCGCATTCGTGCGGGGTTCTGCGACTATTGCGTGACTCAACTGGATGAGGCGCTGAGAATCCTCAAAATCGCGATTCGGAAGAAGCAGCCGGTTTCCGTGGGTCTTGTCGGGAATTGTGCCGAGATCATTCCCGAGCTTGCGCGTCGCGGAGTTCTGCCCGATTTGTTGACGGATCAGACTGGCGCACACAACCCGTCGCAAGGCTATCTTCCGGCGGGACTGAGCCTGGAAGAAGCTGAGCGGTTGCGCAGCCAAAATCCGAAAGATTACCTGGAACAAGCTTATCAATCCATCGCGCAGCATGTGACGGCCATGCTGGAGCTTCGGCGAATGGGCGCAGTCACTTTCGATTTTGGAAATAATCTTCGCGCAGCAGCTCTACAGGCCGGAGTGAAGGATGCGTTCGTGATTCCAGGATTCATGTCGGAATATATTCGACCGCTCATTTGCGAAGGACGCAGCCCGCTGCGCTGGGTGGCGCTTTCCGGAGACCCCACAGACATCAGTCGCGTCGATGATCTGCTGTTAACACTATTCCCGGAGGACAACGATCTTTGTCGTTGGATTCGATTAGCGAGGGAGCACGGAAGGTTTCAGGGGTTGCCTGCGCGCGCGGCCTGGCTGAACCGTGAGCAGCGGATTCAATTAGGCGATGAAATCAATCGTAAGGTGGGACGAAGAGAACTGGTGGCGCCACTGGTCCTCGCGCACGATCTTCTTGATTGCGTATCCGCAGCGTCGCCGGGTTGCGAAACTGAAAGCGTGGGCAATGCAGTTGCGGATTGGCCTCTACTCGATGCTTTGCTGCACGCAGCTTCCGGGGTGAGTTGGGTTGCTCTTCAGAGAGCTGGCAGAACAGGCGAGGAGACATGGCTGCACTCGACTTACGCCATCGTGGTAGATGGCAGCGCTGAAACGCGCGCAAGACTCCAGCGTCTCCTTGCCAATGATCCGGATTTCGCCCTCCTGCGGCTAAAAGAAACGGGTCACTGTGCGCAATAAAGAGCGGGCAGATGCGGCGTAACTGAAATACGCGACATATCTTGGGGTTTCAATGTCATACTGCGTCCCTTCGCCTGTCATTCTGAGCGACAGCGAAGAATCCCGGTGTTGCTCAGGGTGACAGGCCATTGACTTTGTCAATCCACTCTCGTCACGCCGCACTGCGCGAATAACCGCTCGCTAGCTCTTCTTCGACGTAACCGCAAAAAAAGCCGCCACTCTTTGCTCCACCTTTTTGCTCTTGCACTTCGGGCAGGCGATCTTCCCCTTTTCGTATTCCGCGACGCTCATGGTCTGTGTGAAAGTCTTTTTGCATTCCTTGCAGGCAAATTGATAGACCGGCATCCGTCTCCTCCAAAACGTATTCGCCTTATTTTAGCAGGACGGCCCGCAGAGCAAAATGCATGTCCCATGCAGAGGAACCTTTCATTTTAAATTCTTAGACCCAAATCGAGAGATAATGTTTTCGCGCGCATTACGGAGGTGGTTGTGATAGTCACGGCGACCGGTTTTCCTCGCCGCGAGCTTTGGGAGGGGACAGCACACGGTGGATTCGCCAGGCGGAATTCATAATGGCAACTTCTTACCGGCCTGTGAGGACTGTATATGGAAATTCGCAAGCAGGATGCGCTTGAATATCATCGCCGGGATCGCAAAGGAAAGATTGAGATCGCGCCGACCAAGCCTTGTCGCACTCAATGGGACCTGAGCCTGGCTTATACGCCCGGCGTTGCGGAACCTTGCCTTGAAATTCAGCGCGATCCCGAACTGAGTTTTGATTACACCATCCGCGGGAATCTGGTGGCGGTGGTCACAAACGGAACAGCCGTGCTGGGGTTGGGAAATATTGGAGCGCTGGCCGGAAAGCCGGTGATGGAAGGCAAGGCGGTGCTTTTCAAGCGCTTTGCGGACATTGATGTTTTTGATCTGGAGTTGAACTCCCCGGAGCCGGAGGAAGTGATCCGGGTCTGCAAACTCCTTGAGCCGTCATTTGGCGGCATCAACCTGGAGGATATCAAAGCTCCCGAATGCTTCGTGATTGAGCAGACGCTGCGCAAAACCTTGTCGATTCCGGTATTCCACGACGATCAACACGGCACCGCCATCATCTCCGGCGCGGCGCTTTTGAACGCTCTGGAACTTGCGGGAAAGAAAATTGATGAGGTGCGGGTGGTCTTCAGCGGAGCGGGCGCGGCGGCCATTGCCTGCGCGGATCATTACCGGCGTCTCGGCATGAGGCGCGAGCAAATCACAATGTGCGACGAGCATGGCGCCATCTGCGAAGGGCGCGAAGCAGGGATGAACTCCTACGTTGCGCCTTACGCCGCGCGAGGGAGCGCGCGGTCGCTCGCCGAAGCAATGCGGGGAGCGGATGTTTTTGTCGGCCTTTCGGTAGGGGGAGTTGTTACAACCGATATGCTGCGTTCGATGGCGGCGCGACCCATCATTTTTGCGATGGCGAACCCTACTCCGGAGATCAGCTATCCAGAAGCGAAGTCGGCGCGGCCAGACGCCATTGTGGCCACGGGCCGATCGGATTTCCCCAATCAGGTTAACAACGTCCTGGGCTTCCCCTTCATCTTTCGCGGCGCGCTTGACGTTCGCGCGCGCGCGATTAACGAAGAAATGATGATCGCGGCCACCCAAGCTCTTGCAGCGCTGACGAAAGAGGACGTGCCGGACGCCGTCCTGCAAGCTTATGGTTTGGGGCGGCTGTGCTTTGGGCCGGACTATATCATCCCCAAGCCGTTTGATCCTCGCGTCCTGGTGTGGGAATCGGCGGCGGTGGCGGAAGCGGCGATGCGCAGCGGTGTGGCGCGAGTTCAGATTGATCTGGAGGAATACCGCGAGCAGCTCTGGCGGCGGCTGGGTCGCACGGTGGCGGTGATGCAGAGCGTCCACAATCGCGCCAAAGCCAAGCCCCGGCGCATTGTGTTCCCCGAAGGCGAGCATGAAAGAATCATTCGCGCCAGTTACCGGCTGATGGAAGAAAGGATTGCCCAGCCGATTCTGATCGGACGCCCATCGGTAATCGAGGGCCAGCTTCATGAACTTGGCTTCCAGAAATTGCGCGCTGAGATTGTGGAGCCGCCGCGCGCCGCGCGTTTTGAGGAATATGCGGAGGAGTTATACCGCTTGCGCCAGCGGCGTGGCGTCACTCGCAGCGAAGCCCGGGAATTGATGCTGAATCCGAACTATTTTGGCGCCATGATGCTGCACCTTGGGGACGCGGACGGCTTCGTGGCAGGCGTTTCCCAGCATTATCCGGAAACAATCCGTCCAGCCTTACAGATCATCAGGACGCGCGCCAACGTCCACCGCGTCTGCGGCGTTTACGTGATCATCACCAAAAAAGAGGTCTATTTTTTTGCGGACACGACCGTGAACATCGAACCCGCCGCTGAAGAACTGGCGGAAATTGCTTCGCTTGCCGCCGAAATCGCGCGCGAATTCAATGTGGAGCCGCGTGTCGCCATGCTTTCATTCTCCAACTTTGGGAGCACGCGCCACCCTCTCACCGAAAAGGTGCGAGTGGCCACCGAACTGGTCAAACAGCAATTCCCGGAACTCATGGTGGATGGCGAGATGATGGCCGATACGGCCGTCGTGCCTGAAATCATCGAGGAAGAGTATCCGTTCTCTTCGCTGAAAGGCGGCGCCAACGTCCTGGTGTTTCCCGATCTCGGTTCGGCTAATATCGCTTACAAACTCATGATGCGCATTGGCGGCGCCGAGGCGCTCGG
>CADDZJ010000060.1 GCA_902812415.1 Acidobacteriota bacterium
CATCGAAAGGTGAAGCATCGCCACTATGCGCGTCGTCGCGTATTAAATGCTCGTCACAGCGGAACATCTCGGACGCTCCGATCAGAGGCTGAGAACATCGCTTCAGGATCCTCACCAGCCCGCTGAAATGGCCGTACACTCCCCCCTCGCCCAACTGATCCTGGCTGACAAAGCGGCCTCACAATCCGTTTCGCTCGCCGATTGCCAAGGCTTCTTTTTTAACGTCCAACACGCTACATCATTTATGGAATTTCTCTAGACGGTGATAGCGCCGGGCAAAGGCATTACGCCTGCGTAGGGCCGCGTTGGCGGCAGCGATCAGACCCTGACGCAGCCTGACCGGCCCTTGGCGGGTGATGCCCGCTGGTGGAAACCTCCAGCGTGATTTCCGCCTCCGGCGGCAGTTGGGCCAGCAGCCTCAGCCAACTCTCGCGCGCGTCTCCAGCAGGATGCCGAAAAACAGTTCTGACCATTGTCATTCCGAGCGGCAGCGAGAGTCCCCGTATTTCGGCTCCGAGGTAAACTCCGCGCGTATTCGCTGAAAAAATACAGAGACCCTCCGCTGCGCTCAGGGGTGACAGGTCATCCACTTTGTCCATCCGCCTTTTTCGTTACTCTCCGCTAACCACATTCCCCAGTACCGGCGCGACAACTTTCCGGAAGAATCATTCCGGCCTCAAGGAAGCGTCAAGACAGGCCGATAATTGTTAAGGTGTTCTAATCGCATGATATCTGTAAAGGTATCAATTGAATGGTAATATCAGACCAGAGAAGATCGACCAAAACCCTACACGGATGCAGGCGCTGTTCGGTCTGGTCACAAGGCTGAAAAAGACGCTGAGGGGTAAGATGGCAAACAGAAACTTCAGAACGCAGGCCGCTTCGAGCGAAGAGATCTTGCTCAACACTTTGATGGAACACATTCCAGACTGTGTCTACTTCAAGGACTGTGACGGCAAGTTTCTATGGGTCAACCAAGCTGTCGCTCGCAAGCTGGGAGTCCAGAATCCTTCCGAGATTATCGGTAAAACTGATTTTGATTACTTCACAGCCGATCATGCCCAGACGGCGTTTGCAGATGAACAGGACGTCATCCAAACGCGCCGGCCCGTAATCGGCAAGGAAGAGCGCGAGACCTGGCCCGATCAGCCGGATACCTGGGTTTCAACCACGAAGGTTCCATTTTACGATCCGGCTGGAAACCTGATGGGAATTTTCGGCATTCCCCCGGATATCACCGCGCGTAAGCAGGCCGAAGAGGAATTAAAAGAGGCGCGCGCCAATCTTCAGATTCAGGTTGATGGGCAAACCGCGAGCCTTCGCGCCAAGAACGATGAACTGCAAAAAGAGATTGCCGACCGCCTGCGCGCCGAGGAAGCGGCTTCCCGTGAGAAGTCGTTGCTCGACGCGCTGATGGATAACACCCCGGATGCCATCTACTTCAAAGACTTGAACAGCCGCTACATCCGGATCAATCAAGGCCACGCTCGCAAATACGGGCTGGAAGACCCTGCTCGGGCCATTGGGAAATCGGATTTTGATTTCTTCTCTCATGAACACGCACAGGCTGCTTTTGAAGACGAGCAGAGGGTGATGAGCACCGGGTTGCCAATTATCAATAAAGAAGAGCGGGAAACCTGGCCCGACAGGCCGGACACCTGGGTTTCGACTACCAAAATGCCCCTCTACGACAACCGGGGACGTTTGATGGGTACGTTTGGCATCTCGCGGGACATCACCGCGCGCAAGCTGGCTGAGGTGGAATTGCGCAAGGCTAAGGAACTGGCGGAGATGGCCAACCGCGCCAAAAGCGAATTTCTGGCCAATATGAGCCATGAAATCCGCACGCCCTTGAACGGCGTTCTTGGTATGACGGAGTTGGCCCTGGATACCAGTCTGACGGCCGAGCAGCGGGAATATCTCGAATTGGTCAGGTCCTCAGCCGACTCCCTGCTGCGAGTCATCAATGACATTCTGGATTTCTCGAAGATTGAAGCCCACAAACTCGATCTCGATCCGATTGAATTCAAATTGCGCGACAGCCTTGAGGCCACGATGAAGGCGCTGGCGGTGCGAGCGCACCAGAAGGGGCTGGAACTGGTATGCGATGTGGCTCCCGACGTGCCCGACGATGTCGTCGGCGACCCCACGCGTCTGCGCCAGATTTTGACGAATCTGACGGGGAACGCCATCAAGTTCACGGAACAGGGAGAAGTGGTGACGCGAGTATCCCTGGAATCGATGGAGGAAAAAAATGCGGTGCTGCACTTTGAGGTGGCGGACACCGGCATTGGCGTTGCGCCCGAGCATCGCCAATCCATCTTTGATCCCTTCAGCCAGGCTGACGCATCGACCAGACGAAAATATCAAGGCACGGGGCTCGGATTAACCATTTCTTCGCGGCTGGTGGAAATGATGGACGGACGCATCTGGATGGAGAGTGAGGTAGGCCGCGGCAGCGTTTTTCACTTCACGGTTCGCTTGGGCCGAGTGGGTCGGGTTGCGGCTCCTGCGCCCCCTGCAAACGCCGATTTACTCGTAGGTTTGCCGGTTCTGGTGGTGGATGATAACGCCACGAATCGCCGCATCCTTGCGGAAACGCTGAGACGCTGGGGGGCCGAACCCACTTTGGCGGATAACGGCGAAGCCGCGTTGCAGGCGCTTTCAAACGCCCGAAGCAACGGCTCGCCATTTGCGCTCGTGTTGACCGATGCGCGCATGCCGAAAATGGACGGCTTCACTCTGGCGGAACACATCCAGAAAGACCACCATCTTGCGGGCGCCACCATCATGATGCTCACTTTGGGCGGGCGGCGCGGCGATGCATCTCTCTGCCGCCGCCTGGGGGTTGCCGCCTATCTGACTAAACCGGTAGGGCAGTCTGAGCTATGGGAAGCGATCATGAGTGTGATCGATGCTTCGTCACGCCCCAATGAACCCAGAACCCTTGTCACCAGGCATACGCTGCGGGAGGCGCATTCTATGAATTCGGAGAATTTTTCAACTTTCACCGGCCTTCGGATTCTTTTGGCGGAGGATAACGCCGTCAATCAAGCGGTAGCGACCCGCCTTCTCAACAAAATGGGTCACGAGGTGGTGGTGGCCGAAAACGGCCTTCAGGCGCTCGCCGCCCTGGAAAAACAGACCTTCGATCTCGTGATTATGGACGTTCAGATGCCGGAGATGGACGGGTTTGAAGCGACGGCGGAAATCCGAAAACGAGAAAAGGAGCAAGGCGGCCATCAGCCGATCATCGCCATGACTGCCCACGCGATGAAAGGGGATCGCGAGCGATGCCTGGCCGCGGGCATGGACGCCTATATCACGAAGCCGGTGCAAAGGCGTGACCTCTATGAAGCGATCGAGAAAGTGATGGTGGAATTCGCCGCCAATCGGCTCGCGAGGCCTGTCAAAGTCGCGGAACAAAGTTTGACCCAGGAGAAAGAAGAACCTTTTGATTACGCCGCGGCTCTCGACCGGCTGGAAGGCGATCAGGAACTTCTGGCGGAATTGGCAACTTTATTCCTCGGCGGCCTTCCTGGGAAGTTGGCGGCGCTGCGGAAAGCAATGGATGAACGGGATTCGAAAGCGGTGCAGGAAGTTGCGCATAGTCTAAAGGGCGAGATCGGGAACTTTGTGGCGCAATCGGCATTCGAGGCGGCTCTCAGACTTGAAACACTGGGCCGGGAGGATAATTTCGCTCCGATGGATGAAGCTTATCGGGCGCTCGAAGCGTCAATCGGCGCTCTGGCAACGGCGCTCACGAGCCTCACCCGCAGGCAACAGCCTGACGGTGTGGCAATGACTTTCCCGGTCAATTCTTCGTCGCCCTCGACTCCTCAGGATGACCGGTGAGAAGACTTTTTCAAAAATGGGACCCCTTATGAACCATAACAAATACCTCGCGCGCGTGCTGGTCGTGGACGATGAGCCTTCGATCCTGGAACTCCTGGACGCAAAACTTTCGCTCGAAGGTTACGACTGTCACACCGCGTCCAGCGCCGAAAGCGCGCTCGCTCTGCTTCGCCGCGAAGCTTTTGATGTGATCCTGTCGGACCTGCGCATGCCCGGCCTTTCGGGCCTGGATTTGATGAAGGAGGCCCGGAAAATAGCTCCGCGCGCGGCCTTCCTGCTGATGACCGGCGAGCAGGACGTCCGCACCGGCATTGAGGCGATGAAGACGGGCGCTTCCGATTATGTCGTGAAGCCTTTTCAACTGGCTTCGATGTTGCGCAGCGTGGCGAGCGCCATCGAGAGAAAGCAGTTGGAGATTGAGCTTGAAAAGTACCGGCAGCACCTGGAGGAGATGGTGGAGAAGCGCACGCAACAATTGCGGAAAGCTCTCGAGCAGATTGAAAAGGTCTATGATGAAACGCTCGAAGCCCTGAGCGCCGCGCTCGACCTTCGGGATTCTGCAACAGCCGGCCACTCAACGCGGGTCACGCAGTATGCCCTGAAAATTGCCGAGGTTCTGGGGGTTACTGAAGATCAGAAGCAGGAAATTGCGCGCGCCGCCTATCTGCACGATATTGGAAAGATCGGCATTCCGGATGTCATCCTGCTGAAGGAAGGAATTCTCACGGAGGAAGAGGAGGCCGTGATGAGGACGCACGTCCTGATCGGATACCGGCTTCTGAGCCGCATGGCCTTCCTGGCCTCGACCGCTGAAATCGTCCGCGCTCACCATGAGCGCTACGACGGCACGGGATACCCCAGCGGCTGGAAGGGGAAAGATATTCCGCTCGGAGCGCGAATCTTCGCCGTGGCGGACACTCTGGATGCCATGACCTCCGATCGGCCCTACCGCAAGGCGCTGTCTTTTGAAGCCGCTCGCGAGGAGATTCGCAAAGAAGCGGGCCGCCAGTTTGATCCCGACGTAGTGGATGCTTTCCTTTCACTGCCTATCACTCACTGGCAAAGCATTCAGGAAGATTCTTTGAAGAACCACGGGACGAATAGCAAAGTGCTGGTGTTTGGCGGGCAGGCAGTTCCGGCAAAATCTCATTCGGCCATCTCAGATTGGAATCCTCCGGCTAAAACCGGCAGAACTGGCCGCTGACAAACTCTCTGCATGTGGTACGTTTATTTCCCAATAATCTCTGATTGATGAGGAGTTTACTATGCCCAACAATCCCTGTCCCCCTCCGGGAAAAGATTACCAGGCCTCAAATGGGAGGAATCAGTATCGGATTCACGTCCAAATCACCGATGACGCATGGCAGAAGGTCCCCGCTCAGGAACAGAACATGGTTATCAATGTGCTGGGTGCCACGCCTGTGAACGTCATGCCAGACCTCAAAGGTAAAGGCAACGGCATCAAGCGCGAGAGTAACGGATGGTCCATCCACACCCAAACTGATAAATCTCTTTATGATACGAACATCAGAAAAGGGGATGCGGGCAAGACAAATTTCGTTTTTAACACTTATAAGAAACGCCCGCATTCGTAGGACGGTCCCCGAGGGCAACAAGCTTCCTCAAACATCCAGGCCGGCGCGCGCTTGGCGGAGGGCAGAAGCAATCTTCTTCTGAGCTGTTCCATTCAGAGGCAGGAGGGGCGGACGGGGCTGACCTCCTCGGTATCCCGATAAATCCAGCGCCACTTTGATCCCCGGAATCCCGTAGGGGACGGTGATCTTTTCAATCAAAATCATCAGCCTTCTTCGCAGCTTCTCAGCCGTTTCGGAATCGCCTCGGCGAAAGGCTTCGTAGAGGCTTACGCACAGTCGAGGCTCAAAGTTTGACTGCCCCAGGATCGCTCCCGAAGCCCCGGTTTTTAAGGCTTCCGGAAAGATCAGCCCTGAACCGATAAGCACCCGGAACCCCTTCCGCACTTTGCTCATGATCGCGCTGACAAAGTCCAGTTTGCCGGAGCTTTCCTTTAGACCGACTATGTTTGGATGGCGCGAGAGTTCCCCTAACATCGCCGGGTCCATCGCATAGCCGGTAAATTGCGGAATGGAATATAGGAGCGCGGGCCGCCGGAGTGAGTCGGCCACGGCGCGGAAATGGGCAGCGAGCACCCGCGGCTGCATTGCGGGCTTGTAATAGCTGGGAGGAAGAAGCAGGACGGCGTCGGCCCCGCGCGCGATGGCTTCCCGGCTCAGCTTGATTGTCTGGGTTGTGCCTTCCAGTCCTGTGCCTGCAATCAACAACTGCGGCGGGCGGATCACCTCGCGGGCAATCTCAACCAGGCGCAGCCGCTCAGCTTCTGTTAACAGCGGCGCTTCTCCGGTTGAACCCGAAACGACAACACCGGAAATCCCCGTGCCGGAATATTGGCGCAAATTGAATCGCAGCGCTCCCTCATCCAGTTCACCACGGCGGTTGAAGGGAGTTGCCACCGGCGGAAAGACGCCGCTTAAGTGATCGATTATTTCCTGACGAGTCATAATCTGAAATTCTATGCAGAGGCGGACGGCGTTCGCCAAGTGCGCGCGCCGCGCGCCTCTACGGTTGCTGATTGGCTGCGGCTGAAACCGTAACTTGTAAGAGTACCACGATAATGCTCATTGAACGTAGGGCTGAAGCAAAGCGCGGTCGGAAGCGTCCGCATGCTGATGAAGGTGGTTGAAGCGCTCGAGAGCCGCTCTGGCGCCTGCCGCATCACCCATCCGGCGTCGCGCCTGCGCCAGGGCGTAATAAGGCTCGGCCAGTTTCGGATCATCGCTCGCAGCGCTCTTGAACGCAGCCGAAGCGTCCTTTAACTGATTCATTTTGGCGAGCGCCAATCCGAGGCGGTATTCAGCGAGCGCAAAATGAGGCTGGCAACGGATAGCCGCTCGCAGCTCGGAAGCGGCTTCAGACAGACGGTGAGCGCGCAGCAGGGTAGCGCCGTAAAAGTAAGACCCTAGCGCGTTGCAGCTTCTGGGATCGTAAGGCAGTCGAGCGAAAGTGCGCAACGCTTCATTATAACGCCCGCTTTCGGATTCCAAAACCGCCGCCAGCAGAATGGGCCGTGGATCGGAAACATCGTGCTCCTTCAGGACGGGTTGAAGCGCGTCCAAGGCTTCCGTGTTTCGCCCTAGCAGGTAGTCAGCAACCGCTCGCTGATATTGGAATTCAACAACCCCCGGAAACTGCCGCGCGGCTTCTTCCGCGCGCTTGTCGGCTTCGGCGAAATGGCCGCCCATCATTTGCGCCCGGATCAGCTCTGCCCATGCGCGCTCGTTCGCGGGCAGGCGATTAACGAGCCTCTCGAAGGTTTGCGCAGCAGCGTCATACTCATGAAGAGCCAATTGGGTCTGCCCATAGGCATACCAGAAAACCGGTCCTCGCGCCGGCTCAGGAGCGCGATTGAGCATGGCGAGTGCTTGCCGGGCTTTGTCCTGGCGCGTCCATAGTTCGGCAAGCGCTGCGTAGGGTAACTGCCGGTTTGGATTGCTCTGGATTACCATCTTCCACGTTTGTTGGATGGCGTTGAACTGTTTTGCCGAAGCGAGGATTCCCGTGAGGGTCTTCAAAAAGTTGTCATCGCAATTCTGCGGAAGATGGGAGGCGAGGTGTGAAAGTTGACTGAACTGTTTTGCTCCTGCGTAGGCGCGCGCAAGATTGATGAAAACATCCTGCGACTCAGGAGACTTGTTTCTGAGGCTTTGCAGAATGGGAACGGCCGCCCTGTAGTCTGCGGCTTCGATCAGTGAGACGGCGTAATCATAGGCATAATCTGAGTTGGCAGAATCGAGCCGACATGCTTGATGAAGCTCGGCAAGAGCCCCCTTTAGGTTCCCCGCGCGCGCCAGCGTCAGGCCGAGATAAGCGTGCGCCTCAGCCAGATTGGGATTTTTTCTGAGAGCTTCTTCAAAGTTGCGCTCCGCTGCTTCCAACTGGCCAGCTTTGTAGGCCGCAATCCCCCGGGCAAGCAAGCTTGTGACCTGAGATTCCGCAGACGGAATGCCTGGTTGCTGGGGTGGGGTCTGACCACGCGCGCCCGTTATCGCCACGCAGAGGAGAATTACAGCGAGGTTCAGCGCAATAGAGGGCTTCAGAACATGCGTGAAGACCGTTCTTGTTGCGGCGGTGTCGCACATGCCAGAGCGATTGGAAATAAAGGCCGGCGGTGAGGACACCGCTGCTACAGTGGATCTCCCTGCCTTCTCGGACGGGATTTTCAGAGTTTGATGTCTCCGGCAGACATACGCGTTTGCTCCACACCGCTCCGGCGCGCGGCGTTTAATACCCGGCTGCAGCGACGCCATGAGACTTCTGAGCATACGCCAGCCAGGGCACAAAGCCTTGCGCCCGGGTGCGAAGTTTATAGACGGAAGTCGTGGCCGTGATGTAAAGCGCGCGATAATCCCGGTCTCCCCAGGTGAGATTCGCGGGCTGTTCCGGTAAGACGATCGTTCCAAGATGATGACCTTGCGCGTCCCAGACCCAGATGCCTTTGGGGCCGACTACAAAGAGGTTCCCCCGCATGTCGACTCGCATCCCGTCCGGCACTCCATCGTTGGCCTCGCCTTGCTCTTTGCCAAAGATGCGTCCGTTTGTAAGCCTTCCCCCTGAGAAATTATAGACGCGAATGTTTCTCTGGTCGCTGTCATCCACATAGAGGCGATGACCGTCGGGCGAAAAGGCCAGGCCGTTTGGTTGCGCCAAATCCCGCGTCAGGAGCGTGACGTTTCCCTTCGCATCGAGCCGATAGACGCCCTGGAACGGGATTTCCTGCTTTGCGCCTGCCGGAAGATCGAGCGTGGGATCAGTGAAGTAAACGGCGCCATCCGGTCCCAGCGCCACATCGTTGGGGCTGTTGAATCTTTTCCCCTGATAGCGGTCGGCAAGGATCGTGTAATGGCCATCTGGAGTCACGCGGATAACTGCGCGAAGAACACTGGCGCAATCAAGTAAACGAAGCTCCATGTCGTAGGTATTGCCATCCGGATCTCCCAGCGAGATGACTGCTTCGCGGCGCCCGTCGGGATAGACTCGAAAGATTTTATTGAGCTTTTCATCGCTGACGTAAAGAAAGCCTCTGGCGTCCCAGACCGGTCCTTCTGTGAAACCAAAGCCGGTCGCCATCTGTGTAAGCTTCGCGTCATGTGGAACGAGTTTCCAGAATTCAGGCGAGAGCGCCTGAAGGCTGAACCGGCGCCGAGGCCGTGCGGCTTGAAGCAAATGGCAACAGAAGCAGAGAAGAAGGAAAAGCGCAGCGCGCCAGAGAGTTCTTGCCATAAGTTTTCTTCCATGCGCCATCCGTCAGGGTTGCTCCTGGCTGCTTTTCACCAGAAACTTGATCAGATCATCCAGATCATTCTTCGTGAGTTTTGAGCCATAGTCCGAAGGCATCAGCGAGCGAGGCTCGTGGCGCAAGGTTGCCAGATGAGACTTCATCAGGAGATGAAAGGCGCCATCGAGCGTCTGCAATTGCAATGAGAAATTATCCTCGTTGCGCGCGACGCCGACGTACTTCCGGCCATCACGGGTCACGGCAATCACAACATCCTGCCTCGAGCTGTTCTTATTCGGATTGAGGATTGCCTCCCGAATTTCCTGCGGCGAGTGAGTCTGCGCGTAGCTTGAAAGATCGGCGCCGATAAATCCTCCCTGGCCGCGAATCATGTGGCAGGTTGAGCACGCTGCCTTGCCAAAAAAAAGCCGCCTTCCTTGCTCAGAACTTCCAGGGAGGGCTGCAACAGAATGTTTCCCTTGAAGGTCGCGCAAATAAGCGACTACGGCCTTGACGGTCGAAGCGCCCAGAGATCGAAAACCCGGCATGCCGCCCGCAGGAATGCCATTTTCAATGATTCGCAGCAGTTCGGCGTCCGAGATTTGTTGAACCGCGGGATTAGTGGCGATGTTCGGGGCATGTTCGCCGCCGCGACCATCCAATCCATGGCACAAGGCGCAGCTTGAGACAAAAGTTTGCCGGCCGGTATTGTTAGCCTGTGTTGCGGAGGCTCTGGTGTCGCGCCGGGGAGTCTGATGTCCAGAAATTGTTGCGACCGTTTGCGGGGATGTGCATGCTGCCGTCGGTGATTGAAAAAGTAGAAGAGCGGCGGCAAGAACCGCCGTCGCAATCGCTGAAGGTTTGTTGAATGACTCGGCCAATTGGATGGTTCGCTGCGATTCCCTCAGAGTATCTGCGAAAGCCTCTGCTGTAGCGGCGGTCCGTGGCCACCGGCCTTCGTTTTTAGCCGGTTCGACGCCTGGAGACCGCCGCTACCGTACGGTTCCCCCATCAGAACATAAACTTCATCGCCACTTGCAGGATGCGGGGCGCCTTGGCGCTGGTCACGAGTCCAAACGTGCCAGAGTTAAAGTTGCCGTCCGGTCCGCCGAACTGCGCATGGTTAAACGCGTTAAACCCTTCCAGCCGCAATTGAACCGCCTTGGATTCGGTGAGAGTGATATTTTTCTCCAGCGCCATATCAAAGTTGTTTAATCCCGGCCCATGGAAAAATCGGCGGTTGGCGTCGCCGAGATGGCCAAACGGTTCCTCGCTGAAAAGCGAAGTGTTGAAATAGGTCGCGCCGCTGCGAGGATTGGTATTGTTCAGTATTTTGCCCGGAGTGAAGTTCGGCTCATCGACGTTATCGGAGGTCGCTCCCAACAGAGAATTATCGTCCACCTCGGTGATGCTCACCGGCAGCCCGGTGGCGAAAGTGGTGATACCGGAAATGATCCAGCCCTTCAGCAATCGGCTCCCCACCTTGCCGGTGGCAAACGAGAACTTGCCGAAAGGCAGTTGGTAACTATAACTGGCCACGAAGTTGTGTGTAAGGTCGTAGGCGCAAAGCGCCTTGGTCGCTTTATAGTTCAGAGGGTTGATGCCCTCCTCAAGTTGTGAAGCGTTATCCAGGCACTTGCTGTACGTATATCCGATCAGGAAAGAGGAACTGGCGCTCGTGTGGCGCAGGCTGACTTGAAGCGAGTTGTAATTGGAGTTGGCCATTTCATCCATGTAGGCGTTGGTAGCAAGGTCCGGACCCAAAGGGCGCACACTGACTGGCGGTCCTGAAACCGGATAAAAGAGGCCGGTTTCCCCGAAAGGTCTGCAAGTGGCCGTGCCCGGAAGCACAGCGCTCAGCTGGCTCAAGGCCAGACACAAAGCCTGGTTGGCGGGATTGGACTCAAGAAACGAAATCAGGTCGTGCCCTTGCGTGCCCACGTAGCTTACTCCGAGCACCGTATTCGCTCCGAACTGGCGTTGCAGCGAAAATTCGTAATCCTCTGAGTAAGGGAGACGATTCTTGTGGAAAAACACCGGCGCCCCTGAGATGGGTTCCACGGCCGGCCAGTTGAAGGTGGTATCCGGGTTCTTGGCAGAGACATTGGTGGGAGGAAAGATAAAGGGAAATCGCTGCCCTTCGCTGTTGCCGGTTCCGCGATCGATATAAGGTGTGGCAAAGAGGGGAGGCACGGGGCTTACGTAGAACAAACCATAGGGGGCGTCGCCCACTTCGATAAATTGGGTCAAATCCTCGACGGAGGTGTAGAACATTCCATAGCCCATGCGAAGGCTGGTGCGGCCCGGCCCGCCGAAGACTTTCCCCAGCAAGCCACTCGTAATTGCCGGAGAATAAGCCAGCCCCAGGCGGGGAGAGAAAGCATCATATTTTGTGGGCGCCAGCGTCTTCGGAACGCCGGGATCGCCGGGCACGAGCCATCCCTTTGGGGCGCCCGGAAAGACTACCGATTGCACGCCGGGGATAATCGTCTCGGTCTTGTTCTGCGTGTCGTACCAAGGCTGGCTGAATTCCCACCGCAAACCGTAGTTCAGCGTTAGACTGGGCCGGGCGCGCCAGCTATCCTGCGCATACAGGCCCGTATACTTGGTGCGTGAATCCAGAAATTGTCGGCTTGACTGGATGAATTGGGCGGGAGCGCCGATCAGGAAGTCCGCAAAATCAAGGCCGGTCTCCGCTCCATTGAAGGTAAAAACGCCATTTTCGGCGTAGGTATTGCGTTCATTGATCTGGTCATAGTGATACTCTCCGCCAAACTTGAGGCTATGCGTTCCAATGACACGACTGAAGTTGTCGAGCCACTGGAAGGTGTTGTTGTACTGGCCTGTTGTGCCGTCCGGGAGGCCAAAATTGTAGTTATTGAATTCCATGAGCGGCACGCCCTCATATCTCTGGACGATGGGACCAATGCCGCCTGGCGTGGTGAATCCCTCGACAAACCCCAAAGAGCTCAAGGTGGGGCCGATGCCGCCCACCGGTTCCGAAAACAAGTTGGCATCCCGCATGTAGCTGAAGTGAAACTGGTTCACTGCATTAGAGCCGAAGGACTTGGTGTTGGCGAGTACAAGCAACTGCGCGCGTCCCGGCGTGACGGCTGTAAACCCGGGGAACTCTGGAGGATTATGGTAAGGAACATTCAGCAGGTAGTCGTCCATGTAGTAGTAAGCGGACAACATGCCGAAGCGGGAATTGCCATCCGCGCGAACCCCGCCTTTATCGTCTCGTAATCTCTGGTCGAAAGCCGAAGTGGAATAAAAGTTTCCCGGAGTGTTGGGCAAGGGAATGTACTGCATCAGGTGCGGAGAAGGGCCCGCCCAGGCGCGCTGCGGGATGACTGCGTTAGGGAAAACGCAGTTGGCGGAGCTGGTGCAACCCGGTGTGTAATACGGCTCGCCCGCTGTAACCGGATAACCGAGTTCCTGGGAAAGAACATTGGCAAAGTAGGTTCCATTGACGGATCCAGTCAGCGCGCTCGCCTGATCGGAAAGGTCTCCGGCTCGATCCGCCACCGAGGGCACGGAAATCAGGCCTGTGTCCACGCCTTGGATCTGCCGTGTCCCCTGATAGTCCACAAAAAAGAAGGCCTTATTGCGCTTGATCGGGCCGCCGAAGGTGCCCCCGAACTGGTTCTGGATAAAAGTTCCGATGCTCGGGGAGTAAAAATTGCGGGCGTCGAAATCGGTATTACGCAAAAAATCGAAACCATCGCCGTGGAACTGGTTGGTGCCGGACTTGGTGGCCACGTTCACCTGGCCGCCGCTGAAGTTGCCGTATTCGGCGTCGAAATTGTTGGTAATAATTCGGAATTCAGCAATGGAATCGAGGTTGGGAATGACCGCTGCGCCGTTGTTACGGCCTTCCTCGACATTGGCTCCATTCACCATGAAACCGTTGGCGGTTTCACGCCCTCCGTTCACTGATTGATTGCCCGGATTCAGATCGCCGGAGACAGGCCGGTCCGTGGGTGTCGCGGCATTCTGGTATGGCGAGACGCCCGGCTGGAGGGCAAGCAGGTCCGTAAAGCTGCGGCCATTAAGGGGAACTGCGGTCAATTTGCTGCTTCCGATCACCTCGCCCATCTGCGTGCTTCGCGTCTCCACGTGAACTGCGGTGCTCGACACGGTCACCAGTTGCGTCTGCTCGCCGACCTGGAGGTTCACGTCCACGCGCAGCGCTGAGTTGGCGTTCACCACCAATCCCGTCTCACGAAAGTTCCGGAACCCGCTTTGCTGAACTTCAATGTCATAGGCGCCAATCGGGAGAGCGGGGAAGTTGTAGAACCCAGCGGCATCCGTCAGGACGACGGTTCGGATGCCCGTCTGAGTATTAACGGCAGTGACCCTCACCCCGGGGATCACGGCCCCACTGGGGTCTTTAACCACGCCCGAAATGCTTCCAGTAATGCTGGCCCACGCGGCCAGAGCGCCTAGCAAAATTGCAAGGACTCCTTGAAGTAATCGACGATGCCCTAACATGCTGCACCTCCCATGCGCCACTCCGTAACATCTGAAACCTGGTTTTTCAGCCGGCCAGCAAGACTAACAGGCTGCGGGAAAACACTTAGGGAAACTGTCATTCCGAGTCCTTCGCCTGCCATTCTGAGCTCCGGCGAAGAACGCCCCTATTTTCGGCTCAGGATAAACCCCACGAGGAATCTCGGTCTGGATATAAAGAGCCTTCGAGATTCCTCGTCGCCTACGGTTCTTGGAATGACAAACTGCAAGGGCTCTTCAGCAACCTGATTAAACCGCAGGGATCGAAGCGGGTGGCGGGTCGCGCGGACCGTCGTTTTTGCGGTCCGCGTCTTCTCTCTCGTCACCGGCATTGGAAAGGCCGTAGATCGCCAAGGTGGCGGTTTGCGCGGCGGCCATGAATCCGAATCGGGATTCGCATGTTATCTTTCCAACTCCCTGTGTTTTCACCACATCGTTGGTTCGTTTTCACCTGCTCCACGGCGGATTCAGCATAGCAGCGCGGGCAGCATAAATGGAGACGGATGAGACATTTGAGACGGTTTTTCCGCCCTAGCGCGGACTGTCGCTTTTGCGGGCCGCGTTTTTTTCGGTTGTGGCCGCTCGGAAAAACCGCAGAGATCGAAGACATCCCCGCATCCCACCTCCGTGAGGCTTGCCGTAAGCCTGCCAGTCTTGTTCTATCCAGATCTCCTATTCCTGATGTAAACGCTATAATGCTTTTTCGCCTGGATGTCAATGCTTTTTTAGGATTGTTTACATTCATTTTGCATTGAAAGGACTTTCGATGTATAAAGAGCTTCTCTCGGCCGCTTGCGAAACTGGCGTCAAAAGAGATGGCAGTGGGTGAGAGGAGGAGGAAAATTTATGAAACGGACCAGTGGAGGGAACCGGCGCAGTTTTCTGGCATCGCTCGGCGGCTCAATGGCCGCGCTTTGGCCGGGAAAACTGCTCGCATGGGGCGGGCAGGAAGCCAGTGGTTCTTCCATGAACGCATCCTCTTCACGCGCGGGCAATATCTATGACGAGCTCGGCGTCAACACGATCATCAACGGCTGGGGAACGATCACGGTGATTGGCGGCTCGCTCATCCCGCCGGAAGTCGTGGATGCGATGGATGCGGCTTCCCGACACTTTGTCAGCATCCCGGAGCTTCTGGAGACGACGGGAGATCGTATTGCGAAATTACTTAAAGATCTGCCGCCGGATCACACGACGACCGTCACTTCCGGGGCCGCCGGGGCCATCCAATGTGGTGTATCAGGGGTGCTCACGGGAGAGAATCCCGAATTCATCAGCCGCCTGCCGGACCTCGCCGGAATGAAAAGCGAGGTCATTATTCAGAAGTCTCACCACGAAACCTATGAGTACACTCAGCAGATTCTAGCGAGCGGCGTGAAGTTGATCGATGTGGAGTATCCAGACGATGTACGGCGCGCAGCGAACAATCGGACGGCCTTGCTCTATTTTGTGAATTATCTGAATCCAGCCGGGCGGATCAAAGTGGATGAGTGGACGAAGCTTTCGATGGAGCTTCGCCTGCCGTGCTTTAATGATTGCGCGGCGGATACGCCTCCGCTTTCTCATCTCACCGATTACAACAAGATGGGCTACGATCTGGTCGCCTTCAGCGGCGGCAAGGCGATTCGCGGTCCGCAATGCGCTGGCCTGCTGATTGGACGGAAAGACCTTGTCCGCGCCGCCCGTCTGAACTCTGCACCTTTTACGCCCAGCCTGGGGCGCGGGATGAAGGTGGGCAAGGAAGAGATCGTCGGCATGTGGAAGGCGGTGGAGGTTTATCTAAGCCAGGATTCAAAGGCCCTGACGGATGAGTGGTGGAAACGCCTGGAGTACATCTCAAAGCAACTCCGGAGCGTGCAAGGTGTGAGCACCGCCTTTTATATTCCTGAAATCGCCAACCATGTCCCTCATATGCGAATCGAATGGGACCCGCGAAAGTTCTCGCTGACCACGGACGCCGCTTTCAATTTCCTGAAGAGCGGCAAACCTTCGGTGCTGTTACAGAAGCAGGATGACGGCGTCTCGCTTTCCATGAATTCGTTTATGCTGCGCCCGGGGCAGGAGCGGATTATCGCTGCTCGTCTCAAGCAAATGTTCCAGACGCATAGCGCCTGAATCGTAGGAAGCGCTGCGAGCGCCAAGAGGCCAAGGTTCTTCCGCAGTTTGGCAGATTGCTGAGAACGCTTGCGAAGCATGTCATTCTGACGCCGAGCGCAGCGAGGCGGAAGAATCCCTGCATTTGTAAAGTGGAATACGGGGATTCTTCGCTTGCGCTCAGAATGACAGGCAAAGACGAGGCTTGCGCGGCTGCTACCACGACAAGGTGCGGACCTGAACAGCAGGTCCGCGATCTACGCCAACGTTCTGCTAATGGTTGCTTGCAGGTACAAAGTGAACCCTTGGATTTCTAACCGCAACGGCTGAGATTTCAATCTTCGCGCCATTTACCAGTGCGGCCACTTGCACGGTGGTCCGTGTGGGCCTGGGATTGGGGAAGAAGGTTTTATAGACTTCGTTCATGGCTGCGAAATCATGAATGTCCGCCAGGTAGACGTTGACTGCAACCACATCGCTCATCTGGAATCCCGCCTTCTTCACGACGGTTTCGATGGTTTCCAGCGCGGCGCGGGTTTGCGGGCCAATGCCGCCCGCTACCAGTTTCCCGTTCTGGTCTGCGCCTTGCTGCCCGGCAATATAGAGCGTGTTGCCCACGACGATGCCATCGCTGAAAGGCAAGCCTGTGGCGTTAGCGGCAAGATGAATGGCGCGGCGATATTGCGCGTAGGCTTGCGAAGAACCTGCCAGCGCGATAGTCCCGCACAGCGTGAGGATGGCAACCCGTAGCTTGAAGATCCGTTGGTTCATGATGTTCTCCTTAATCTTGAAAGTGTCCGCCATGCTGTAACGGAAAAGGCTTTTGCTGACCGCCGTTTTAAACTGCTCGGTGCTGGACGGCGGGAATGACGCCACAACAGCATGCAGGCTGAAGCTTGAGATTCAGCAGACATATATACATCCAGGAGGGCGCGATGGACAAATTGTTTTGTTGTGCAAGGCCAGGCCGGATCGGCAGCGTTCTGGTGGTCGTGGGATTGATGGCGGGGGCGCTCTCAGCAAGCGGCCCGCCCCTTCCTAAACCCCAGGCTCCAAATTCAACGCTAACCCAGGAGGATGCGGCGCTTCTCGATGGTTTTCGCCACGTTGAAGTGGCTTCAGTTTCCGACGCCGTCGAACAGATTCTTGGTCGCAAGATGTATATGACCCACCGCATGCGCCCCATTGCGCCAGCCAGATTTGCCGGGTTTGCCCTGACAGTCTTGCTGAAGAAAGAAGAGGGTCACCAGGGAGCGCAGGCGCTGAACGGCATGCTGGCGGCTATCGATCAGGGCAGCCCAAACTCTGTCTATGTGATGGTGGTTGAGGGCGGCGCCGATATTGCCGGAATGGGCGGACTGATGGGCACGGCGATGGCGGCCCGCGACTTTGCCGGAGCCGTCATCGATGGCGGCGTGCGCGATACGGCTTACCTGCGCAAGATCGGGTTTCCCGTCTACGCTATCGGCATTATTCCTTCTTCATCGATCAATCATTATCGCTTTGCGGGTTCGAATATTCCTGTGGTTTGCGATGGCGTGTCCGTGCATCCTGGAGATATTGTGGCGGCAGATTCTGACGGGGTAGTGGTGGTTCCCCGCGCGCAGGCTTCGCAGGTGCTCAAGCTTGCTCAGCAGATGGATTTCAAAGAGCACTCCATGTATCCCTACATTGAGAAATACAAATCCATCGAAAAGGCTGTGCAAAAATTCGGGCGTCTCTGAAAAGGCCATGAGTAAAAATATCCTCCCGCTCAGCCTGTTTGCTCTGGCTCTTTTCTGTTGTCCTTTGGCTGGCCAGGCGCAAGCTTTGATCCCGGCCTCTTCACTCTGCCAAGTTGAGTCAACCACTTTTGATGGCTGGAAAGCTGAACGTCTGGCAAACGCCTGGGTCACGCTCGACATTGTGCCTCAACTCGGAGGGCGGTTGATGCAGGTGATGTTCGGCGGTCATTCTTTTCTCTTCGTGAATCCGCGATACAAAGGGCAGTATTTCCCGCCCTCCGAGGGAGCCGCAAAAGGCCGCTGGTTCAATTATGGCGGCGACAAAATCTGGCCTCTTCCGGAAGGCAACCAGGATGAGCAGCACTGGCCTGGAGCCTGGTCAGACGTTCTGGATGACGGCCAATATTCGCTAACGGCATCGGCTCAGGCTTCAGGGTGTGTGGTTCATCTTGAAGGACCGCCCGATCCGATCACCGGACTGCAATATTCCCGTGATATCCGCCTTGGAAACGACTCTCCGCAAATTTCGTTCCATGCCGTCATGAAGAACATCACCGGGCATCCGATCCGGTGGTCGATGCAGTCGGTTTCGCAATACAACACTTCAGACCCAGACAATTCTCAGACCTACAATCACGACTTCTGGGCTTTTACGCCTGCGAATCCCACGAGCGCTTATCTCGACCAATATCACGTGCGCGCCGGCCCTGCGGATGATCCCTCTTTCGCAATCCGAAATGGCCTGTTCACGCTGCACTGGCTCTACCTTCAGGACGAGGTTTGGATTGATTCGACCGGCGGATGGGTGGCAGTGGTTGACGGCTTAACGAAATACGCTATGGTCGAACGATTCCGCTATCATGATGGAGCCCATTATCCTGGCAAAGCCACGGTGATTTTCTACACGAACGGTCCTTCTTTGCGATTGAATGCGCAGAAAATGCCGGAACTTGCCGCATTTAATCCGCAGGATACGCCCTATTACATGGAAGCGGAGCTGAACAGCCCGTTGGTGAGGCTGGAACCCGGAGAAAGTTATGCGATGGGTACGGAGTGGTTTCCAACGAGGGCGGAAGATGATTTTGTGACCGTAGCCGATGCCGGTGTGATCGATCAGCCTTTGGCGGCAAGCGCCACTGGGGATAAGGTTCTGCTTTCAGGCTCTTTCGGCGTCTTTTTTTCAGGTCAGTTGGCGGCTTACCTTTACGATCGGCGGGGCGTGAATTTGGGTGTAATCCCTCTGCAACAGGTAAGCCCGCTCGACCTTTTGAATTTACATCAGGTAATCCAAGTGCTGCCTTCGGCCGTGCGAGTTTCCCTCCACCTGAAAGACCTGCAAGGAGTTGATCGAGGCTCTCTCGGCGAGGCTCGAATCGCGCGGGAAGGGAAGGGTCGGTAACGGTATGAAGCGCGCGTGCCAACTGGCAGCGCTGGCAGTTGCTCTCACCTGCTTCATCGCATGGGCGGCTGCGGGGCAAAACCATGACCCGGCGATTTCGAGCCTGATTGACGTTGAGCCTTCTCTTTTGCTGCTGCGCCCTCCCGGAGTGAATTGGCCTTCCTATAACGGAGACTACACCGGCCGTCGTTACAGCAGTCTGGCGCAGATCAACGTCAAAAATGTTCCCCAGCTCAGTGCACAGTGGGTTTTTCATTCCCGCAACTCAAACATGCTTGAAGCCACTCCAGTGGTTATTAACGGCGTCATGTTTGTAACCTCCGCCAACGATGCTTTCGCCTTGGATGCCCGAACGGGCCGCGAAATCTGGCATTACTCGCGGCCTATCACAGAAGGGCTGATCGACGATGCTTCGGCGCACCACAATCGAGGGGTGGCCGTCTGGCGCTCCCGAGTTTATATGGAAACAGATAACGCGCATCTCTTGTGCCTTGACGCCAGGTCCGGTCATCTCATCTGGGATGTCGCTTACGCCGATGCACACAAGAATTATGGAGCCACCAGCGCGCCGCTGATTATCAAGGACAAGGTGCTGGTTGGAACGTCAGGCGGCGATGATGGCGTTCGCGGCTTTCTGGATGCCTTTGATGCGCGCGCGGGAAAGCTTTTGTGGCGATTCTGGACCATCCCGGGGCCCGGCGAATTTGGCTCTTCAAGCTGGCCGGGAGAGAGCTATTGGTATGGCGGCGGCACCACCTGGATGCCGGGCACTTATGACCCCGAACTGGATACTCTTTATTGGGGCACGAGCAATCCCGATCCCGATTTTGATGGCTCTTCCCGCCCAGGGGACGATCTTTACACCGACTGCGTGCTGGCGCTTGATCCCGATACAGGCAAGCTGAAGTGGCACTTTCAATTTACTCCCCATGATCTTTACGACTATGATGCGACGGAAACGCCCGTACTGGTGGATCGCGATGATCAGGGGCAGCCGCGCAAATTGCTGGTGGAGGCCAATCGAAACGGGTTTCTGTATATCCTTGATCGCGCGAATGGTCGTTTCATTTCGGCGATTCCGTTCGTGAAAAAGTTGAACTGGGCGAAGGGCATTGATGCCACGGGGCGCCCCATATTGACCGGCGTCAAGCCAACCGCCAATGGCAGCCGAATCTGCCCCGGCTTTTCAGGCGCCACCAACTGGTTTTCACCCTCCTATAATCCTTCGACGGGTTTGTTTTACTTTCTGGCTCTTGAAGACTGTGAGATGTACTACTCGAAGCCCGAGCGCTTCGTGCCGGGGCGGACCTATTACGCGACTGGCGTCAAACGCATCCCGGGTGAGCGAGGTCAAAAAATCCTGCTGGCTTATAATCTGAAGACGAATCGCATTGAATGGCAATACCCTCAGGTGGGCGCGGGGAGATCGTGGGCTGGAACCATGACGACAGCGGGCGGGCTGGTATTTTTCGGAGACGATTCCGGGTCGTTTGAAGCCGTGGATGCTCGAACCGGCGCGCCGCTGTGGCATTTCAATACCGGACAGGAAATCCATGCCTCGCCGATGAGTTATGCCGTGGCCGGCAGACAATATGTGGCCATCGCGGCAGGAAGCGATCTTTTTGCGTTTGCATTGCTTGATTGAAGAATTCAACGAACAGGATTCATTCCGGAGGAGGAACAAAATGGTTTCCAGTCTTACGACGCGAAGGAAGTTTGCCACACGCCTGGCTTCCATCTTTGCCGGTCTGGGATCGGCGGGCGCTGCGTTCAGTTCCAAGGCCTCAGCCGCTTCCGACGAAGGGGCGGTTCGAAAATTGGATTATCAGGGCCGCCCAGCCAGCGGAAAGCAGATGATCACGCCGCTCATTGTGCATAACGGCCTGATCTATATTTCGGGCCAGGGAGCCAACGACGCTGGCGCCGTCCGGAACAACGATATTGAAACCCACACGCGGAAAGTGATGGAAAATGTTAAAAGGCTGGTGGAACACGGCGGCGGAACGATGGATAGCATTCTTCAACTCACGGTTTATCTCGCCAGCCTCGACGATTATGAAGGGATGAATAAAGTCTTTAAAACCTACTTTCCCAATGGCGGTCCGGCTCGCACCACCATCGCCGTAGCAGGCGTTCCGGGTCATTCGTTGTTGGAAGTGAATTGCATCGCGGCGGTCATCCGCCAGTAAAGGAGCATCAAGATGGAAGCTTACAAAAAATGGGATCGTCGCGGCTTTCTAGGCGGTCTCGGCCTGATGGCGGGTTCAGTTTTCAGCGGGCCGAAGCTCTGGGGCAGGCCGCAAACAGGCGCGGCGGCCAGCCGGGGACTTTCACGCAACGTTTATGAAGATCTGGGCGTCACCACCATCATTAACGGCCAGGGAACGATGACCATGCTGGGCGGCTCCCTGATTCCTCCCGAGGTTGAAGCGGCGATGGATGCTGCGTCGCGCCATTTTGTGAGCATCCCGGAGCTCGAAGTCGCTGCCGGAAAACGCATCGCTGAGATGCTCAAGCTGCCCGAAGGCTATTCTGCGCTGGTGACATCGGGCGCGGCAGGGGCGATTCAATGCGGCATCTCCGGTGTTCTGACCGGGGATGATCCCACTTTGATCCAGCGCCTGCCTGACCTTACCGGAATGAAATCCGAAGTGATCATCCAGAAGTCGCATCGCTATCCTTTCGATCATCAGATTCGCGCGACGGGCGTGAAGCTGGTGGAAGTGGAAACCCGAGAGGATGTGCGGAAGGCGGTGGGTCCGCAGACGGCATTGATGTTCTTCACCAATTATCTCAACGGCGCGGGCAGGATTAAGGTGGATGAATGGGTGAAGCTCTCGATGGAACATCATCTGCCCTGCTTCAATGACGCCGCGGCGGATACTCCGCCAGTCTCGCATCTTTGGGATTACGCGAAGATGGGCTACGATCTGGTGGCGTTCAGCGGTGGAAAGGCCATTCGCGGGCCGCAATGCGCGGGCTTGCTGCTGGGGCAGAAAGACCTGATTTCCTACGCGCTGCTCAACAATAGCCCTTATGAGGACACCCTGGGCCGCGGCCAGAAAGTGGGCAAGGAAGAAATTGTCGGGATGGTGAAAGCCCTGGAGCTCTATCTTAATGATGATCATGAAGCCCTGACGCAAGAGTGGTGGCGGCGGCTGGATACGATTTCCCGGCAGGTCACCCGCATTCCCGGCGTGAGCACGGCCTATTACATTCCGGCAATCGCCAATCATGTGCCCACGATGGAGATCAACTGGGACCCGCGCCGCGTCTCGCTCAGCCCGGACCAGGCCTTTCAACTCCTCAAAGATTCCAAGCCCTCTATCCTGCTGGAAAAAACGCGAATCGGCCTGGCGATGAATTCATTCATGCTTCAACCCGGTGAGGACAAAATCATTGCCCAGCGACTGACGGAGATTTTACGGGCCCATCGCACATGAAACAAGGCCGCCTCTCTTTTGCGCCGCGTGTCGTTACTCTTCGTTCTTCCCCAGGTGACGGGGATAGTCGTCCGCGGTAGCGCGCCTCATATCTTTGTCCGTAGGCGTGTGGTAATAGAGCTTGCGGGCTTTCTGCCACTCCACCATGCTCAGGCCGGATGGATCGAACACAATGGCGCCCTGACGGATCGTCATGCGGGCGATCAGCTTCTCATTCCCATCCTGGCGGGCGTAGCCATCATCCATATAGCTGAAATGGCCGTGCAGCAACTGGAGTACGGCGATGTCCGCCACAGACCCCACGGATAGCGTGCCCAGATCGGTGCGGTGAATCTCGCGCGCGGGATTCACCGTGCTCTGTCGGATCACATCCTGCAGGGATTCACCCATGGCCAGGAATTTGGACATGATGTTCACCATGCTCACCGCGAGTTGCACGATGCTGCCTTCATGAAGGTCGGTTGAGATCGAGTCCGGCTCAAAGCCCTGTTGCACGGCAGGCATGGCATTGCGGAACCAGAAGCTGGCCGCGCCGTGTCCTACGTCGAAAATCACGCCGCGCTTGCGCGCTTCCCACATGATGGGGTTCACCTTGCCGTTCGGCAGAATAATCGGAAATTGCTGGGCAAAAACGTGGGTGTGGATGTCACCCGGCCGCATTTTCTTCAGGATAAGCTCGGAATATGGGCGCTCCGGAGGGCGGGGGAAAAAATCGACCATGATCGGCACGCCCGCCATTCGGCCGCAGGCTTCCGCGCGATCAACGCCTGCCCACGGGGTATGTTCCGCGTCCCAAGGCTTAACTGTCCAGTAGTGGGCTGTTTTGACCCCCACAATAAGATCGCGGTACTTGCGGATGGTCTCCGCGCAGCGGTTGGGGTCCATCTGGTCCAGATCCTGCTCCAGGCCGCCGTTCATTCCATCGGCCACGATATTGAGCCATGCCAGTACCCTGATCTGTGAGCGATCGATGACCTCTTCCTTTTCGGTCAGGAACGTGTCCGCGCCGGCCGTGCCCGCATCCACAACGGTGGTGACGCCAGATTGAAGCATAATGTCAGCCGGAATTGCCAGGGGACGAAGATGGGAACGGGCAATCGGAGCGAACCAGTCGAGCGGCGCGCCGCCTTGCGCGATGTGAACGTGGATGTCGATCAGCCCGGGCGTCACGTAAAGTCCGCTCACATCCACAACCTTTCCGGCTTCGCTCGCGGGAATGTTCTTTTCCACCGCCGCAATTTTTCCGCCCGAAACGGCGACATCCATGACGCCATCGATGTGATTTGCCGGATCGAGCACGTGCCCGCCCTTCAGCAGCAGATCGTATTGGGGCGTTTGAGCCCAAGCCATTCCCGCAACGCCCAGCGCAGCGGCGCATATCAGAACGGCAAGAAATTTCCGTATTCTCAACATTTTATAAATTCCTCCGCGACCATCATGAGACCAGATCAGGCCTGTGAAAGAAAATACTCCAAAGGTGATTCTGAATCCTGAAGACCTCCGCCGAACGCAGCCGTTTATAAATCACCGTAACCAGGAAGTCAACAAAAATTATGGCCTCCGTGAGGATAATTCTTGCAGCTTTGGGATGACAGGCTGATAATGAGGACAACCCTGTGGCGCTCGGGCCGAACGGCATCCCTCATGAATTGCCCATACTGTCACGCTGAGAATGACGCAGGC
>CADDZJ010000061.1 GCA_902812415.1 Acidobacteriota bacterium
ATCCCTGGCATTTGGATCAGAATACCGAATCGATTCTGTTCCTGACCAATGAAAGCGACAAGCCCGCCCGCATCGGATTCCAGGTGACCGCCAATGGCATTCATTACTATCTCATCCAACTGAAGTTACAGCCGCACGAGACGCGGGCGATTAACATCCGCCAGTTGCGCGACGCGCAGCTTGCCGATTTCAGGGGAAACAAGATTCCGGCCGCCGCAACCGATGGCAGCGTCAGTTGGATTCGCCTGGATAACCTGCCGGTAATGGGACGATTGATGGTGATTACGCGAAGCAAAGCCATGGCTTCCAGCTACGATTGCTATACGTGCAATTGCCCCGCTAGCCTGAACGGCGTTCTAATCGACCCATCAAGTTTTGGTTTGATTCCAAACCTCACGATGGCCTGCACCTGCCAGGCGCAATTTATCGGCTGCAACGAAATGTATACCTATTACACCGAGACCGATGAGGCTACGTGGTCCTCCAGCAATATCTCGGTGGCGACGGTGGATAACTCTAACGCGAAAGGAACCGTGGAAGGCATCGCGGCGGGTAGCGCGACCATCGCCGCGTCTTATGCAGGCATCATTTATTACTGGAACGGCTACTCCTGTGCGACCTACCCTGTCACGATGACCGGCAGCTCCAACGTTGGCGTGCAGTCGCCCTACGCAGCGGTGGTTGTTGGTACTAACACACAAGGGGCAGCCGTTTGCCCCTCCGGAGAAGCTGGCTGGTCACGTACCGTGAAACTGCAACTTCAGGATCAAAGTGGGTACGGCATAAACATAGCAGGAATCAACATGGCAGATAGCATCCAAGTAGGAAGTCCCAATGAGCTTGGAGTTGGAAACACCCGAACAGCGAACACCAACACCGATTCCTTGGGCACATGGACTGATACCTACTATGTTTGTTCCACAGCCTGTCCCGGGAGCGGTGAATCCGATGCACTCCAGTATTGGACGTGGTCGGGCAGGCCTTTACCGCATGTCAACGCGATTGTCTTCAAGTGTTCTTCGATAACAAACGACGGAAAGTGACCATGCGACGCCTTATCGGATGGTGCGCACTTTGCTTGCTGACGGCGACCCCTTCTGTTGCAAGGGATATCCAACACGCGCACAAACCAAGCCATGCCGCTGAGTCACTGAAGATACGACTCAACAGCTTTAATGCGGAGAATATATCCGGCCTCGCGGCTCTGTTAAAACTCGGCCGCGAACAACACCTACCGATGGGAATTCGCTATATTGACTTGGAATTAGCTCAAAAACCCATCAGCATAACTTTGCGGCGACCGACAATACAAGAAGTCCTTAGGACGGTCATGAAGCATGAGAAATCTTATACGTGGAAGCTCTCTGACGGCCTTTTGAGTGTCAGTCACCCCGGTGCGTCCACCGAACGACAAAATCTCCTCGCAACGATGTTGCCCGAATTTTCGTGCTCCAGGGTAAGCTTACAGCAGGTAAGTCAACTGCTGTATATGGCGCTTAGCCTTCATTTACACCCTGATATCCGAGGCTTCGCGGGTAATTATTATCCCGGAGTGATGCAGAACATGGTTGGCCCGCTCCGGTTGCGAGGATATACGGTAAGTCAGATATTAGATCGGATCGTGCAAGAATATGGAGACGCCGCATGGGTGGTAACAGCGCCACCGCAGCACATGAATACACTTCCCCTCGCCGGGCTCTGGATGATCATTGATTATAAAGACCCTGCCAGCGACCACGCAGCAAAGCAGGTCTTGGAACGCCTTTTGCAGTACCAGCCCGGCAAATCAGAAAGATCGATGCTTACGGATCCTACCTCAGCCAAAAACACAGCGTTTCTTCGCTGCCGCTTAAAATGACAGGCCACAGAGTTTGCAGTGAATCATTAAAGGACGAATCCACGTAGGGTGACGTATCCCTCGCGCTCTTGACGATGGATGCACCGCCCATGAGGCTCCGGACCGGCACGGGCATTCCTGAGGCAGTCACGCTTGAGGGGTCCTGCAACTGCAACGGCGCGGGCATCGACTTGGGCGACGGAACCTTTTCAGCCGTCCGTCAAGGGACCAACGGGCCGGTAGATTGGAAATTTCCATGATTCGAGCCATCCCCTTGATCCTGTTAATGACCCCGATGCTACGGGCCTCAAAACCGGCGATAGTCCAGACATATCCTGCCAGTGACCCTGTGGCAGTGGCGCGTCGCTTCCTGCCGCCGGGTTCCAAGATGGCGCAGGACTATTTGTACGACTTCCGTGCGGGCCATATAAGCCGTAGATGGCCCGCAGTTCTCACAGGCCATATTCTCAGCCCTGATGCAGACGACATCGTGTTCGCTTACTATACGTTCAAGGGTCAGCGCTACATGGAAAAGACACTGTTCCTGGCGCTCCTCCATCACGCGACTGGCGGCTACGAATTAGTGTACACGCTATCTTATCGGGACCAGTTCCTGTTCTCGCCTCATGCCTTGTGGATTGTGAAACTTCGTGGGCTTCCCAATGAGGCGGTGATTATAGCTACGGCGATGGGAGCAGCGTTGGGAGCTCGGATAGAGGTGTTTGTGTGGCGCGAGGGAAAGGGCTGGCTGAATATCTTCCCTCCAAATGGCAGCGTGTCGTATTTCTACCTGTTCAGAAGGCCGAGCGGCCTAATGGTCGCACTTTCGTCTTTTAGACATCCCGGCCTAAACGTTTCTCCCCCACCGGAGTGGTTCCAGTGGGATGGCAAAAAGTTTGTGCGAATCCCGACTCCGAAGGACGCCCTGAAGTGGGAGCCGCTTGAATAGGACCGGCACGAATGGGCCGGTAGATTAGAAGTTCCCATGAGGCGAGTTGCAGTTCTAATTCCATTAGTCTGCTCGTTCGTGTTAGCTCAGAACCCTGCCACGAGCGGGACGAGGACCGCGCTCGATCCTGTGGCGGCTGCACGAAGCTTCCTGCCGCCGGATGCTACCCTTGCGACACTCTACACATTCGACTTCCATGCGGGGAAGGTCTCCAAACGATGGCCAGCCGTACTGACGGGACACATTCTCGCTCCGAACAGCGAGGATATCATTTTCGCCTACTTTACTCCGCGAGAAATCCACACCATGGACAAGGCCTTGTTCCTGGCTTTGCTCCATCGCACCACCCAAGGCTATCAGCAGGTGTATGTGGTCTCTTACTGGGATGAGGTGCTCCTTATACCCAACGCTATACGCGTCATTCACCTGAACGGAATGCCCACCGATGCCGTGGCCGTTGTGCACGGGATCGGGGCCGATTTAGGGGGCAGCCTGGATGTCTACGTCTGGCGGGAGCCCTGGGGATGGCAGAACATCTTTCCGCCCAATGGTTCCATGGAATACTTCTACTTCTTTCCAAAGCCAACAGGTCTCGAAATTGCACTGTCTTCCGCGCACCATCCTGGGCTGAACGTTTCACCGCCGCCAGTGTGGTATCACTGGGATGGTAAACGGTTTGTAAAAATCCCGCCGCCTCCGGGTTCCTCGAGTTGGCCAGTTCCTGATTAGCTACACGAACCTGCGGCGACTTCAGGGGAAACAAGATTCCGGCCGCCGCCACCGACGGCAGCGTCAGTTGGATTCGCCTGGATAACCTGCCGGTCATGGGACGATTGATGGTGATTACGCGAAGCAAAGCCATGACGTCAAGCTACGATTGCTATCCCACCCCGTGCCCGTCCAGCTATAGTTTTATCGCCATCACGAGTTACATCAGCGACATGCTGCCGGGCAACACATTTGGTTTTGGTGCTACAGCCTACTACGAAGACTGCAACGGCAACACGACAGCATACGATGCAACCTACTTGGCAACCTGGAGCAGTGACAATCCAAGTGTCGCCACGGTCAGTTCGGGTGGGAGTAGTTCCGGGGATGTTTTGGCTTGTGCCGGAGGTAGCGCCAACATCACGGTAACCATGCAGGATGCTCAGTACCCCAACTGTTGGCAGAGTGACTGCAACGGACAGGCCGTGACTTACTCCAACTCTGTGCTCGTCACCGTTCACGTACCAACCAGCCTAGAACTGCTCAGCACAACCTCCCAGGGCCCAGCGAGTTGCAGGACAGGCTATGGGGGGATGGCAGCGTTACGTAATCTGGCAGGTCCTCGACCAGGCAGGGAAACCGATCAATCAGACCATGAGTGTATCCGACTCAATTACGATTGGCAGCCCTAATACCTGCGGCGCTTCAGCCGTAACGGGCACGGCCACTACGAACAGTTCAGGCCAGTTTTCGGATCACTACTCTCTGTGCTCTAACGGCTGTGTCGGTGGGGGTTGTCAGACCGATGCCAGTCAAACGTACAAGGTAGCCGGGATCACTCTAAAGGAGACCATATCGATCGTATACACATGTACGGGCATCACACTCAATGGCCAGTAAAGCTCAATGAGCGGGGAGTTAGCTTCATTGCTGTGGTCCTCGCGGCGGTCTCTTTATTCGGCTTCTGTTTGTTCGTCAGTGGCCTACAAGGGCAGACGAGCCCCCGTAGTACGCCGAACGTGGGGGAGAAACTTGCCCAGCGGGTAGCTAGGTTCGACAATCATGATGCGCCTCTCATTCCGACGCTTCTCCGTGTGGCTGCCGTTTACTCCCTGCCTATGGGCATCGAGAAAGTGACCCCCAATGCCGAATATAAACCAATGGAAGTGACAGTCGTCGGCGGCACTGTGGCGGAACTGCTCAATCTATGCGTGCGACGGGTCCCGGGGTACACCTGGGCGGTAGAAGACGAAGCAGTGGATGTCTTTGGTCAGCGCGAGCGGAGGCAGCCTTCCAACCTCTTCAATCTAATTGTTCCTTCGTTCGAGGCACACAACCAAACAATCGATGACCTCTCTGGCAGACTCAAGCAGGATGTAATCATGGAGGTATTGAAGCCTAGGGGTATTATTTCTTCCGATCTCGGCACACCGGGACTGCAAAAGAGGCGTTTGAGCGTCGTAGCCCAGCGCGCCACTGTCAGACAGTTGCTGAACAGGTTGGTGGCGCTCGACGGCGAATCAGTCTGGCTGGCGCGTGTTCCTCCCGCGTGCGTAGGTCATCTGCCTCAGGCCGGGCTGTGGGTGATCATCCCTCATTCAGTCCTAGACCCAAGTGGTCTGCTGGACTTCGGTCGGTGCGAGCCGCGCTAGCGCTATTTGTAACGTGCAGCACCTGAGCGCCCGGGTCGATGCAGGCGGAAGTCTCAAGTGTCGAAGCCCGAAGCGACCTGGTGGTGGATGCGCGGGTCGAAAACGAAGGCAACGGCTGGGCCGGTTCAGGAGCCAATCCCTGGCATTTGGATCAGAATACCGAATCGATTCTGTTCCTGACCAATGAAAGCGACAAGCCCGCCCGCATCGGATTCCAGGTGACCGCCAATGGCATTCATTACTATCTCACCCAACTGAAGTTGCAACCCCACGAGACGCGGGCGATTAACATCCGCCAATTGCGCGACGCGCAGCTTGCCGATTTCAGGGGAAACAAGATTCCGGCCGCCGCCACCGATGGCAGCGTCGGTTGGATTCGCATCGATAACGTGCCGGTAATGGGACGATCGGTCAAGACTCAAAATTCAGAGAATAGTATCAAAATGCCATCGAAGGGAGAATTGAGTCATGGGTTTGTCTCGACGGGAGTTCACGAAGGAGTTCAAGTTGGCGGAGATTCAGTGGCTGGCGCCCGGACTGGTGCATCACTCCGATCGCGGCGTGCAGTACGCCTGCTGCGACTACACGCAACTGCTTCAGGAGCACGGCATCGCAACCTGGCCGAGGCCGGGGCGAGCATCGGCGTGTTTCTCGAAAAGGTCTACAACCCCAAACGCCTGCACTCCGCGCTCGGCTACTTGCCGCCGGCGGAATTCGAGCGCGGGTGGTTCGTTAAAAAACAACCCGGAGGCCGTCGCGCGGCACTAGTCCTGATGAGTTTTCTCAGGCATGGGGAAATCGATCCTTTCGATGAGGGCACGATCCCTCGAGACCGCGCCCCCGCTCATCGAAACGATGCGTTTCCGGCTGGCTATTCCTTGGCAGGTTGCACTCCTGCGGACCCTGCCTCCACTTCATCAGCCGCCTCGCATCCTGCAGGGAAACCCGTTCGCAGTACAATCGAATTCCAGCGCACGGGGAAGAGTATCTTAATTGTTTGTCTCAGCCCAAGGGGCAAGCCCATCAAGCCGCGAAGTTTCAAATAACTGTAACTTCGTTATAACCCTCTCCCACTCAAAACGTCAGGCGCAAGGCCATCTGGATCGCTCGTGGAGTATTCGCCTGGCTGGTAATAGTCCCAAACGCCTTGGACGTAGGGCTAAGGTTGGGCGAGCCGAACTGGGCGCGGTTAAGAGAGTTAAAAGCATCGAATCGATACTGCAAGGTCACCCGTTCGGTCAGGTGAAAATCCTTGAGCAAAGAAAGATCGGTGTTGTTCGCGGTATCGGCGCGCCAGTAGTTATACATAGGCCCGAAGGTGCGGAAGTTGAAACTCAACTGATCCCTGGAATGGGTGTCGAAGCGCGACGTATCAAAGGCGTGCGAGAGGTTCCTGGGGTCGAGTTGGATGTTGCCGCCCAGGTAGATGACGTTGCCCCAGGAAAGCGCCGGACCCGATTCCCAGGTCCAAATCCCAGCCACGTTCCAGCCGCCAAGGATCAGATCAGTGAAACGTCGCGTGTTGTTTAGGAAGTGGCGCCCTGCGCCGAACGGCAACTGGTAAATTCCACTGAAGACGAAGCGATTCGGGTAGTCGGACGACGTAACCCCATACCAGAAATTGGACAACTGGCCATCATTCAGCGCCGCAGTGGCAAGCTGCCGTGAGTAGTTGTAGTCAAAGTTGAATTGCAAGCCGGAAGAGAAGCGTTTCTCCAGCCGCACAGCCAGCATATTGAAGTTGGAATATCCCGCGGCAATATCCTGAACCGTGACGCTGGTAAACTCGGGATAAGGATCAAGCAGCATTGCCAGAGTGGTGGTTGAGCCGTTCAGCCCCGTGCCCGGCAGCAGGCCCGCGAAGGGGTTGGAGACAATCACCGAAAGGTTGTTAATCGTGGTCTGGTCGCGGACGGGCACAAGCTGGCCATTGACCACCGTTGCTGCCCGGCTGAGGTATTGCAGCGGCAGCGCGCCCAAATTGACGCTCATCGTGGTATCGATCTGGCGATTGCCAACGTAGCCGACGTCCAGCATGATGTTTTTGGAGAATTGGCGCTGGATGTCAAAAGTCCACCTCATGCTATAAGGAAGCTTCAGGTGAGGATAAAAATAGCTGATGTCCTGGCCAAGGTTTGCATTCACCCCCAACGCCGAACCGACAGGCAGAAGCAAGCCGCCGCCCGGATACGGATCGCTGAGCGTGGCGAACGGTGAAAGGAAACTGTCCTCACTCGCCACGAAGGGCGTCGATTGGCTGTATCCATAATTCGGTCCGATGTTGTAAGGGCTCGCTCCGAAAGGATTGCTGAACATCCCGAAGCCGGCGCGGATCACCGTTGAGCTATGAAGTCTGTGAGGGGCCCACGCAACTCCGATACGAGGCGAGACGAACAGACCCGGTTCTGTGAATCCGGTTTGGCGGGAGGGAGCGGCGTAAACCAACCCGCCCGCGGCTTTGAAATCCGCCGCCGGAAGCGGCTGGATGGGATAGGTCGAGGAAACCGCAGGCGGGTTCGCCGCATAGGCGGCCTCCGCAGCCGATGTGACGCGGTTCGCGGCAGCGGGATCGAAGCCCACGACTTCGCGGTTGTATCGCTCGCCCACGGGCGTTTCGTGTTCAAAGCGTAGTCCGGCGTCGAGAGTAAGGTTCTGCCGCGCGTGCCAATTGTCCTGCAAAAACCAGGCAAAGTAATAGTTCTGGTAAGTGAAGTTTGTGTTGATATCGTAGCCTCCGGTGGTCGGCAGCCCAAGGAGGAATGAAGCCAGCGACCCGCCGAAGGGAATGGCTGCCGCCGTGCTGCTCGATCGCATCCAGTTGTCCTGGAACGTATACCAACCGGCTGAGTATCCGGGATTAAGAACGCTTTCCTGCTCGGTTTGAAAATCCATCCCAAACTCGAGCGTATGTTTGTTCAGCACTTTCGTTCCGGAAGTAAATCCTTCGAGGTCCGTAAATGGAGTCTTTCCGCCAGGTTTGCCGCTGAGACTCTGGTAGCCGCTTAGAAAGACCGCCGGCATCGCCAGTTGGGTTGAATGCTGGGTGATGTAAGAAGGGAAGCCCAGCGTTGCGGGATTAAAATCCTGGGTCTGGCTCTTGAGAGAACTGCCCGAAAGGTTGCGCATAAATCCCACGCGGTTATCCCACATGAACGTGGGTGAAATGGCCGTCACATCATCCAGCACGCCCTGATACATTCCGAAATAGCCCACATTTCCGGTGGCAAGCGTCCGAAAGTAATCATTAAAATTCTGCGTGAAATCACTGTGGTTCAACTCGAAATAGATCTTATTTCGGTCGCTGAGGTCAAAGTCCAGGCGTCCCACGTAGGCATCGTAATCGTCGGTTTCGGGAGCGTTGATCACGTAATTGTTTGCGCCGTCGGCGGCGCCGGGCTGGTTGGGCGACGGGAAATACTGCAAATAGCTTTGCGCTACCTTGTTGAACATGCTTTGAGGGATGATGTTGCCCGCAAATGGCTGGCGAACCACCTTCCCTCCGGAAAGAACTCCGGTGAACGGATTATAAAGCTGGTAGCCGGGGCCCAGGGCGAGCAAGGCTGAAAAATCGCCGTTGCGCTCGGCGGCGGTGGGCACGGTGAGCGTCGCCGGCTCGGGAACAGAATCCTTGAATCCCTCGTAAGCAAAGAAGAAAAACAGCTTGTTGCGTCCGTTGATGACTTTGGGAATCACCACCGGGCCGGAAAATGAACCGCCATATTGATTCTGCCTTGTAACTGGTTTCTGCTGGCCCGCCGCGTTCAAAAAGAACGGATTCGCTGCCAGGGCTGAAGTCTCGTTGAACTCATAAAGCGAGCCGTGAAACTGACTGGTGCCGCTCTTGGTCACCATATCCACGGTTCCCCCGGAGGTATGCCCGTAGGAAGCATCGGACTGGAAAAGCTGTACCTTCACTTCATCCACAGAATCCATCGGAGGGCTGAAACCTTCCAGGCGGGCGCCGCTGCTCATATCCGGCACGCCGTTGAGTTGGAGTTCATTGGATTCCGAGTTGCCGCCGCCCAAAGCGATGTCCGCGCCCCCGGACGTGTCAAAAGGCTTCACTTCGTTCAACAGGTGCTTCTGCTTTGGAACGACGCCATAGGAGTACCGCACAAGCGCGAGCGGATTGCGGCCATTCAAGGGAAGATTCGCAACTTCCTGGCTGGTGATATTTTCGCCAATCGCTGCGCTGGCCGTATTCACCAGGGCCGCGTTTGCGGTCACCTGCACGGTTTGGCGTGTGCTGCCAAGCTGGAGCTGGATGTTTACTGCAATCCTCTGGCCTGCCCCGACCTGAATGCCCGAACGCACGTATCCTTTGAATCCGGGCGCTTCCGCCGCCACTTGATAAGGTCCAGGCGAAAGAAAGGGGACGGTATAGAAGCCATCCGGCCCGGATGTGGTCCTGGAAATCGCGTTCGTCTCGGTCTGGGTGACGGTGATTTTCGCGTTCGGAACCGCAGCTCCGGAGGGGTCGGTAACCCGCCCGGTAAGCGTCGAGCGGAACTCCTGCCCAAACATGGAGACTGTGAAGCACAGGCTCAGCAAAAGCAGACTTACATACTTTCTCATCATGGCAACCTCCTCATACGTCGTGGCGCAAAACGCGGCCTTCGGCTTTTTGGACGATCACCCATGCCAGTCATTCCCGCGCAAGCCGGAACCCACGGGCCAGACCCCGCAGGCGCGGGGGGTAACATCCATGGCGATTTTCATATCATTGAGCGGGCCAAAGGACCACGGGAACCCCACGGAATGACATGCAGCCAGTCATGTGTCATTAACGTTTCTGGACCATGGATGGTTATGGCCAAGATGGCCATCCCACAACCGTGACACGGGCGTCCCACCCGTGGGTTCGGTCCCGGTATTTATATGACATACGACCAGGGTTTCTCAGCAACCGGCTCACTCCGAGCGAAGAAGGTATCTCTGCCGTTAAGGGCTGTCTATAAGATACGAAAGGTTTTTTGTTGGAATTCGCTCATCATCTTCCATTGCGCTTTACCGGATTGAGAGGTAAGATTTTGGGGCATTCATGGCAGGATGTCGGGCGTCGCTCGCCGCTGCAGAGCGGGGCGCCGGACAGCCAAAACAATCTGATTGGGCGTTGCATGTGGCCGGCAGCAAAACGAAATTGGGACGATGCTTACGCCGTCATCAACCCTCAGATCACAGCAGACGGCAATCATCAGTGGCCCTTTGACCCCTCGTTCCCAATCGATGTGCGCTTTTTCAGGTTTGGAGGGCGGAATCGCATTCGCATGAACCGCCACGACTATGCGGAATTGCTGTTCCTGGTTTCCGGCGAACTCACGTGGCAAATTCAGGAGCGCCAGATCGCGCAAAGAGAAGGCGAGATCATCGTGATCGGCAGCACTCTCTATCATCGACCCTGGGGTTCGCAGGTCTGCCGGGAAAACGCCGTCGTCCTGTACTTCCTGCCTGAGTTGATCCAGCACGGCGATGTCACGGAAGACGCTGCGGAATATCTCATGCCCTTTCACATCCAGGACGCCACGTTCCCGCACGTGATACCTGCCCGAACTCGCCTTCCCTCCCAGATTCTGAACCTGATGAAACGGATTTACGCCGAGCTTCCCGCCGTCACCAATCGTTCCCGCTTGTCCGTGAAGACTTACCTGAAAATGATCCTGATTTCCCTCGTGAACTACTACTCCGATTACCAGAGCACTCAACAGGTCTTTGCGCGGCGGCAAACATCGATTCAGCGGCTTCAGCCGCTATTCCAATTGCTCGAGACGCATTTCCATGAAAGCATCTCCATCCAGGACGCTGCCGACACAGTCGGGATGAGCTCTTCGCACTTTCGACGGCTCTTCAAGCAAGTGACAGGGCAACCCTTCACCGCCTATTTGAACCATTTCCGAGTCGCCAAGGCTCAACAATTGCTGGTCTCGACCGACAAATCTATTCTGGATATCAGCCAGGAGACCGGCTTCTGCGATCAGAGCTACTTCGGCCTGGTCTTTCGGCAACTCGTCCATATGACGCCTCTTCAGTATCGAAAAGCCTTTCACGATTCCGTCAACATCCGTCTTATGCAAAACGGCAAGCCGTTGGCGCCTGCCATAATTCAAAGACCAGTAGAGCAAACCCGAAGCGAAAGATGGCCGGGGAAACATCCCGTTAGCCCACAGAAGGAGCGGCTGCCTGCCGTGAGCGGATTCTTATAAGCGTCCTACCGATTTTTATCTTTTGGCTTTCTTCCTCGCCCTTTGGGGTGAGGGGATCGAGAGTTTTTCTCAGAGGAGCAAAATGTCAGGCAATATGTTGCGGCGCAATTTCCTGTTCAGCGCCGGGGCTTTCGGCGCAATGACAGGGCTTCCTTCCCCTGCCTTGCCGGACACAGCCAGCCGGGGAAACGTTTGGCGCAATGTTCGGGAATTTGGCGCCGCAGGCGACGGCAAGCGGTCGGATACTCGAAGCATTCTGGCGGCAATCGATGCCTGCGCCAGCCAGGGAGGCGGGACAGTTTATTTCCCTGCCGGCAAATATCTGACAGGGGCGATCAAGCTCAAAAACAACATTCACCTTTATCTGGATTCAGGCGCAACCATTCTGGGCAGCCAGAATCCGGGCGATTATCCTGTTTACTCCAGTCCTTGGCCGGACGGAACCCGGCAGATTTCCTCCTTGATTTACGGAGAAGACCTGGTCAACGTCAGCGTCTCAGGGCAGGGCGTGATTGACGGGCAAGGCCGCGCCTGGTGGGTGCGGGAATGGATTCGGTCTGCAAAAAGAGAAGTCCCTGTGCCTTCTCTTACGGAAAGTCAGCGTCGCGAGGAGATTGCAAAGCTCCAATTCGGGCGTCCGCGCCTGATCCGGCTGGTGCGATGCCGGAACGCGCGGCTGGAAGGGATTACCCTTACGAACTCTCCGGAGTGGACCATCAATCCGGTTTTCTGTGAGTATGTGACGATCGACGGCGTCACCATTCTGAATCCCGTTCCATCGCCCAACACGGACGGGATCGATCCGGAATCCTGCCGCAACGTTCACATTTCCAATTGCCACATCGATGTGGGCGACGATTGCATTGCCATCAAGTCGGGCAAGGACGAAATTGGCCGCCGCGTGGGAAAGCCTTGTGAAAACATCACGATTACGAATCTCACCACCGCTCGCGGCCACGGCGGAGTTTCAATCGGCAGCGAAATGTCGGGCGGGGTGCGCAATATTACCATCTCGAATTGCGCGTTTCTGAGCACCCAGCGCGGCATCCGCATCAAGACTCAACGGGGACGAGGCGGCGAAGTGGAGGGAATCGTAGCCGCCAACATCGCCATGCAGGATGTGCCGGAAGCGTTCACCATCACGATGTTCTATACGCGCGGCGACGTGGAATCCACGCGCCCCGTGGATGAAGGCACTCCGCGATTCCGCAATTTTCATTTCAGCAACATCACAGCGCGGGGATCGAAATCGGCAGGCCAGATCACCGGGTTGCGGGAGATGCCGATATCCGGCGTTGTTCTGAGCAACATTCAGGTGGATGCTGCGAGAGGCTTTTTATGCCATAATGCGCGCGACATTGAGTTTCATGATGTTCGCATTGAGAGCGCTGAAGGCCCAGCGTTAAGCGCAAAAAATATTAGGAGTTTTGAAATTGACGGCTTCCACTCAACTTCGCCCCATGCGGAAACGCCGGTGATCGATCTGGATGAGGTTGAAGATGTGTTCGTGCATGGCTGTTGCGCATCTCGGGAAACTCCCGCGTTTCTGAAAGTGAGTGGAGTCAAAAGCTCCAACATCGCGCTGCGGGCGAACAATCTGGGTCATGCGCTGCAAAGAGTTGTCCTCGCGGAAGGACTGAATCCTGCAATTTTGTCAGAAAAGTGAACTTTACCAGGTTGCTGAAAGACCTTGCCGCCTGTCATTCCGGACAGCCTAAAAACAGTGATCCGCCTCGCTCCGCTCGGCGTCAGAATGACAGGCGAAGGGCTCCGTGTGACAGGAGGCAGCCACGGTTGGCGCTTTTCCAACCGTGGCCCTTTGAGCAAAACCCAAAGTTAACTCAAACTGCGAGTTGACTTTGGCTATCCCCTAACCGGCCACACAAGCAGGCGCATTATTTTGTATGCCAACTTAATCGGGAGCGTCGATGAAAATAAAAACCTGTCTGACCATTTTCTTGTTGCTGGGCGCGGCCCTGTTGCAGGCTCAGACGGACCCGGCAGAAGTCAAGGCCATTTTGAGCCAATCGTTGCAGCCGCGAGATGTCGTCACATTTCAATTGCAACAATTTCTTTTGAAGCGGGTCCCGAAGCTCCCCGCGCCCACTACCGCCTCGGAATGGACCATCGAAGCACAGCGCATTCGCAACCGCCTGCTGCGCGATGTCATTTTTCACGGATGGCCGGAGTCATGGGTTCATTCAGCGCCGCAATTTCAGGACATGGGATTAATTCCCAGCGGCAAAGGATATCAGTTGCATAAGCTTCGCTATGAAATTGTGCCCGGCTTCTATGCCACGGCTCTCTTGTATGAGCCGGAGCGCCTGAATGGGAAACTGCCGGCAATTTTAGACGTCATGGGACACTTCCCGGCTGGCGGCAAGGCGATGGAGTTTGAGCAGAAGTTGTGCATCAATCAGGCGCTCGAAGGCATGATTGCGCTTAACCTGGAATGGATCAACATGGGCGAGCTTCACGCCGAAGGAAACGACCACTGGTTTGCGGCGGACCTTGACTTGGTGGGCGCAAATGGCGTGGGGCTTTTTTATCTTGCCATGCGTCGGGGGCTTGATGATCTGTGGGGCGATCCGCATGTGGACCGAAATCGAATCGGAGTAACAGGACTTTCGGGCGGAGGGTGGCAGACGATTGTATTGAGCAGTCTCGATCCCAGAGTGAAAGCGGCCATTCCCGTTGCGGGCTTTGCGTCGCTTGAAGGGAGGGCCGAACGCCTGCCCGGGGAGCCGGGCGATCTCGAACAGAACGCCACCGATTTTCTGGTGGGACAGGATTACCCTGAATTGGTGGCGATTCGCGCGCCGCGACCGACGCTCATCCTCGACAATACCAACGATGACTGCTGTTTCCGCGCGCCGCTGGTAAAGCCTTTCGTCTACGACGCGGTGAAGCCCTTCTTCCGACTCTACGGCAAAGCAAGCGCTTTTGAATTCCAGGCGGACACCCGTATCGCGGCTCACAACGAGGGGCTGGATAACCGCGAGCAAATCTATCGCTTCTTTGCAAAGGCTTTCGGCCTTCATGTTCCCACAAGCGAAATTCCGGTGGGCGAAGATGTGCAGAGTTACGACGATCTCCGGGTAGGAGTTCCCGATGATAACCTCACGATTCTCGGCCTGGCCAGAAAGATGGCGGGCGAAATCAAACGGCAGCCCATTCCTTCAGGCGCGTTGCAAAGAGCCCGGTGGAGTGCCGAGGAACGAAATCAGCTCATGCAAGTTGTGCGCTACCATCCGGTTGAGATGTCGCGGGCATGGCCGGAATTCAACACCTACCATAATCAGGTGGAATCCATCTCCTATCGGTTTGAGATGGATAACGGCTTAAGCGCTACCGGAAGCTGGATCAAGGATGTTCCGACTCCTGCGAATGCCGCGATGACCGTCTTCCTGAACGATCAGGGCAGAAAGGGGGCCGGAGCGGAAGTCCGGGACAGATTCCCTGCGGTGGCAGCCCGCCTGGAACGCGGGGAACAGGCGCTTGTGCTCGACCTGCTTTTCACCGGCGAAGCCGCGCCGCCCAGACACGCGGAACTCATGGCGGAAATGCTGGCCGCCACCGGAGAGCGCCCGCTGGGAATGGAAGCGGCGCAATTGATCGGCATCATCCATTGGGCGCAGCAGACCTGGGCTCCGCAGCGCGTGCGCCTGGAAAGCGACGGCATCCGCAGCCAGATGGTTTCTCTCATCGCCGCAGCATTGCAACCACAACTTTTTTCAACCGTCGAGATTCATCAGGGCATGCGCAGCCTCAGCTACCTTCTGGAAAAGCCCGTGCGTTACCAGGACGCGCCGGACCTTTTCTGCCTGGACCTCTATAAAGACTTTGATATCGACTCGCTCGAAGCGCTGACGGAACCGACTAGGGTGACCGGGGACTTTCTGAAATAGCGCCACGCATCATAAGCTGCTGAGACGGATTGGTCATATTACGTGCGGCTGTAGCGCCGGTGTCCTCACCGGCGAATTTAGCGGCGATGAGGACATCGCCGCTACAGTTTCGTCACCTCGCTCAGTGCGTTTGTATTAGCCGGACTGCGATTCCCACCTTTGCAATAAGTCCTGAATGGAAGGCAACGGCTGCGTCTTTGACCCCGTTACGGCAGAGCGTCTCAATCGTAACAAGCTCGGAACGAATGGAAGATTGAAGACATGCGCGCCAGGGCTTACATGACCGAGCGGATAAGTTTTCATCAGCCACAGATCGAGCAGATCGACGCTGAAAGCCCCTGCCCCCTCGATCCTTAGTTCAAATTTCTCGCGGTCGCCAAGCTCCGTAAAATGGCAGAGATAAAGTTCTCCCTTTTTCCCCAAAGCAGTCCCACGTTTGACCGCATCGGGCAAAGGCTGAAGTTCCTGGTACGGCGTCTCACTCAGAATCTGTTTCAAGAACCTCAGCCTCGCCGGACTCTCACCCACCAACTCTCCGCCCACAGCCCACCACAAGATGTCGCCAGGATGCACGTACGTCTCGCCATGAGAAGCATATCCGCCCGCCATCGTCACGCCCCAATGCCGGCTTGTTTCCACGCGCCCGGTAAGGCTGCCCCAGGGCATCATATTGTTGCCCTCGTAGCCGTATTCATCCACCAGCACCGGCTTGCCATATTTCATCCGCGCGCCGAGCGCGGTCACGTAAGTGTCTCCGCCTTGCAATTGGATATCGCAGTGCGTCACCCAGGGCTTGCTGTGGTCGTACCATGAGCGCCCGTTGTGAATGCCGCGAAGATGCCCGTAGGGATCTGACTTATCAACCTCCTGAAAAATATGGTTCCAGTTTTTCGCAGGCTTGATGAAGTCAAATTCGTTCGCCATGGTCCACCACACATTGCGAAAAGGCGCAAGACGAGCGACCAGGTAATGAAGATAGGCATCATCCTGAGCCGGACTCATTTTGGAAAATCCCCACTTGTCGTAAGGATGAAACAGGATGAGATCAGCCTGAATCCCCAGCGCTGCCAGATCTTTGAGGCGTTGTTCGATGTGACGAAAATAGGCGGGATTGAATCGCTCAAAGTCAAACCGATTCTCCCCAATCTTGACATAAGGATAAAGAGGCGGTTCAACCCGGTTGTATGGATACCATTTGGGGAAAATGCAAAACCGCGCCTTGTTGAACGGACTCTCTTTCAGCGTTTGCAGGGTGCGCTGCTGCAAAGCCTCCTCGCGGTGAATCCAGTTGTAAAGCGTGGTGCCCAGCACGAAGAGCGGCGTCCCGTCCGCATAGCCGAAGTGATATTGGTTTTGAACCTGGACCGGACCGTGATTGCCCGGGCGGGGTGACGTGCACAGAAATGATCCTGTCTTGCCATTCAGATCAGAATCGTTCGAGGATGTTTTAAAAGTCCATTCATCCTCCACAGTAGGCATCAGGCGAACCTTCCACTGGTTGTCTCCGTCATAAAAGCCTTCCGCTCCCACTTCGTGGCTCCCGGATTTGAAGCGGCATTCAAGACGGACTTCCTGAAACGGATTGGAATAGCTCTTCGAGCTTCGCAGCGCGATTTCCTGAACATCCCATTTTTCGACCCGGGCATTAAAGCTATTGCTCGCTGTGTCTCCAGGTTGGGGGGATCCCGCGCTGTCTCGAAGCGCAGGAGCAAGCGCGGAGGCCGTTATCAGTTTCATGAAGTCGCGCCGGTTACCAGGGTTTTTCATTTCGACAGTCTTCTTTCCGCCGCCATCGCCGGTTGTGACCGGCAGGCCTGAGCATCGTATAGTTTATGATCGTGGTTTGATTGTCAAGACGGCATTATCCCGTTCACAAGGAGCGTCGTTTGTGTTTAAAAGATTTCTTCATGCCCTGATTTTTATGCTTATGCCGTGGATGCTTCGCGCTCAGCAGGCCGTTACTATCCGTGTCAATGTGGCCGAAGTTCAAGGTGCGTTCAAACCGGTCTGGGCCTATTTTGGTCACGACGAGCCGAATTACACCTATAGCCCTGAAGGGCGCGAGCTTCTCTCGGAACTTGCCTCACTCTGTCCTTATCCTGTTCATGACCGCGCGCACAATCTGCTGACCACGGGTAACGGCGCCCCCGCCTTGAAATGGGGATCGACGAACGCGTTCACGCTGAATGTCTCCGGCCAGCCTGTTTACGACTGGACAATTCTTGACAAGATTTTCGACACATATCGTGAGTTGGGCATGATGCCCTTTGTCGAAATCGGCTTTATGCCGGAGGCGCTCTCCACTCATCCTGAGCCTTACCAGCATCATTATCCGAACGGACCGCTATTCACCGGCTGGTCTTATCCCCCGAAAAACTACCCGCAATGGGCCGAATTGATTTACCGCTGGGTGCGGCATTCTGTGGAACGCTATGGACGTAAGGAAGTGGAACGGTGGAACTGGGAGGTGTGGAACGAGCCGAATATCGGCTACTGGCATGGAACGCTGGAGGAATATTGCAAGCTCTATGACTACACCGCAGACGCCGTGAAGCGCGCATTGCCCTCCGCGCGTGTAGGTGGACCGGCGACCACCGGACCAGCAAGCCCGCGAGCCGCTGCATTTCTTCAGGGTTTTCTCAAGCATTGCGTAAGCGGAACGAACTCTGTTACAGGAAAGACCGGCGCGCCGATTGACTTTATTTCATTCCACGCCAAGGGCAGAACGCGCATCGCCGATGGCCATGTGCAGATGGATATCGGCCAGAATCTCAGGGACATTGACCGTGGATTTGCCATCGTTGCAAGCTTTCCGAAGCTGCGGAAACTGCCTGTCATCATCAGCGAGTCAGACCCGGAAGGTTGCGCCGCATGCGCTGCAATAACCCATCCGCAGAATGGCTACCGCAATACTTCGCAGTATGCCAGCTATGAGGCTGAGCTTCTCCATGGCACGCTGGCGCTTGCCGAGCGTTATCAGATCAACCTTCAGGGCGCCGTGACTTGGGCCTTCACCTTTCCGGGCCAGCCCTACTTCGCCGGCTTCCGCTCGCTCGCAACGCACGGGATCGATAAACCCTTGATGAATTTTTTCCGCATGCTGGGCCTGCTGGGGGAATGAACGCATCGCAGCCGAAAGCGGCGGCGCCCTCAGCCTGGATACCGTATTGAAATCAGGCGTGCGCGAGAGGCCAGACATCAATGTGATGGCAACCCGCCAGGGGCGCGAAGTTTGCATCCTGGTATGGAATTACAACGATGACGCGGTGACGGCATCACCCGCACAAGTCCGTCTAACCATCGAGGGATTTCCGCGGACAGCAGAACGGGTGTTGCTCGAACACTTCCGCGTGGATCAAAACACCAGTAATTCCTTCACGGTCTGGCAAGCGATGGGATCACCGCAAGATCCATCCCCCAGGCAAGATGCCGCGCTGAAAGCCGCCGGACAGTTGCACTTGCTGACATCCCCTCGCTGGTTAAACTTGAAGAACGGCAAGATAAGACTCAGTTTTATGCTTCCCCGGCAAGGCGTCTCGTTGCTGTGTTTATCAATGTGATTTTGTCAGCTCGCTAACCGGTTCGACGATAAAGGAGAGTTCACCACGGAGATCACAGAGGGCACGGAGATAAGAACCTCTGTGCTCTCCATGGCCTCTGTGGTGAAAACAGTATTCAAAGCGTGTGCGGCAGAACAGTTGGAGGGAGGCCGCCCAGAGAGGATTTAAACTGAAGAAAATCAATGACTTGGGATTGCTGTTTGATCCAGCTTTGAAGAATTCCCTCCCAGCATTTCTTGAAGAAAACTGAGAAAAACGCCATGGCGTTTTCTACTGCAATGCCTGCCTCCTGTGCGCACAATCATTGACAGACAAGAGCAGCTTAACAGGTTCAGAAAATCCTGTGGGCGTATATTTTGTATATTTTGTTTCATACGTATCAAACGTATAAAACCAACTGATGCGCGGTGAGTATGCGTTAACTTCCTCTAAAGCTGAGTTCGTTTATCAGATGAAGTAATATCAAAAAATTTAAAAAGTACTTGACATCTTGATGGAGTTGCAGTAGTTGTAATGAAACGTTTTACCACTTGGAGGGCAAATTTGGCGCTTTTTTCGAAATTCGCGAACGACCGATCTGATCGTAATGGTAATTAGCATTTGGTGAGCAGGGCTGCGCGCCGACGGGCGTCAGCTAAAGACAGGGCGCGGTTAATCGTCAAGAAAGGAGCGTGAGTATGAGCTTCAAAAACTGGATGGCAATGGTGATCGCAGCGGCAGCGCTTGCGGCCTTCCCCAGCCTGGCGAAGGCTCAAGCCACATTTTCAAGCGCGATTGAAGGAACGGTCACTGACCCTTCAGGCGCGGTGGTACCCCATGCCACGGTGACCATCAAAGATTTGGCCACCGGCCAGACGCGAACAACCCATACCAACTCTTCTGGTTTTTACCGCTTTGACTCTCTCCCTCCCGCGCAGTTTTCGATGACAGTTTCAGCGCCGGGATTCTCAACCGTGGAACAGCAGAATATTGTCCTTGAAACCACCCAGACCCGAAACGTCAACGTGACGCTGCACGTGGGCGCAACCTCCACAAGGATCACCGTGACAGCAGCGCCTCCCCCGGTGAACACCACGCAGGCTAGGGTTTCTTCCTTAATCAGTCCCCGTCAGGTTGAGGATCTGCCGCTGGTGGGCCGCAACGTTTATGACCTCGTCGTGCTGACGCCGGGCGTCACCGGATTACCTTCCGGCGGCGGGCAGGCTTACGCCCAGGCCACCAACGATATCTTCAATGCGGAATTCGGGGTGAACCTGAACGCCAGCGGCCAGCGTGCTGAGGCCAACAATTTCCTGGTGGACGGAGCCAATGTGAATGGAACTCCGCGCGGCGGCGTCACAAACCTTACGCCAAATGCAGACTCCGTTCAGGAAGTCAAAGTGCTCGTCAACAATTTTGAGGCGCAGTATGGCCGCAACTCTTCTTCGGTGGTGAATATTGTTACCAAACAGGGCACCAATCAGTTCCATGGAACGCTCGGCGAATACTGGACGGATAATCATCTGGCGGCAAGAACCGTCTTTGAAAGCAGCCTTCCGTCCTTCCTCCGCAATGAATTCAACTGGAGCCTGGGCGGACCCATCAAGAAGGACAACACGTTTTTCTTCGCCTCGATGGATGTGCTCCGTTCCGGCGTGGGCGATAGTTTTGCCACTAGCGTTCCCAGCGCGCAATTCATCAACTACATGAAAAGCGCTTATCCGAATAACATCTCAACCTTTGATATGAGTTCTTTCCCAGCGGCAGTGACCCCCACAGGCCCGGGCATTCTTGCCGGCCCGCTGGCGATGGGCGCTCCCGATGCCACCAGCCCTGCGCCTTGCGACGCTCTTCCGGGCGGCCCCTCCACGCCGGTCACAACCCCGATCGGCCAGCTTCCCTGCAATTTCCCTCTGACGGAGAACGGCATCTTCTCGCAAACCGTCTTCCGCAACGGCATTCAGTGGAACGCGCGGATCGATCATGAATTCAACAATCAAAAAGACCGCATCTACGGGAATTTCTACCGCACCACGATGCAGACCGTGGAGTTTGCTGCGCCCAACGTTTATCCGGCTTTTACCGGAGTGGGGCCGCAATATACGGAATACTTCAACCTGGATTACACGCACATCTTCTCGCCCACGGTGCTGAATGAAGCCGCTTTTGGAGCAACCCGCTCCTGGGGGACGGACCCGGCGGTGAATGGATATGTCCCCTTATCGAATGTTCCAGGAATTGCCGCCTACGGCGTGGGCTTTTCCGACGCGACGTTTATTCAGAACAATCCGGAGTGGCGGGATGTGCTCACCATGAATCGCGGCACGCATACCTTCAAGACCGGCGTGCGCTTCGCCATCGACGAAGGCTGGGGTTCGGTGGCCAACTTTCAGAACGTCTTCACGCGGCCGCAATTCAATTTCAACAGCCTTTACGATTTTGCTTTGGATAAGCCCTTCTCGGAAACGAATCTCGGATTTAATCCCGCGAATGGGGAGCGCCTGGGATTGGGCTTTGCGCCTGAAATGCCCGACCTCGGCGTCTTTTTCCAGGATAACTGGAAGGTGCGCCCCAACATCAGCCTTACCTACGGCTTACGCTGGGAGGTCTACTTCAATCCTTACAATAAAGACAATCGCTTCACCAACCTGCGCTTCTTTGGCGGCGACAATTTCAGCGAGCGGATTGCAAACGCCCATATGGAACACGTCAGCAATCCGTTGCTGGGAACGGATTATAAAGGCTTTGAACCGCGCATCGGCATCGCCTGGGATCCCACCCATCAGGGCAAAATGGCTATCCGCGCGGGTTTCGGCTTTTTCACGGACCGTCCGGGCGGCCAGTTCTACCACGACTGTTGCACCTACCTTCCTCTCTTTGCGACGGCTGCGGTCAGCCAGCAGACGGCGGTGAAGCCCGTTTATGGCCTCGCGCCCTTGCACCATTCCCCATGGAATTTCCCCTACCCGCCGCTTCAGGCCGGTCTCGATCCTAAAAACGGTTTAATCGGCGTACCTTCCGACGTCATTGTTGAAGATCCGAACCTGGGCCTGGGCTACTCCGAGAATTACTTCTTTGGAATCGAATATGCCTTAAACACCAATTGGATGGTGCAGGCGAACTATGTGGGTTCGGCGGGCCGTGACCTGCTGCAAGGCTACGATGTAAACCGCTACGACGGCAATCTCATTCAGACCAATGATGTGCTCACAAGGCTCAACACCAGCTTCGGCCAGATCGACTACGGCCAGAGCAATGGCTTTTCCGCATACAATGGCTTCGATGCGGCAATCCAGGGCCATGTGGGAAGGACATTATCTCTGCAGGCAGCTTATACCCTCGGCAAGGCCATTGATACAGCGAGCTCTTTTGGCACAGGGCTTAACATTGTGGATGTTGGCAACTTGCAGTTAAATAAAGGTCTGGCGGATTTCGATATCAGGCAAAAGCTGGCCTTCAGTGAAACATTTGCCTTGCCGAACGTCGCCACCCATTTCACTGCAAGCGGAGCGGTAAGAAAGCTTTTCAGCGGCTGGAATGTGGGCGCTATCACGATTCTTCAAAGCGGCGGACCTTATAGCGTGTTCTGTTCCCTGCCCTTTGAGCCTGTTTACAGCGGCGCTGGGCAGATTGTGGGGAACAATGGGTGTGACTTCAACGCCGACGGCTGGAATTACGATTTCCCGAATGAGCCCAGCTTCGGGAACTTCAAGAGTGGCAACCGGTCAGCTTTCCAATTTCCACACAAGATCTTCAGTTCAACGGACTTTGGCCGGCCTGGGCTTGGCCAGGATGGAACGCTTGGACGCAACACGTTTATCGGCCCCGGCTTCGCCAATACTGACTTGAGCCTCTTTAAGGATACGAAGATTCCCTGGTTCATCGGCAAGGAGGGAGCGACGCTTGAAATTCGGGCCGAGTTCTACAATGCCTTTAACCGCGTCAATTTGCAGAATCCGGACGGCAATATTTCGGACTCGCTGTTTGGAAGCTCAACCTCAACCTTCCCGGCGAGAAACATCAACCTGGCGGCGCACATTTCGTTCTGAACCGTCTGAAAGCCTTGACTCGTAGCGCCACCCTTCAAGGCAGCATGCCAGGCGCTACAGATCATTGAGGCCCCCTTTCTCCCGGCGGGGAGAAAGGGGGCCGGTGTGCGTTGTTTAATCCTTCAGAGTCCAGCAAGGAAGATTGTCTTATGGAAACTACGCATTCCTTCAGCCGAAGACAGTTTGTGAAACTAACGATGGCGGCAGCCGGCGCTTCCGTGCTGCCGGGGGCTGCCCTGGGAGCCCCACCGCAAAATCCGGTTCTCGACACCGTGATGCAGAATGGTCAGCCTGTGAGCCACGAGAAAGTCTTCTGGAAAGTTCTCCCATTCCCCAACCGCCAGATTCGACTGTTGGATGGCATCTTCAAGCAACAGATGGAGGCTAACCGAGCCTACTTGAAGATGCTTCCCAACGACCGCCTGGCGCATATGTTTCGGCTGACTGCCGGTCTTCCTTCCACGGCTCAGCCTTTTGGCGGCTGGGAAAAGCCCGATTGCGAATTGCGCGGGCATTTTTGCGGTGGCCACTACTTGTCGGCCTCCGCGCTGATGTACGCCAGCACCGGGGATGAGGACTTAAAAAAGAAAGCCGATGCGCTGGTCGCCGATCTTGCGCAGTGTCAGAAAAAGCGCGGGAATGGATACTTGAGCGCATTCCCCGAGGAATTCTTTGACCGTTTGCGGGAAGGCAAGCGAGTCTGGGCGCCGTTTTATACGCTTCACAAGATCATGGCCGGCCACCTCGACATGTATACGCACTGCGGCAACGAGCAGGCGCTTGAGACCGCAGAAGGCATAGCAAGCTGGGTGGGAAGGTGGACCGGGCCTTTAAGCGATGAGCACATGCAGCGCGTGCTGGAGGTAGAGCAGGGCGGAATGCTGGAGGTGCTCTGCAACCTGTACGCGGTAACGGGCAAGGAACAATATCTCCGCACGGCGCGGCGCTTTGACCACCATGCCGTCTTCGATCCTCTGGCACAATACCGTGACGAGTTGAAAGGGCTGCATGCCAACACCAACATCCCCAAGATCATCGGCGCGGCGCGCCAGTATGAAGTGACCGGCGATCCGCGCTATCACGATATTGCCAGCTATTTCTGGC
>CADDZJ010000062.1 GCA_902812415.1 Acidobacteriota bacterium
TCAGCGCGGATCAATTCGGCAAGCCCGGGCGCTTCCTTTTCGATTACGTCACGGGTGGCCTCGGGCGTCACGTCGCGCGGAGCAAGGCCGGTGCCGCCCGTCGTGAAGATGGCATCGCAATCATCCCCCTTTGCCCAGGTCTCAAGCCACTTGCGAATCTGGATGAAGTCGTCCGGCAAGATGGCGCTTTCGACCACCGTCCAGTGATGAGCTTCGAGCGTTTCACGCAAGGCTTGGCCGGAAAGGTCCTGCCGCTCGCCCCGCGAGCAAGCATCGCTCAGAACCAGGATTTTGGCGCGAAGTGAAGTGGACATTGAAAAACAAGAAGGCGGAAAGCAAAAGCCAAAAGCCAAAAGCCAAAAGCCAAAAGCCAGTAAGTCGTTCCCCTGTTATAGCAGCGCCGCCCACAGTCGCTGTTTTGCACCCGGAACGATATCTCTACATAGCGTCACAAATATTTGCGCACAATTAACAAGCGAAACTGCATAAAGGCCGGGCTCAGATCACATTCATCCAAGTCTATTTTTGTCGTCGTATATAGTTGCCATCTGGAATCTGGAATCTAAAATTTGAAATTTGGCTTTGGCGGCGGCTATGCTGCGCCAGCCGCTGGCCCGCTCGGTTAAGCTTCCTCTGCTTTCTGCCTTCTGCCTAATGCCCACCCCGACTCTCTGCCCACTGCCTTCTGCTTACCGCTTTCTGCTTTCTGCGGTACGTTCCGCTCTTGCCCCCGGTTTTCTCGACAAGCCGCAAATCGGTGATCTCAATTCCATGGTCCAAAGCCTTGCACATATCGTAGATGGTCAGGGCGGCCACGGAAGCGGCAGTGAGCGCTTCCATTTCAACGCCCGTCGGCCCCATCGAGCGGACCACTGAAGTGATATGCACGCCCGTCGAGTTCATCTGAGTTTTTACGTCCGCATGACTTAAAAGCAAGGTATGGCAAAGGGGAATCAACTCCGCAGTCTTCTTTGCCGCCGCAATACCGGCAATCCGCGCGATCTCCAGCGGATCGCCCTTGGGGTTATGCCTGACCTCGCGAAGCGTTTTTGCGCTCATCCTCACATAGGCTTCGGCTATGGCCTGGCGAACCGTATCCGGTTTGGCAGAAATATCCACCATCCTGATGCGGCCCTTCGGATCATAATGGCTCAAGCTTTTAGCCATAACATTAAGTCGAGCAAGAGACTGGCTCAATAACCCGGTGATTTAGTGATCGACTAACAGCACGTCCGCCCAGTCGCCGGCTTCCAGGTGCGCCTGCTCGGGATGCACCACCAGAAACGAATTGGCGGCGGTCAGTCCAACCAGGTCTCCGGAACCTTGCCACTTTACCAGATCAACGGTTGGAACGCCCTCTCTTGAATCCACCCAGGCAGGAACAAATGTGGTAAGGTTCGGTTTGCGCGAGACAGAGCTTGCAAGGCGAGCCCGCAGGAACAAGGGTTTGGCGAATGGCGCGCCAGAAAGCGCGCGAATTGTTGGCCGAACGAAAAGGCGAAAAGTGACGTAAGTTGAGACGGGGTTTCCCGGGAGGCCGAAGAAAAATTTTTCGCCAGCGCGTCCGAAAACCACCGGCATCCCCGGTCGGATGGCGACCTTCTGAAAATAGAATTCCGCCCCCAGTTCGGCCAGCACTTGCTCTACCAGGTCATACTTTCCGGCAGAGACTCCGCCGCTTAACAAAAGCAAATCCGCGATGAATCCCTGTTCAATGAGCCGTCTTAGCGCTGTCTTTTCGTCCGGCGCAGTTTCAAAAATCTGCGCGATGCCTCCGGCCTGGGCGATTTGCGCCGCAAGCAGCGCGGAATTGCTGTTGCGAATCTGAAACCATTCCGGCTTCTGGTTCATATCCACCAGTTCGTCTCCCGTGGCCAGAACCGCCACCAAAGGCTTACGAAAAACCTTCACGGAGACCTTGCCGAGAGCGGCCAGAAGTCCAATTTCACCTGCGCCAAGACTTTGGCCGCTTGAAAGCACCCGCTCACCCTGAGCCGCCTCGCTTGCCTTATGAATAACATTCTCAAACGCCCGAATCGGCTTTTGGAAAATCACCTGCGAGTCTTCGACCTGCGCGTCCTCAAGCATCACGACAGCGTCCGCACCATCCGGCAACGGAGCGCCGGTCATGATGCTGACGCATTGGCCCTGCCCGACGCTGCCGTGGAAATATCCGCCCGCCCGGACTTCGCCAATGCATTTGAGCGTAACAGGAAGGGCTGTGAAGTCGCCTGATCTTACCGCGAAGCCGTCCCGCGCTGAGCGGTGGAATGGTGGAAGGTCTCGATCCGCAAACACCTCTTCAGCGAGAATTCGACCGAAAACTTCCGCCAAGGGTAAGGTTTCCGTTGGGATGCTCGGTGCAGCCGCGGAAAGCTTTTCTTTGATGGTTTGAAGCGCTTGCTCAAAAGTCAGGATCATGATCTCTGACGGTTTATTGCTGCTTCAAGGCCGTCTGCTTCATCCATTCACAGTTTTCCATCCAGATCGTTTGCTCGCGGCCAGGCCCGGTTGAGATCATGGCGATTTCCACCTCAACCTGGTCTGAGATGAACTGGAGATAATCTCTGGCTTTTTGGGGCAGTTGAGCGTAATCGCGCAGGCCGAAGGTGGATTGTTGCCAGCCAGGCAGCATCTTGTAGCGCGTCTCGACTCGTTCGAGGGTCTCCGCCTCAGCGGGAAATTCCGTCAGAGTGTGGCCGTTCAATTGATATTCGACGCCTACTGGAATTTCCGCCAGGTGATCGAGAATGTCAAGCTTGGTAATGATAAGCGCGCTCAGATGGTTGAGCCTGGAGCTGTAGCGCGCTGCGGGCACGTCGAACCATCCGCAGCGCCGGGGGCGCCCGGTGACGGCGCCGTACTCTCCGCCTCGCTCCCGAAGCAGTTCGGCTCCCTGGCCTTCCACTTCGGTCGGAAATGGACCGCTGCCCACCCTCGTGGTATAGGCTTTGGAGACCCCGATGACGGCCCCAATTCGTGTGGGGCCCACACCCGCGCCGGTGCAGGCTCCGCCGGCTGCGGCGCTGGACGAAGTGACAAACGGGTAAGTGCCATGATCGAGGTCCAGCAAGGTGCCCTGCGCTCCTTCAAAAAGCACCGTTTTCCCGCGATCCATCTCGCGGTTCAGGTAGTCCGCCGTGTTGACCAGAAAAGGGACGATGCGCCGCGCCTGCGACCAGTAGCTTTCAATCAGTTGATCTGCGTCTGCAATAACTTCTCCGGAAAAGGCGGCGGCGTAGCGGTTTTTTTCAAGGAGCGCCCGCTTGCATTTTTCCCTAAAGATTCGGGCATCGCGCAGGTCGCAGCAGCGCAATCCGCGCCGCGAGGCTTTGTCTTCATAAGAAGGTCCAATGCCTTTGGAGGTGGTTCCAATTTTGTCATCGCCGCGAGCGGCCTCGGCGGCCTGTTCGTGCATGCGGTGGTAGGGAAGGATCAAATGCGAACGGTCGCTGATCCGCAGGCGATCGCCCACCTGGATGCCTGCTCTCTCAATGGCTTCCACCTCACAAAACAAGGCTTCCGGATCGAGGACGACACCATTGCCGATCACCGCAATCTTACCCGGGCGCAGAATGCCGCTCGGGATAAGTTGAAGAATAAATTTCTTTCCGTCTACGACGACGGTGTGCCCAGCGTTAGCGCCGCCCTGGTACCGGGCTACGATATCAAACTGATCCGCCAGGACATCCACCACTTTGCCCTTGCCTTCATCCCCCCATTGAACACCCACTAAAACCGTATTCTTTTCCATATCGAGAAATGACTCACACATTTCGGTGAGCCGTGCTTATTGTAACCCGAAAATGCCAAATCAGGTTCATCAGGCTGGGAAGTTAGGGCAGATAGCGAACCCTGGAGAGAAGAATGCCACAGCGATTTTACATTGCCATCTGTCAGGCGTAGTGGCATGAAGAGTTTGTGTGGAAAACGCTATTGGGGCGGCGGTGTCCTCATCGCCGGCCTTTATTTCAGTCGCCCGGGCGTACGGGACGGCGCCGCTACAATGAATCTCCTGGGTTTTGACTGAGACCTGTAGAGCCGCTGTCTCATTTTTGCAGCCACTTCTGAAAGCTCGTTCGTTTGTGCCAGGATCGGGTGTGATTCTGGAGGGCTTCAAGGGGCCTGCATCAAATTTTGTAAGGATTTGGGATTATGGGCAACTGCAAGCTGGTTAGAGATGCTTTTCGATCATTTTCGTGATGACATCTTTAGAAGTTGCCCCCACAACCTGTTCCCGGACCTGCCCATCTTTGAACAACAGCAACGCAGGGATGCCTCGGATATTGTAGCGCGTTGCGAGAGACTGGTGATCGTCCACGTTCAATTTACCCACCACAGCCCGGTCAGCGTATTCAGCCGCCACAGCATCCACCGTGGGAGCCATCATGCGGCAAGGCGCGCACCAGGGGGCCCAGAAATCCACCAGCACGGGCTTTGCGGATTTCAGAACCTGCTCGTCAAAGTTTTGTTCTGTGAATTCCATAATGTGATTTCCTGCCATAGGGTTCCTTCTCCTCTAATGTTACGTCTGAAAAATAGATGCGTTCGTAGCGCCGCCCTTCACAGCAGCGTGCCGGACACAAATCTCGGCACTACAACCAGATATATGCGCCGACAACTCCTCGCATTTTCTAAACGTAACGCTATTTCATTGGATGTTTATGAAGCCATCTTGGTTCGGACTTTGGCCGCTCGAAGCCGTTCATAAATCTCAGCATACGAGCGCGCCGACACGGTCCATGAAAAGTCCTGGCTCATGCCGTTTTGCATGACTTGCGCCCAGGCCGCCGGCCGGCGATAAAATTCAAGCGCCTTTTGAATCGCCCCCAACAGGGCAGCAGCCGAGTAATCACTGAATTTGAAGCCTGTGCCTTCCTTCCCGTCAAATTCCTGGATCGTGTCATCTAACCCCCCGGTAGCCCTTACTACGGGCACAGTTCCGTATTTCAGGCTGTAAATCTGGTTCAGCCCGCAAGGCTCGTAACGCGAAGGCATCAGGAAAATATCCGAACCAGCTTCGATCTGATGAGCTAGCTCATTATCGTAGGCTATTTTTACCAGGAATCTATCGGGATATTGGGCTGCAAGCTCGCGGAACAACTGCTCGTATTTCGGCTCGCCTGCGCCTAAGGCAACAATATAGACGCCTGTCTTCACCAGCTCTTCGGCAATCTCAGAGATCAGGTCAAATCCCTTCTGAATGGCGAAGCGAGACACAATTCCAATTACGGGCCGGTCGAGCGCCGGCTGGGTGACGCCCATCCGCATCAGCAGAGCCTTTTTACAAGCCTTTTTCCCCTCCAGATTCTGCGGCGTGTAGCGGGCAGGAATGAGCCGGTCTGTGGCCGGATTCCAGGCTTCGTAATCGACGCCGTTCAGGATGCCTTGGATACGATCGGCCCGGGAGCGAAGCACGCCGTCAAGGCCGTAACCCAACTCGGGTGTCTGGATCTCAGCGGCATAGCGCCTGCTGACTGTCGTGATGAAGTCTGAAAAAAGAATGCCGCCCTTCAGAAAATTGACTTTGCCGAAAAATTCCAGGCCGTCAATGTTGAAGAGATCGGAATCGAGCGTAATCTGCGACAGCACTTCGGCAGGGAAAAGGCCCGGATAGCCGAGATTGTGGATGGTGAGGACGGTGGATGTCTGCCGGAAAAAGGGGTCGCTCGCGTACAGGCGTTTCAGATAGACCGGCGCCAGCGAGGTTTGCCAGTCGTGGCAGTGAATAATTTCCGGCGATTCGCTCACATGTTTCAAAGCTTCGAGAGCGGCGAGAGAAAAGGCGGCAAAGCGGAGGGCATTATCCGGATAATCTTTGCCGTCTTTGGTTTGATAAAGCCCGTCGCGGTCAAAGAGTTCCGGGCAGTCCACAAAGTAGTGTTGGACTCCCTTGATGATATCCCCGCGCTGAATGGCGGCAGACTTGAACCCCGAAGTGAGCGGGACAGTAAGATTGGAGGCGTGGGGCAAAATCGTTCCCGGTTTCGTTGCGCGGTAGCGCGGAATGATGACTTCCACCTTGTGGCCTAATGCCTGGAGCGCTTCCGGCAGGGCCCCGACCACGTCAGCAAGGCCGCCTGTTTTCGAAAACGGCACACATTCCGAAGCAATAAAAACGATTCGCATAGGGTTTAGCCTTTCATCTTCCTCTTCCTCAAAACATTAACGTAAGTTAGAGGATGCTTTCCAGGATGTCAAGATGCCGTGAAGTATGGGAATACCTCTTAATGCTTTGGCTCGCGCCATGTTGTATGATGAAACGAAGGGGTTTCCCGATGCGGAATAGTTAGGCTAAGGCTGGAACGTAATTCATGGAATGGCATCTTAACAAGGGCGTGTTTTCCTATCTTCGCAAAGGGATCCGTCTCGCTATTCTGCCGCTGGTCCAGGGTTCTGAAGAGGTGTTGGTGGGCGGGCAGGCGGTGATCGAGGGGGTGATGATGCGTTCGCCCCATGCCTGGGCCGTTGCGGTGCGCAAGGTGTCCGGATCGGTTGCGGTGAGTCAGGATTATCTGGATCGCCCCGCGGAACGGCATCCCTGGCTGAAATATCCGCTCCTGCGCGGGCTTGGCGTTCTAGGCCAGGCGATGGCGCTGGGCGTTCGCGCCTTGCGTTATTCGGCGCAGGAAGCGCTGGATGAGGAAAAGACTGGGTCGGTCGCGGCAAAGAAAAAACCCGAATTTAACAACTGGTTGTTGACTTTGAATCTGGTTTGTTCGCTGGGATTTTTTATCGCCTTTTACAAATTCCTGCCGCTCTATGCCTCGACATTTATTCAGCATCATTACGGCGTCATCCATAATTTCATTGCTTTTAACCTGGTGGATGGCATCATTCGCCTGGCGCTGTTTCTGGCCTTTTTGATCCTCCTGGCGCAGTCGAAGGAAATCAAGCGGGTTTTCGAATATCACGGGGCAGAGCACAAGGTCGTATGGGCGTTTGAAAAAACTGGCGGTCACGTGGATTTGGAAAGCGCCCGCAGCGCAACCCGGTTTCACCCCCGTTGCGGCACCAGCTTTCTTCTGGTGGTGATGGTGATTGCGCTGATTATTTATTTGTTCCTGCCCTTTCAGTCTTTTGCCTGGAAACTGATCAGCCGCATTCTGCTGCTACCGGTGATTGCGGGCGTCTCTTACGAATTCATTCGCTTTGCCGCAAAGTCGCAAGGATGGATTTGGCGCTGGGCTTCGCAACCGGGTCTCTGGTTGCAGCGGATAACAACTCGGGAGCCGGATGACACCCAACTTGAAGTGGCGATGAAAGCTCTCGAATCCGCGATGGAACTGGAAAAGACCCGGGGCGGGGAACTGGTGATTGCATAGGTGAGAAGTTTTCACAAATTATTGAGAAGGCCCTTGGGCCTGTCATTCTGGGCGATAGCGAAGAGCCTCTGCATTTGCGGAATCAGCCAAAGGAAGGGATTCCTCGTCGTTTGCGGCTCTTCGGAATGACAGGCTACAAAAGTCCTTCGGCAGGCTTTTTCGACGGACATGCACTACCTACAAAAACTCGATGAGATCGAAAGCAAGTACGAAGAGCTGACGGCGCAACTCAGCGACTCCCACACGTTGTCGGACCCGGCTCTTTATCAGAAGACCGCCAAAGCCCATGCTGATTTGCGGGAGATGGTCGAAAAATACCGCCAATGGAAGGAAACGGAAAAGAATCTTGCCGAAACGAAGGCGCTGCTTCAAGAGTCCGCCTCAGACCCGGCCCTTAAAGCTTTGGCGCAGGAGGAAGTGGAAAAGCTGGAGGGGCAATTGATGGCGCTGGAAGGCGAATTAAAGGTCCTTCTGCTGCCGCGCGATCCGAATGATGAAAAGAACGTCGTGCTCGAGATTCGGGCAGGCACGGGCGGCGATGAGGCGACCCTTTTTGCACAGGAAATTTTCCGCATGTACAGCCGCTATGCTGAATCGCAGGGCTGGCGCGCGGAGGTGCTTTCGACCAGCGTTTCGGGCGTCGGCGGGCTTAAAGAAGTGATTGCCATGGTGGAAGGGCAGAAAGTCTACAGCAAGCTGAAGTATGAAAGCGGCGTTCATCGCGTGCAGCGCGTTCCGGCGACAGAACAGCAGGGCCGAATTCATACCTCGGCCGTGACCGTCGCGGTTTTGCCGGAGGCCGATGAGGTGGAAGTCGAAATCGATCCGAAGGATATACGGATTGATACGTTCTGCTCTTCCGGCCCGGGCGGGCAATCGGTGAACACCACCTATTCCGCCGTGCGCATTACTCACTTACCTACAGGACTAGTCGTTTCCTGCCAGGATGAAAAGTCACAGATCAAGAATCGCGCCAAGGCGCTGCGCGTGCTGAGATCGCGACTTTATGATATGAAGCTCCAGGAACAACGGAAACAGATCACCGAGGAGCGGCGCTCGATGGTGGGGACGGGCGACCGCAGTGAGAAGATCCGCACTTACAATTTCCCCCAGAATCGTGTGACCGACCATCGGATCGGGCTGACATTGCACCAGCTTGACCGCGTGATGGACGGCAAGCTGGATGAGATCCTCGAAGCCCTCATTACCTATTATCAAGCCGAGAAATTGAAACAAGCCTCCGCCGCGCCCGGGGGCGAACCCCTCCACGTCGCCGATGTTGCTTCGTGAGGCCTTTCGGAAAGGTCTGAAAACCCTGGCCGATGACCAAGTCCCTTCTCCGCAACTTGCAGCAGAACTCCTTCTAATGCACGCCCTGGGATGCACCCGCGACTATCTTTACGTTCACCCCGAGCAGGAGCTGGCTCCTGAAATCACTGAACGATATTTCAGCTATATCCGCGAACGGCTGACTGGCAAACCCACGCAATACATTACCGGCCATCAGGAGTTTTGGGGTCTGGATTTTAAGGTCACGCCTGATGTGCTGATCCCTCGCCCGGAAACCGAGCATCTTGTGGAAACGGTGTTGGAACTGGTAAAGCGTGGCGCCAAAGCTCCTGATGGGCAGCATGATAGCGACCAATCCCAAAGCAAACTTCGCATGGTGGATGTCGGCACAGGTTCCGGCTGTATTGCCATGGCGCTGGCTTCTGAACTTCCTGATGCGGCGATTTTTGCCGTCGATATTTCGCCTGCCGCGCTGCGCGTGGCAAAAGCTAACGCCGAACGACTGGGGTTGGTAGACCGAGTGCAATTCATCGAGAGCGATTTATTGGCTTGGTTCCTTGAAGGGTACGAGGCCGCCAGCTTCGATTTTGTGGTCTCGAATCCACCCTACGTGGGTCAGGATGAGCTTGACATGGTGCAGCGCGAAGTGAAGCAGTTCGAGCCACGTCTGGCTTGGGGAGGGCTGGAGAAAGGGGATGAAGTCTATCGCCGGTTGTTCCCCCAGGCTCAACAACTGCTGAAGCCAGGGGGATATGTGGCGGTCGAGATGGGCTACAGCATGCGAGATACAGTCGTGGGGCTGCTCGGAGCGGGCTGGACGGATATTGAAGTACGACCTGACTTGAGCGGCATTCCCCGCGTCGTCGCTGCCAGGCGGGCAGGCAACCACCAATAACCAGCCTATTAACATTAACGCGTTCCAGGCGGGCGGCGGATAAGGTTGCGAAGCAGGAGCAATGCGATCACCACTGCAAAGGCAATCAACGCAATAACATTAATTCGGATGAAAAGATGGAGCAGTCGACGCCAACTGCCCTCAAGAAAGTATCCGAGGCTTCCCATACTGACCGACCATAGGATGGCCCCGATAACATTGGAAAACAGGAAACTTGACGGTGGCATCAAGAACACGCCAGCGAGGATGCCAGCGATCTCTCGGAAGCCGGAGATAAATCGAGCTACGACAATGGCCCAGCCTGCATATTTCAAAAAAATGGCGCGGGAGCGCTCATAGGTATGAGAAGAGATAAGCAGCTTCCGGTGATGCTTTTCGAGCAGTGTTTCTCCCCCCAGGCGGCCAATCAGGAAGCCTGTATATTCCCCCAACGTCGCCCCCGCGATTGCCGCCAGCACTGCCCATCCCAGATGGAGTTTTCCAGTACGCGCCATAAAGCCGGCGAACAACATCAGCGTAGCGCCAGGGGCAGGAATGCCGGTATTTTCCAGGAACGTTGCGCCGAGGATTGTCCAATACCCGTAGCGAGCGAAAAAGTGAGAGAGATGAAGGAAGAGATGATGGGACACGATAAATCTTGCCTGGTTGCTGCTACAACCCAAGTTAACATAAGAAGCATAGCCTACCGAAGCCCATTTATCACTTCTGTTTCGGCATGTTAAACTGATGCAATCATGAGAGAGCCCTTTTTGGAACGGCTGGAAAGGCGAATCCTGGTCGCGGATGGCGCGATGGGGACGATGCTTTACTCTAAAGGCATCCCCTTTAGCCAGTGCTTTGATGAATTGAACCTGACTATGCCGGCCCTGGTGAAGGAAGTTCACTTAGGCTACGCCAAGGCCGGGGCCGAAGTGATTGAAACCAATACCTTTGGGGCCAATCGCTCGCGGCTGGTCAAGTATAATCTGGCTGACAAGGTACGTGAGATCAATCTGGCTGGAGTTCGTCTAGCGCGCGAAATTGCCGGTGACGAGCTCTACGTGGCAGGCTCGGTAGGGCCGCTCGGTCTGCGATTGGAGCCGTTGGGACCCACCTCCCTGACCGAAGGCAAGGTCATGTTTCGGGAGCAGATAGAGGCTTTGATCGAAGGCGGAGTGGATCTGATCGTCCTCGAGACGATGATGGATGTGAATGAGGCGCGCCAGGCGCTGCTCGCAGCACGCGAGGTCGGGAACGTCCCCGTGGTGGCCCAGATGACCGTTCAGGAAGACGGCAGCACGCCATTGGGGGCGTTGCCGGAGGATTTTGCGCGCCAGCTTGATGAGTGGGGCGCGGATGTGATCGGTCTGAATTGCAGCGTGGGGCCGGTAGGAATGCTCGAAGCTATTGAGCGCATGGCCAAAGCGACCACCCGGAAGCTTTCCGCCCAGCCGAACGCCGGCCTGCCACGAACGGTGGATGGTCGGAGCATCTACTTGTGCTCGCCGGACTATATGGCCGACTATGCCCGCCGGTTTATTGAACACGGCGTAAGGCTGGTGGGCGGCTGCTGCGGAACCACCCCAGAGCATATTCGGGCTATCAAGAAGGCTGTTCGCTCATTCAATCCAGGACGGCGTCCAGTGCAGGTGGAAGTGCGTCAGGTGCGCACACCCATTGCCGAACCCGTGGCTGTTGAAGAGCGGTCACGTTTGGGAAAGAAGCTGGCGAATCATGAATTCCCCATCCTTGTAGAGTTGGTTCCGCCCAAGGGTTGCGATGCTACCCGCGAAGTCGAGGCAGGGCAGTACCTTTTGCGGCAGGGAATGGATGCCGTCAGCATTCCCGATGGCATGGGTGGCGCGGCCCGGATGGGCGCGCAAGCGCTGGCTGTATTGATCCAGCAACGGACGGGGCTTGAAACAGTGCTGCACTACAGCTGCCGGGGCCGAAACGTCTGGATGATTCAATCGGACTTGCTGGGCGCTTATGCGTTGGGTTTGACAAATGTGATGGCGACCACCGGTGAGATGATTCCGTCTCAGACGGAGCCTGCTGTGGCATCCGACCTGGATGTAGACTCGATCGGCTTGGTGAATATTCTGAATAATCTGAATCGCGGGCTGGATGCGGGGGGCAATCCCATAGCTACGCGGACGGCTTTCCTGATTGGAGTCCGGGTGAATCCTGCGGCGCTCAATCTGGATGAGGAAGTGCGGCGCTTTGAATATAAGGTTGAAGCCGGCGCCAGTTTTGCGCTCGCGCAGCCGGTGTTTGATGTGGAACAGCTCGGAAAGTTCCTCAATCGAATCGGAGTGGGCGGCTCGCCCCCCATTCCGATTCTCGCGGGCATCTTTACGCTGGCGAGTTATCGCAACGCCGAATTTCTCAATAACGAAGTGCCAGGGATGGTTGTGCCTCCTTCAATCCTGGATCGCATGCGCCGGGCGGACATGGGTGAAAAGGCGCGCGCCGAAGGGTTGAAGATCGCTCAGGAGATGCTGCTCGAAGCGCGACATCTGGTGCAGGGAGCGCAGATCACGGTTCCGCTCGGGCGCTATGCCATGGCTGCCGAGGTCGCCGAGGCGCTGGGAAAGCCGGCGGTTCCGCATTCGTAAGTTGCTGGTTTTATTGCCAAGCGCAGCCGTGCTGGCTCTGTTAGAACACGAGGATCGAATGCCCCAGGGATCGCAAGCCGAAAGAAGAGACAGCTTTGAGAAAAACCTCGAGCGGCTTGAGGCGATTGTGAGCCAGTTGGAAGCCGCAGACCTGCCGCTTGAGAAGGCCTTGCAGCTCTATGAAGAGGGCATGCAACTTTCTGCGGCCTGCCAGAAGCAACTTGATGAAGCGGAAGGGCGCGTCGAGATCCTAAAAAAGCGGGCAAGCGGCAAGATGGAAGCGGAGCCTTTTTCGGTCGAGGATGAAAATGCGAAGTAGCGGAAGGAGGATGCGGAAGCGTCTTCGACCGAGTTTCAGCCATCTCCTTTCCGCACAAGGATCCAACTAATTTGAGCGCCATTGCAGCCAGTGCCATTCGCCAGCATCTTGATCGTGTTCGGGCGCAAGTGGACGAAGCGCTTGACCGCCTTTTGCCTTCGGAAAATGAGTTTCCGGTTTCTATCCATCGCGCCATGCGGCATTCGGTTTTCGCGGGCGGCAAACGTCTGCGGCCCATCCTTTGCCTTGAAACGGGGAGGCTGTTTGACGGAGATGAGGCGAGTCTTCTTCGTGCCGCCTGTGCGCTGGAATTCATCCATACCTATTCCCTGATTCATGACGATTTGCCTGCGTTAGACAACGATGATTTGCGGCGTGGCAAACCCACCTGCCACCGCGTATTTGGGGAGGATATCGCCATCCTTGCCGGAGACGCCCTTCAGAGCCTGGCCTTTCAAGTGCTAGCCAGCCCTGGCCCCCCAGTAGATTCTGTGAAGTTGCAGGTCATCCATGAACTGACACAGGCGATCGGGACGCGCGCAGGCATGGTGGGCGGGCAGGTCGCAGACCTCGAGGCGGAGGAAGGCAACATTGACGCGCAGAGGCTGGATTATATTCACGCCTCGAAGACCGGCGCTCTGATTCGCCTTGCGGCGCGCAGCGGTGCGCTTTATGCGATGGCTGCACCTGAAAGCCTGGGCCGTATCACAACGTACGGCGAGAAAATCGGCCTGGCATTTCAAATCGCGGACGACCTGCTCGATGAGCTGGGCTCGACGGAAGAGCTCGGCAAGACCGCAGGCAAGGACCGTGAACAGCACAAAGCAACCTATCCCGCGTTCTACGGCGTCGAAACTTCACGCCGAAAGGCTTCTGAACTGGTCGAGGAGGCTTGTGAATCGCTTGAACCTTACGGCGCTCGCGCGCAAAGACTCTGTGAATTGGCTCACTACCTGATTGAAAGGACATCCTGAATGGAATACCAGTACCTGACGCGCATCGACTCTCCGGCTGATCTTAAGAAGGTGCCTCGTGAGGCGCTGCCGCAAGTGGCTGCTGAGCTGAGGGATTATCTCATTTCGGTTGTTTCCAAAGTCGGCGGGCACCTGGCTTCGAGTCTGGGAGCCGTGGAGTTAACGCTGGCGCTGCATTACACGTTCGATGCCCCGAGGGATAAGATCGTCTGGGACGTGGGTCATCAGGCCTACGGCCATAAGATTCTGACCGGCCGCCGCGACCGCTTTCCGACATTGCGTCAGTACGGCGGCATCTCCGGCTTCCCGGTGCGCGCGGAGAGCCCTTATGACACGTTCAACGTGGCTCACGCCTGCACGGCGATTTCCGGCGCGTTGGGCATGGCGGTTGCGCGAGACCTGAAGGGCGAGAACTTCCACGTGGTCGCTGTGGTGGGCGATGCGGGGCTAACCGGAGGCGTGGCGCTCGAAGGCATCAATAATCTCGGGACGCTTCAGAAAAAAGTCCTGGTGATTCTGAATGACAATGAGATGTCGATCTCGCCGAACGTCGGCGCTATCGCGGGCTATTTGAACCGCATCGTTCACGGACAATCCTACCATCGCCTGACTCACGAAGCGGAAAAGATGATTCTTTCCGTGCCGCGCATCGGCCCGCGCCTGCTGAGGATCTCGCGCGATCTTCTGGATTCCGCCAAGACGTTGCTGATCCCCGGCATGGTCTTTGAAGAACTGGGATTTGAATATGTCGGCCCCATCAATGGCCACAGCGTTGACGAACTGCTCGACGTGCTGGCGAAGGTGAAAGATAATCCAGGCCCTACGCTCTTGCACGTCGTAACGCAGAAGGGCAAAGGATACCCGCATGCCGAGAAGCTGCCCATGAAATATCACGGCGTGACGCAGTTTGACGTCTCGACGGGCGCCTTCCACAAAGCTCCAGCCAAGGCTCCGAGTTATACCTCGGTTTTCGGCAAGACGGTCTGTGAATTGGCGGAAAAAGATCCGCGCATCGTGGCGATTACCGCCGCGATGTGCGAGGGAACAGGACTGGATGAATTTTCAAAGAAATTCCCCAGGCGCTTCTTCGATGTCGGGATTGCTGAACAGCACGCCGTGGACTTCGCCGCGGGCCTTGCCTGCGAGGGCATGCGGCCCGTGGCGGCGATTTATTCCACCTTTCTTCAGCGCGCTTACGATCAACTGGCGCACGACATCTGCCTGATGCACCTTCCAGTGACCTTGGCGCTCGATCGCGCCGGCATCGTGGGAGCGGATGGGCCGACGCACCATGGCCTTTATGATCTGGTCTATCTCTCGGCTCTCCCGGGGATGGTGGTGATGGCCCCCAAGGATGAGAATGAACTTCGCCACATGCTTTACACGGCCCTGTCGATCGATGGGCCTGCGGCAGTCCGGTATCCTCGCGGCAACGGCATTGGAGTGCCGCTGGACCCGGAGTTCAAGCAGCTTGAAATTGGCAAGGCTGAAATCCTGCATGATGGCGGCGATATCGCCATCCTTGCGCTCGGCACGATGGTCTATCCCTGCCTCGAAGCTGCGCAGCGGCTTGAGGCCATGGGAATCCGCGCCACGGTGATCAATGCGCGGTTTATGAAGCCCCTCGATGAAGAACTGTTCTCGGTTCTGGCGTCAGAGAAGCAGTTTCTGGTGACGGCTGAGGAAGGCACCGAGGCCGGCGGCTTCGGCGCTCAGGTGGCTGCCATGCTCCACGACCGCAGAGTTCCCACCAGCATTCTGCGCATTGCCGTCCCCGATCGCATCATCCCTCACGGCGCGCCTAATCTTCTGCACGCCAAGTACGGACTGGATGTGGAGGGCATCGTGGAAAAGATCAAGAATTACGCTGAGGAATTCCCCCTTCGTTCAGAGACTCGCTATCGCTCCGCGCATCAATCGTAAGAAGCGGCAAGGCACGCCTCTCGCCCCTTCAGCGCGCCACTTGAAATGAAGTGCAGGCATCGGCATTGCAAGCCAATGGGCTGTTATGCAGGCGCTGAAATTCCCGCATAAGCGGGAATCTATGTGCCAGCAAGAAGTCGGATGTCGAACTCCTGCCTGCGCGAAAACGACGGTTCTCTAAAGCGGCGCAGCATGCGGATTTCCATGCCGGAATCTCGTCCCTCTAAAATTCGTCTGGACCGATTGTTGGTTGAGCGCGGCCTGGCGGAATCGCGGGAAAAGGCGCAGGCCCTGATCCTCTCCGGGCACGTGCTGGTAAATCACCAGAAGGTCGAGAAATGTGGAGCCGCTGTGGATGCGGGGGCTGTCATTGATCTTCTCGGAGAACCTCAGAAGTACGTGGGCCGGGGAGGATTAAAGCTGGAGGCGGCCCTCAAACATTTTCGCATTAGCCCTGCCGGAAAAATCTGCATGGATGTCGGGGCCTCGACGGGTGGTTTTACCGACTGTCTTTTGCAGCACGGTGCGAGTCGGGTGATTGCCATTGATGTGGGCGTCAATCAGTTGGATTGGAAGATTCGCCGAGACCCTCGCGTCGTGGCGCTGGAAAAGACCCATGCGCGCTATTTGCGCTTCGAGCAGGTGGGGACGAAAGTGGATTTGGTGACCGTGGATGTTTCGTTTATTTCCGCCACGCTGATTCTGCCGGCATTACCGCAATTTCTAAATCCCGAGGCTCAGGTCTTGGTTCTGGTGAAACCGCAGTTTGAGGTAGGCCGCGGGCAGGTAGGCAAGGGCGGGATTGTGAGCGATCCCAGGCTGCACCAGGAAGCCGTCGAGAAAGTCGCGCAGAAACTCGAAGAGTTGGGATTCACCGTGCGTTCATCAGCGGAAAGCGCTTTGCTCGGAGCCGAGGGAAATCGGGAGTTCTTCGTGTACGCGGTTTGGAAAAGCTGAGGCCAGACCTTAGGGGGGTAAGTGAAATTATCGTTTCCACAAAAGCGGGAACCCATTTGCTACAGACAGGTTCCTATGGAATTCCCGCTTCGGCATTCCTGCAAAGATGACGCCTTCGAGTATTGGGGGTCTATCGGATGTAATATTTGGCATTCGTCTCCGCATAATCTTTCCATTTATCAGGAAGATCTTCGAGCGGGAAGATGGCGGTGACGGGGCAGACGGGCACGCACGCGCCGCAATCAATGCACTCGGCGGGGTCAATATAAAGCTGTGTCGCGTCCGCGAAACTCGCTTCATCTTTGCGTGGATGGATGCAGTCGACGGGGCACACATCCACGCAGGCGGTATCTTTGGTTCCCATGCAAGGTTCAGCTATGACGTAGGCCATATTTCCTCCTGAGATTTCGCTGCATTCTCTCGATCTTGAGCTTAGCTGGTTGCTGAAAAACCCTCGCACCCTGTCATTCCGAGGAACCAGAAAAACAGTGACGAGTGATGAGCAAAGAATTAATCCGAGGCTCCGATTGCTTTTGCTCGTCACTCATCGCTTTTCATTCATCCCTGCGGTTAAGATTCCTCGCGGAGTTTATCCTGAGCGAAATATGGGGATTCTTTCCCCTCGCTTCGCTCGGCGTCAGAATGACAAGCGAACGACTCGAAACGACAACATGCAGAATTGTTTTTCAGCAACCTCTTAAAGTTCGCCCCACACAATGGCGCCTCGCGCTGCAATGCTGGTTACGATCCTTCATACTTGTCTACGATGGCCAGCCCTGGCGGGGCGGCAATCAACAATTCTACATCAATAAATTAGCGAAGAGTTGATCGGGCGCGCGACGACTTAAGTCGTTCAATAGGTTGCTGAGAAAGCTGCCCATCCTGCCATCTCAAGCACCCGAAGGCGATGAGGAATCTGGCAGGCAGTGATAAGTGTTGAGGGGCAGGAAACAAGAAAAAGCAATCGAAGCGCCGAAAGCTATCTTTGCTTGTCACTCATCACTCGTCACTTTTCATTCCTCACTGCTGTTGAGGTTCTTCGCGGAGCCTATCCTGATCTCGATGAACCCGGAATCGGCCTTGTCTCCGTATTTTAATCGGCTATAATGCGGTACGGCTCGAAGCGCCCTGGCAGGGGCGTTTCTTAGCAACGATGCGCCAGTCTGAGACAGATTCCGACGAGAAGAAAGTGCTGGCGGCAAATGAGGCATTCTATCGCGCTCTCGAAGCCCTCGACCAGAAGAAAATGGAGGCTGTCTGGTGGCATGAGGATTGGGTGCAGTGCCTGCATCCGGGCTGGCCTCTGATTCGCGGCTGGGAGCAGATCCGCGCAAGCTGGGAGAATATTTTCCGCTCCACCACCCAGATGACGGTCTCCACCGACCAGCCTTTCCTTCACATTCTGGGAGAGACTGCCTGGATTTCCTGCATCGAGCAAGTGACGATCTCTCTCGAAGGCGATTTTGTGACGTCGCGCGTCCAGACTACTAATATCTTTACGCGTCGCAACGGTGAATGGAAGATGGTTCATCACCACACAACTCCGATCCCCGGGAGCGGTCTGCTCGAGGCCAGTCACAGTGTGCAATGAAGGGCTGCCACATTGTGGTTCGGAGGTCGTCTGTTGTGGCAAATTGCAGTCGTGATATCTTAATTCGTGAACGGAGATTGAGAAACTTCATGAAACGCGCTTTTTCAATTCTTCTTGGCATGCTTTTCCTGCTCTCTTTTGCAAGAGTGGTGTCTTCTGCGCAGCAAACCCCTAATCCTTTCGTCGATGAACTGAAAAGCACCAATGCAGACGTTCGGGCCAAGGCGGTCCATCATCTGGGAGAATCCGGAGACACCTCGGTCGTTCCAGCCCTGACGGGTGAGCTGAATGATCCGAGTGCCAAAGTCCGCAAGGAGGTCATCGTCGCGCTGGCCAAGCTTCACACCGCTCCCGCGTTAACCGGGCTTTTGACGGCTACCCGGGATACAGACCCGGACGTTCGCACCCTGGCAGTGAGAACGGTTGTGGGGTGGTACACGGGCAATATTCCGTCGCTCGGCTTTCGCGGGATACTCAGAAGGGGTTATCGCGGCGCATTAAGCTGGTTCCAGACGGATACGATGCATATTAATCCCGGCGTCCGGGTGGATCCGCAGGTCGTGGCGGCTTTGATCGCAGCGATGGACGACGCTCGTTCGATTGACGCGGCTCGCGAGGCGGCGCACGGCTTGGGAGTTTTGCTCGCGCGACCGGCGGTGCCACAACTGATCAAGGCCGCGCACTCTCCCGATGCCGACCTGGCTGCCAACGCGCTCAATTCGCTCTCGAAGATCAAGGATATCTCCGCCGGGCCGCAGCTTGTCGATCTGCTCGATTCTCCGGATAAAGAGGTTCGGCAGACAGCCTGCATTACGGTGGGCATTTTGCAAACCCGGTCCGCCGTTCCGAAGCTGCAACAAATCTATCAGACCGATACCGATAAGAATACGCGTCAGGCCGCCCTGGACGGGCTGGCGTTTATTGGCGATCCGGCTTCTTATCCGGTCTTCATTAAAGCTCTGTGGAGCCAGGATAAGCAGGAGCGCGAATACGCCGCGGAGGGTCTGGCGCGCGCGCAGAATCCCAAAGCGCTCAATGACCTCACAAAGCGAATGTCGGTTGAAAAAGACGCGGGCGTGAAGCTGGCCATCCAGTTCGCCCTGACCTCCATTGGGCAAACCCAGCATCTGAAAGACTTGGTGGATACCCTGGACTCGCGCACGCGCGGTGACGTGGCGCAAAGCTACCTCATCGAACTCACGCGCCGAAAGAATCTGCTTCAGGCTCTTTATCCTTATCTGGATAGCGGAAATTCCACGATCCGCCGGAAACTCTGCGACGTGCTGATGTATTCGGGGGACTCAACGAGCCTGCCTCATCTTGAGAAGCTCGCCCATGACCGCGATAGCGACGTTGCAGCCGAGGCTCTGCGCGCAATGCAGGCCATTCGGTCGCGAACAAACGCTTGAGCCGCCACGGCAGCTTCAGGCCGGGTTCCGTCAGGGACAGAAGCGGCGATCCGGAAGCAGAGGGCGCTTTATCCCTGCGCGCTGTAGGCGGACAACAGAGGAACCGCTTTGAAGGCTTTCGGAAGCGGCGGAGGAACAAAAAGCTCGGGATGAATCAGGTGGGCAAGAATTTCGAGGCTCTCCACAATCCGCGGCCCCGGGCGAGCGAAGAAGTGGGAACCATCCGTAGCATAAATCCGGCCTGACTGGGCGGCGGCCAGTTCCTGCACGCCCTCAAATCCCGCCAGAATCGACGCTTCCTGCTCCGCGCGGTCCAGCTCAAAACCGCAGCAGGTGAGCGCGATCAGTTCCGGATTAAATTCCAGCACGCGCTTCCACTCGATGCGATAGGAAGGGCGATGCAGATTCGCCAGACCGTCATTGCCCCCGGCCAGTTCCACCAATTCCTTCATCCAATGACCGCCGCAATAGGGCGGGTCTACCCATTCCATACAAAAGACCCGTGGTCGATGTCGAATGCCTTCGGTTCGCGCCTGAATTGCCTCGACGCGCTGTTTCAGAGAATTGACCAACGCTTCTCCTGCGCTTTCGGCGTCAAGGGTTTTTGCGACCCGGTGGATGTTCTCGAAGATATCTTCCAGCGACCTTGGCTCAAGGTTCAGAACCTTCGGGCGGGAAGGCAGATTCTTCACCGCTTCCTGCACGCGGTCAAAGGAGACTGCGCAAACCGAGCAAAGTTGCTGGGTGAGGATTAAATCCGGACGGAGTGATTCAAGCAACGGAAGGTCCAGTTCGTAAAGCGTGCCCTGGGTTTCAAGCGTTGCGCTGACGGTCGAATCAATTGCGCCGCTCGGGAGTTCTGAAGGGATATTGCTGCGAGTGACTTTGGGAAGGCGGAGAGCCTCGGGCGGATAATCGCATTCATGGCTCACCCCGACCAGGCGGGAACCCATCCCGAGCGCAAAGACGATTTCCGTCGCGCTCGGGAGGAGAGAACAGATTCTCACGGGATAACTTCCTTAAGGGGTGTCGGCTGCCGCGGGCTTGCGTTGAGTGAGCCAGTAATAGGAGCCAAACATGATCGCCGACCAGATCAGGTCTCCGAAGAGAGCGTTGCGGTAAAAAGGCAATCCGGCAAGATAGCACTCGGCCAGCCCGGCCGTGGTGCGGGGGTACATCGTCCAGCCGACCCAAACGCCGAAGTTGGTGATCAGGAAGAAAAGGCTTGAACCCGCCACGGACATGCCGGCGATGCTCGCCCAGTTGAACTTTCCACGCAGCGTCCAGCCGAGCATTCCGACCAGGAGGAACCCCGCCCAGGTGAAGGGGCTGAACCAGTGATAGGCTCCATGGTAAATCAACCGGTCCACCGCGTAATCGCTCAGCATCAGGGCGGCCAGAGGGATCAACAGAGAATTCCGCTTGCTGCGGAACGTGGCGCCGCTGAAAAGAAACATTGCGCCTAGAGGCGTTGCATTCCAGGGATGGGGAAGGATGCGGAACAGGATCGCTCCCAGAATGTACAGATAAAGCACCATGAAAATCCTCCTCGCTGTGGATCAAGTATACCGGAAAACTTGCTTTTGTGAATCTAAAATTTAGCGGGGCGTCAAGTCAAGCCTCCGATGCAATTGTGAGCTTCGAGACCTCATGTTATATTGAAGGCAATCTCTTTTCCAGGATGTGGGCGCGTAGCTCAGTTGGGAGAGCGCGGCGTTCGCAACGCTGAGGTCGAGGGTTCGAATCCCTTCGCGTCCACCATGCCACGGAATGGTTGCGGCGCGAGCTTTCTGTTGAATGAGTCAGGTCTTGATCTCTCACAGAAAGATTAAAGAGATGCATGGGCAGCGTGGGCGGCGGCGCCTTGGTGTCGGGAACGGCGTCCGGGCGGCAGGAAGAAATGGAGCGGGTTGAAGTCTATGCCGAAAGCGGTGGGGACTATTCTTGACGAAATAATTGCTGCTCTTCGGCAACGCCTGGACGAGGCGCGGCGCGAGACTCCTCTCGAAGCCTTGCAGCAGGCTGCGGAGCGCCGGATGGACTTTCGTGATTTCGCGGCGGCTATATCAGGCCCGGGAGTGCGAGTGATTGCAGAAATGAAGAAGGCGTCTCCTTCGGCAGGGTTGCTGCGCGCCAAGTATTGTGCTGAGGAGATTGCGGGTGAGTATGAGGCGGCTGGCGCCTGCGCGCTCTCTGTCCTGACGGAAAGCGACTACTTCCTGGGGTTGCTCGATGACCTTCGCAAGGCGCGCGCGGCTGTGCGAGTTCCCGTGCTCCGCAAGGATTTTATCCTGGACGCCTATCAAGTTTACGAGTCCGTTGCGGCGGGCGCTGATGCGCTGCTGCTGATTGTTGCGGCGCTCGCTGAGAGAGAACTGCGTACGCTTATCGAGCTAAGCCGCCGCTTGAATGTGTCGGCGCTGGTGGAAGTCCATACCGAAGAGGAACTGAATCAAGCCCTGGCGGCGGGAGCCTCAATGATCGGGGTGAATAATCGCAACTTGAAGACGCTGGAAGTTGACCTTGAAACCTCTTTTCGCCTACGCAAAAAGATTCCAGCGGAATGCCTCACGGTTACCGAAAGCGGGATTCGTTCCTCGGAAGATCTCAAAAGGTTGTTAGGGGCAGGCTACCACGCGGCGCTGATCGGCGAGCGGTTTATGAAGTCAGTGCGCCCGGGCGAAGCTTTGGCTGAGTTTCTGAGGGATTGCAGATAAAGACGAACCCTTTGCGGGTCATTCTGACGCCGAGTGGGGCGAGGCGGAAGAAGCGCAAAAAGTGACGAGACGAGAAAGGGCGACCGAAGCGCCGGACGCGGTCAGCGCTCATCACGCATCGCCCCGTATTGGTCGCTGCCTTTCAGATGGTTGGAAAACCTGAAAGTCTGTCATTCTGAGGAGCGCAGCGAAGCGAAGAATCCCCGTATTTGTTTTGATTCTTTAAATACAGAGATTCTTCGCTTCGCTGCGCTCCGCTCAGTCTGCCGTGTCGCTTTTGCGACACCCCGAAGGATGAAAACAACCTCGGCCTAGCTAACTCGTTTATTTTCAAGACAGGCTTCGGTTATTCTCAGGGCAGAATGACAGTTGAAAGATTTTTTCCGCAACCGGCCCCATCGGGCCATCGCTCAACCCGGTTGCGGTCGGGATTGGCTTGTGATAGGCTACTATTATAGCCTAAATGATGAAGACGCTTCCTGCAGGGGCCCCTTCAACGGTCGCCCGGCGGAGGGGGAGCGGAGACCGGAGTGCAATCAGAAGCGGAGGACAAAGCGGCAATGGGCGGCCTGATCACTCGCGGCAGCTTTCCTTTGGCCCGCAAGAGAGGTCGCAATTGGGATCTGGATCGTGGTGATTCCGCTGGGAAAACGCGGAAAAAAAGAACGTTTAGGTCTGAGGAACGCAAAAAAGAATCTATCGCATTGAAAGCAGGAAGGTTATTGGCTTGTTATTCAGACACCTTTTACGAACGATTTCCAAAAGTCGTTGTATATTAAAGAAAACAAATGACTTATGAATTTAATTTGTTTGCTTTATCGCAATCAATAGAAAAGAATAGACTTAACTGAAAAATAGCGAAATTGTTTGTCATTTGGTGGCGCGGAATTGGCTCAAATTAGCGTGGCAGAGAGGGGAAATGGGGACTACCCTTCACGGTCATTCTGACGCCGAGCGTGACCCTGTGAAAATTGAATCTTATGAAGGCTACTCAGGTCAAGATTTGCGGCATTACGCGATTTGAAGACGCTCGCCTAGCGGTCGATCTGGGGGCGATGGCCCTCGGATTCAATTTTTACGAGCCTTCGCCGCGCTACATCGAGCCTGCCAAGGCGCGGGAGATCATTGACCGGATTCCTCCTTTTGTCGCAGCCGTGGGCGTCTTTGCGGATGAAACCTGGGGCGGGCGGGTCGCAGCCATCGCGCGCGAGGCTCGGGTGAGCGTCATTCAGTTGCATGGGCCTCGATTTCCCAAGGATCTCGATGCGCTCGAAGGCTATCGCCTGATCCGAGCCATTCCCGTGGGGTCAGACTTCAATCCCACAATTCTTCAATCATTGCCGCCGGACGCTTTCCTGCTGGATGCTTTCGATCCCGTGCGGATTGGAGGCAGCGGCAAGAGCATCGACTGGAACCTGGCCCGCCGAGCGAACGAGCAGGGTAAAATCATTATTCTGGCCGGCGGGCTGACTCCAGAAAATGTGGGAGAAGCGATTCAGAAAGTGAGGCCGTTTGCGGTGGACGTGGCGAGCGGCGTCGAGTCTGTTCCTGGAATTAAGGATCCCGGAAAGCTTCGGGAGTTTTTTGCGGCGGTTGCCGCTGCGGATGGAAAAGACTGAATTTACTCGCGACAGCGCGACCTGTAGCGGCGCTGTCTCAGC
>CADDZJ010000063.1 GCA_902812415.1 Acidobacteriota bacterium
GATCGCACAATTTGGCAAATTGGCGTGTTTGATCAATCCTCCCACGAATTCAATCACCGGGCCCTGACTGAGAATCCGAACTATAATCCCGTTTATACCATCGGCAGCAGCGTCGCCAAGGACTGGCCCAGTCGCCAGCCGGGTTCCGAAAATGATTCTCAGGGCACGCGACCGCATCCCTTCACGATCCTATTCAATCTGAGTTCGCCTCCTAAGGGGACATACCAACTGATCATTTCCGCACTGCTCTACAATCCTCGGACGCCGCATCTTGAAGTCTCAATCAACGGGAAAACCGGGGTCTATTACTTTCATCCCAAGCTGAGCTATTACCCGGGTGACCCTGCCTTCTGGTCGCCCATTTATGCCGCCGATCAGATCACCATCGAATTGCCGACCTCCGCACTTCACGGGGGAGAAAACAAGCTGGTGCTCACTGCTTTGGATAACCCGCAGGATGGCCCCGGCGATTCCTGGCTCGTCTATGACGCGCTTCGGTTGACGCAGCATTCGCAAAGCCCCGATCGTGCGCCCCGCCTGGACGCGACGCCCACCATTTTCTACGTCACCAGCGGAAATGGGCTGGATGAGGTCGTCCGCGTCACTGCAACTCTCAGCGACAAGGCGCGTCGCGGAAGTATGCGTCTCAAGTTGGGCGGGAAAGAATATCAGGCTCGGCTTTCCAGCGCTCCGGATTTCGGCGAACAGCAATTTGAATTTTCGGTTCCCGAGTTTCGCGGCCCTGCGCCGGCTGAGCTTACCCTCCAGGTGAATGGCAAAACCTTCAAGAAGCAAGTTTCGCTTGAACCTGAGCGCAAATGGACTCTTTATCTTGTTCCGCACGAGCATCTGGACGTGGGCTTCACCGACTATCGAGGCAAAGTAGCCGAGGTGCACAACCGGAATATCGACAAACTCCTCGGTATTGTGCAGGAGAGGCCCGAAATGCGCTGGAGTCTGGATGGCGCGTGGATCGTGCAGCACTACATGGCTTCCCGAAATGCTGCCGCGCAAAAGGCCTTTTTCGATCTGGCCCGGCAGGGGAAGATTGGCATCCCCGCGCAATACGCCAACATCCTGACCGGCTACGCAACGCTCGAAGAGCTGATTCGGTCCATGTTTTATGGTTATCGGCTCCATCAAAAGCAGGGCTTTCCATTTGACTACGTGAATATCACGGACGTCCCAAGCTATACGTGGTCTTATCCTTCCATCCTGCACGCTCTGGGCATTCGCTATTTCGCCGCCGCCAGCAACAACGACCGCGCGCCCATTTTGCTTTGGGGCCGGTGGAACACGCAATCGCCTTTCTGGTGGCAGGGGCCGGATGGCAGCCGCGTGCTGATGTCCTACTCGCGGCAGTATTTTCAATTGAGTTTCATGTGCCAGTTGCCGGCAAGCGTCCCGGCATGCCGGGAGTCGCTGCCGACTTTCCTCGAAGCTTACGACCGGCTTTCCTACAAGCCGGATGCGGCTCTCATTTACGGCACTCAGGTGGAAAATACCGACCTTGTTCCGGGTGAGTCGGAATTTGTGGAGAAATGGAATCAGAAGTACGCCTATCCCAAATTCGTGATCTCCACGTTTCCAGACTATTTCCGCTACATTGATACACACTTTGCCCGAGAATTGCCGGTTGTCAGCGGCGACGGAGGGCCTTATTGGGAGGACGGCATCGGCACCGACGCGCGCTATGCGGCCATGGATCGCATCAATCAGCAACGCGCGCTTTCTGCCGAGAAACTCTCGACGCTGGGCGCATACGTCGAGAAGAACGTCGCGGGAGAGCAAGGGCTGATCCGGCAGATGTGGCAAAACCTGATCTTATACGCCGAACACACCTTCACTTCCTGGGGAGGCTACAGCCGGCCCAACAGCGAAGAGACGCGCCGTCAGCAATTCACCAAAGACCAGTTTGCGGTGAATGCCCGCCAGGAAATCAACTCCATTGTGGATCAGGCCATGAGCCAGCTTGCGGACCGGATTCATATGCCCGCGCCGGCCATCGTGGTTTTCAATCCCCTCAGTTGGACGCGCAGCGGCCTGGTGGAAACAGACCTTGATGACGGGATGGTGATCAAGAAATATCCCACGATGACGCCCGTGCCTTACGAAATCCTGCGGCGCGGCTCGGGATACAACCACATTCGCTTTATGGCGCGGGATGTGCCTGCGATGGGCTACGAATGCTATCAGATTACAAAGAGCGCGGCTCCCAACACGAATCCAGCGTCTGAGAATCCCCTGTCCCTCCGCAACACCATCGAAAACAGTTACTACCGCGTCGAGTTCGATCCATCGAGCGGGGCGATCAAAAGCATTGATGACAAGCAACTGGGCAAGGAACTGGTGAACCCCTCTTTCCCCTACCGCCTGAACCAATATCTCTATGTCTCGGGCGGCGAGAATACGCAAATTGTCTATCTCAACAAATCGCTGCCAGTCGCAAAGCTTGTGATCACCCCTTCCAATCAGGGACGAGTAACCGGGATTCGCAAAACTTCTTTTGGCGCGATCATGACTTATGAGACCAGCGGCCTGAACGCCCCGCGTATTTCCACTCAGGTCATCCTTTTCGATCATCAGAAGAAAATCGAATTCGTCGATCAGGTCGAGAAACAGCCTGTCACGCGCAAAGAAGCCATTTACTTCGCCTTCCCCTTCGCGATTCAGAAGCCGGACTTTAGCTATGAGATTCAAAACGGCTGGGTGGACCCCGCGCGCAATATTCTTCGCGGGGGGAGCCTCGAATGGTTTACGGTGGGGCATTGGGTGCGCGTGAACGGGCCTGAATTTTCCGTCGGACTGGTTCCGGTTGACGCGCCGCTTGTGAGCCTGGGAGACATCAATCGCGGCGTTTGGCCTGAAAAATTTCAGCCGCAAAGCGCCACAGTCTTCTCCTACGCCATGAACAATTACTGGCACACCAATTATTTCCGCGTGCAGAGCGGCAAGTATACGTTTCGTTACGTTCTGACCAGCGGGCGCAACCTCTCGCCTGCTTCGGTCGCCCGGCTGGGACGTGAATCGATGACGCCGCTTGAACTGCGTCAGGTGATCTCGAATGACAAATACGATAACCCTGCCCGCCCGCTTTCACCCGCGCCAACCAGCTTCCTCACGATCAGCGCGCCGAACGTCGTGGTCGAGAACTGGAAAATGGCTGAGGATGGAAACGGCGCCATCGTGCGACTGCTCGAAATTGGCGGCCAGAATGCGACAGCGCGCCTCACGTTTCCGCTCTTTCATCTCAGTCAGGTATGGAGAACGAACGCGGTCGAAGAAAATCAATCGCAGTTAAGTGTGGAGGGCAATTCCGTGGATGTTCCGGTAAAACCCCACGAGATTGTCACGTTAAGAGTGCTGGCCCGGGAGTGAACACGTTGCACCCTAGGAGTGGACGGCATCCACTGCGAACATGCTCTGCATGCCCGCACGAGAGTATCAAAACCCCCGCCTCTGTCATTCCGAGAAGCCGAAGGCGACGAGGAATCTTGTGAGTTCTTCATTTGCAGAACGAGATTCCTCGCGGAGTTTACACTTGAGCGGAAATACAGGGATTCTTCGCTTGCGCTCAGAATGACAAGCAAAGGGCTCGGAATGAAGGAGTCCTGGAACATTTTCCAGCAACCTGCTGCATTGCTGATAAGCCACGTCCAAGAGAATCATCCCGCCCGTGACATCCCCAACTGTTCGCGCGCGTCGTCGAGACACTTGCGGACATTCTCTTTTTCAAGGTTCAGTTGCGCATCGCGCGGGAGCGTTGAAACCATCGGCAGCGGCTGCGAGGGTTTGTGATCGCGCACTAGGGTGAGAGTATCCGCCAGATATTTGCCGTTGCGATCAGGAAACGTCGCCCAGTATTTGTCGGTAAGGCAGGGGATTTTCAGCGGGTCGCGGGTGATCATTTCGAGATTAAAATTCGTTTTGGGCCTGGCCTGGCGGATGGTTTCGACCATGCGACGCAGATCGAGAATGCCCTGACCGAGCGGAACTTCCGACACCTTGAATCCCTCCGGATATTCTTCAACCGCCACATCTTTAAAGTGAGTGGTCACCGCATAAGGCGCGAGGGCTTCCACGAGGCGGGTGGGATTATCCAGCAACGCCACGTTGTTGCCCGTATCGATGCAGGCGCCCAAATATTCGCTTGAGTAATGCTTCAGGAGCGCCACAAGCTCATCCGCTGTCCAGTCCTTGTGATTTTCAAGACCGAGCGGCAACCTGTACTTCTCAAGAACTGGCAGGGCATGGCGAATGCGGGCGTGAGAATCGGAGACGAAGCGCTTCCACTGATCGAGACTTGAAAAAACTTCGTAACGCCGTCCACCCAGGCAGGCGGAGCGCAGGGCGCGAGCGCCCGCGCGCCGGGCGGCTGCCACGGTCTGCTTAAAGTTGCCGCCGCCATCGGGTTTCGGAAGCTCGACGATGACTTCCAGATACATGCTGAGTTCCGCTGCCGCGCGCCGCACCTTATCGGCATAGGATGGGTCAAGCGAATCCAGCCCTACCTGGACGCCGGCAGCGCCAAAGCTGTGACAGAAATCCAGAAACTCAAGAGTGGATTTTGAATGCAAGTTGCGGAAGAAGGAATATTCCACAATGCCCATCGTGGCGCGAGGCGACTCTGCGGCGGCGCGGAGCGCTTCAGCCGAGGCAGCCAGAGAAGCCACTGCGCCCGCAGTCTTCAAAAAGTTTCGACGGTTCATAGATTCAAGCTCCGAAATTCACGATCCCACGGCGCGCGATACGGTCGTTCGAGCCACGCAGAGGCCTCGGCATCACCCATGATCTCTTCATTTTCCGGGTCCCACTTGATCTTCCGCCCCAGCCGTAGCGAGATGTTCGCCAGATGGCAAGCGGTGGCAACGCGATGCCCATCCTCGACTGGAGCGATGGGTTCGCGCCGCGATTTAATACAATCCAAAAAGTTACGAGCATGTGCCGCCAGAAGATCATTTGAACGAGTCTCTTTGATCGCTTCCGTCCACGGAACGGGCGTCACGTCTGCAACGTGTGTCGGTCCGCCGACCGGCATGCCGCTGAATTGCGGAATGTGATTTTGGGGCGGCACCTTCTGGTCAGGAAAGACCTCGAATCCCGAGCGCGTAATAAACAGGCTGCCCTTGGTTCCAAAAAATTCCAACCCCTCACCAGCCCCTCGCCCACGGCTTGCCTCCCGATGCGACCACAACACGGTGAAATTGGGGTAAGCGAAGAGCGCGTCCTGAGTATCGGGCGTTTCGCCGTTATCGTCGGTCAGCGCAAGCCGCCCGCCATCGGACGAGGCGCTTTGCGGGCCGAGCAGATCCATCACCCAATGGACAATATCGAGTTCATGCGCGCCGAGATTCGTCATCTGGCCGCCGGAATAATCCCAGAACCATCGGAAATGATAGAGCGAGCGATGCGGATTGTAAGGACGTTTCGGCGCCGGACCCAGCCACATGTCGTAATTCATCCCTGGTGGCGGAGGGCCATCCGGCGGTGAGCCAAACCCCGGCATAATATTGCGGAACGATCCCATGCGCGCTGTATGGATTTTGCCGATATGCCCCTCGTTCATCAACTGGCGCGCATGAAGGTAATGCGCGCCACTGCGCTGCTGCGTGCCGACCTGCACGATGCGATGGTAGCGCTGCGCGGCTTTCACCATCCAGCGCCCTTCGCGCACAAACAACGTCATCGGCTTTTCAACATAAACATCCTTGCCCGCCGCGCAGGCCAGCATGGTGATCAGCGCATGCCAATGATCGGGCGTCGAAACCACCACGGCCTGAACGTTCTTGTCCTCAAGCAGGCGGCGAAAATCACTGTAGCCCTTCGCGCGCGGCCCGCAGGCGGCAACCCCCTGCCGCAATCGCGGTTCGTAACAATCTGAGAGCGCTACAAGGTCCACATCCGGCTGGTTTTTAAAGTCGCGCACATGCTGAGCGCCGATCAGGCCGTAGCCGACAAAGCCGACGCCGATACGGTCGTTGGCGCCCAGAATCCGCTGCGAAGAAGTCTCGGCGGGAGAAGATGCGAGATTGAGAGCTGTCGATAACATGCGCGCGAGTATATCACATTGCGAGGCAGGGGCGGACAGCCTGAGGATCGCGATGGGAAGGCGGCAGGAACCAATTTACACTCACTTCTCATTCCGCTACAATCAAGGTCAAGGGAGGAGAGGGGGCCCCCGCATGAGGGTTTGGCGTTTGGCTCAAGTCTTTTCCGGTCTGCGCTTCAGAACGCGTCTGGCTCTGGTGCTTTTCTTGACGCTCGCCATTTCCAGCGGCATCCTGTTTGCCACCTACATCCGGCAGAACCAGCGGACGAAAGCCTATGTTGCGGGAATCACCTCAGACCTGCTGGCCATCAGCCAATTGACCCAGGCAAAGCTCCCTGCCAAGGCGAGCCGCACGCAAGCCTTGGAGGCGTATATGCAGGCCCTCACGGGCGCCGGACTTTCGTCGATTACGGTTGCGTCTCCAACCGGCGAAGTGATCGCCAGCACGAATCCGCATCAGGTCGGCAAGAAAATCAAGATCAAGAGGCATCACCGAACGATTCGGTCGAGTCCCATCGATATTTCAGCCGAATTTCCTGAAACGGACGTGGACGCTGCGATCCGCGAAAAGACGTACTTTGTGGAATTTCCCATTGTGCAGGGAGATAAAGTCATCGGCTATGCGCGGGTGCGCGGACTGGGAGACCAGATCGATACTCTTCTCCGCCGCACTTATCTGTTCCGTTCCGCCTGGATATTGGTCACCATGCTGGCTGGCATCTTCGCAGTGGTTTATCTCGCATTTCTTTTCACCAAGCCCATTGACCTTCTCCTGGAGGGCGCAAAGCAGGTGGCGCAAGGGAACCTTTACGTCTCGTTGCCGATTCAGGGAAGGGACGAGATTGGCCGCCTGGCGCAGACTTTCAATCAGATGGTGGAACGCCTGCGCCAGAACCGGCTTTTGCAGGAGCGATTGAACGAGGCGGAAAGACTCTCTCTGATGGGCCGGTTCGCGGCGACGGTTGCGCACGAAGTCAGAAACTCGCTGAATTACATCAACCTGAGCATGGATCAGATACGCGCCAAACAAGCGATCTTGGTCAAGGCTGCGAACATTCCGGCCACGGAGCGCGCGGCGCGCGAATTTCAACGCAATCTGGCAAATGTGAAGGAAGAGATCGGCCGGCTCAATCATCTGGTGAATGAGTTCCTCTCCGCCGGCCGGCAAAACCCTCCCCATCCGGAGGCTTGCGATCTGCGGGAGGCCTTGAAGCAGGCTATCGCGCTGATTGAAAAGCAGGCCCAGAATCAGGGCGTGAGGATTCAAACGGAACTCCCGGAGGATTTTCCGATCATCCGGGCCGATGCGCAGCAAATGAAAACCTGCTTTGTGAACATTCTCACCAATGCCGTTCAAGCAATGCCTCAAGGAGGCGAGATTCGCGTGAGCGCCTCCCATGCCTTCCAGGACGGAGGCTCTGGCGTGCTGCAACTGCTGTTTGCGGATTCCGGGCCCGGCATTCCACCCGAGAATCGCGAAAGAATTTTTGCTCCCTACTTTTCCACAAAAGCTACGGGCTTCGGATTGGGTCTGGCCATTACTCGGAAGATTGTGGAAGACCATGGCGGAAAAATCTACGTCCGCGATAGCCGCCAGCCCGGCGCTGTGATGGTGATAGAACTTCCGGCTGTATCTGCGGTTCCCGCTCCAGCCGAGGCCGGCCAGACTGTTCCGGCGGCGTAACAAATGATTTAAACCGCATCCACTCGGCGGAGTTTCCTGCACGTCGGAATTACTGAGGCCTGTAACCATCGTGACGACATTTCCTGCAGCGGCGCTGTCTCCTCACTTCGTTCAGGGCGGGCTCTCAGCGCCGAAAGAATCGCCGGTGAGGACATCGGCGCCACAGCATCTGAACCATGCCTGAAGGAAGCATCCTGGTTGTTGATGATGAAGAACGCCAGCGGGAGATTTACCGCGACATCCTGCTGGATGAGGGTTATTCCGCCGAAACAGCTCCCAGCGCCGAGTCAGCTCTGCGGCTGCTTGGTCAAAAACGCTTTGATCTGGTCATCACGGATCTGAACCTGCCGGGCATGACCGGAATTCAATTGCTCAGCTCGGTGCAGCAGGCCGATCCCACGGTGGCCGTAGTCCTCATCACAGGCTATCCTTCCATTCAATCTGCTATTGAGGCCACCAAAAAGGGCGTTTATACCTACCTCGAAAAGCCCGTGGACCGTGACAGGCTCCTGGAAGTGGTTGGTGAAGTCTTTGCCCGCATGGCGGTTTTGCGCAAGACGATCCTGGGGGTCTCAGCCGCGACCAAGGCCATGCTGCGGATGATCCTGAAGGTGGCGGGCACTTCGCACACGGTTCTGATTCTGGGTGAGAGCGGGACGGGCAAGGAACTGGTGGCGCGAGAGATTCATAAGCTCAGCCCGCGCAGCAATCATCCTTTTCTTGCGGTCAATTGCGCATCGTTGACCGAGACGCTGCTGGAAAGCGAGCTCTTCGGCCATGAGAAGGGCGCCTTCACGGATGCTCATCAGCAGAAAAAGGGCCTGTTTGAGCGGGCGAACCGCTCGACGCTCTTTCTGGATGAGATTGGAGATACCAGCCTGAGCATGCAGGCAAAAATCCTGCGGGCGCTTCAGGAACGCGAGATCATGCGGGTAGGGGGCGCGGAGCCCATCAAGGTTGATGTGCGCATTATTGCGGCCACGAATCGGAACCTGGAACAGATGTTGAAGGAGGGCAAATTCCGCGAGGATCTTTACTACCGGCTCAAAGTGATTCCCATTGTTTGCCCGCCGCTTCGTGAGCGCCGCGACGATATTGGAGTTCTGGCGATGCACTTTATCCGACGGGCGGCCTTTGACGGCAAACGAAAGATTACCGGAATAGCTCCCGATGCTCTCGAAGCGCTCAAAACTTATGATTGGCCCGGAAATATCCGGCAACTGGAGTGGGCGATGGAGCGCGCGGTTCTGCTTGGGGAGGGAGAGCAGATCATCCTGCAAGACCTTCCGCCCGAGATCGTTCATCCCTCTGAGGCTAAAACCGAGACGGTCGCAGCCGCGCAATCTGGAGGCGATGCAGGCGGATTGGAGCCGGTGATCCCCGAGAGCTCTTGGGAAGAACATGAAAAGGCCAAGATTCTTGAAGCCTTGCAGCGCACGAATGGAAATATCACCCGGGCCGCTCAATTGCTGGGAATGACCTTTCGCACTCTCCAATACCGGTTAGAGAAATTCGGCATTAAGCGGACGTGAGTTTATCAACCATTTGTCCCCACGCCTCACCCTGATTCACAACCCCAAACTCTTCATAATCTATTGATTTACAATGCTTTGGACTTAACTGATTCACTCACGCTGCGTGGATGGTCACTTGGCCTTAATCAAAACCTTTTCGCTCTCTGCTGAATCTAATCGAGTGAAAAGTTCCACAGCGAGGGTGAATGATGACAATGCTGATCGGAGTCATCCTCTCGGATGCGATGAAGTTGTTGATCGTGATTCTGGGGCTGTTTTATGCAGGCTTGGTCTTTACCGGTTACGTTACGGAGGGGCCTCATTACCAGCCCCGGCTCCATTGGACAGAGCCGGCCCGTTCTGGACAGCGGCTCTTAGTATGGACGGGGATTAAGATTTTGCATGCTTTTTTGAAATTGTTCCGCTCGGCTTGCAACCAACTCTTTACAGCTTCCGCGGAAGTGGGCCTTTGGGTTGTTGATAAATCTGGCCGCGACATCCAACGCAAAGTTCATTCCCGCTTTCTGTGATTTTCAAAATTCTCCTTGGGCTATCTCAGGCCTCCCTCGCGTAAGCCACCCTCTGATCGCTTGTTAAAGAACTCGCCCTGCGGTCATTGCGAATCGCTAGAATGACAGGCGGATCGCTTAGCATGATGTGAGTGATGTGAGAGCCGTGAGTTAAAACGGCGCATTTTCATTCCTCCAAGTTAAATTGGCGCTTGCAGAATGCGTGGCAATTTTGCCATTTTAGAGATGCATCTTTGGGGATAAAAGTCGCAGAATAGGGAAACGCCTGCTGTGTTTTTCTGACAAGGCTGCATCATTGAAGCCGCTATAATGCGAAGACAAGCGCCCATAGGGGCGGCTGTAGGCCGCCTTAGGTGAATGGAAGGTGTGAATCAATATCGAGAGAAAAAGGCCTCATGCGAAGGCGCAAATTCACAGAGCGTGCGGAGAAAATGAACAGGTTGCAGATTATTCTGTCCAGGCGTCTTTGTGCCTTCGCGTGAGGCTGTCGATTCTTTCATGCCTTCATGGAGAACAGAGGAGTCATGGCGATATAAAGTCGTCGCACCATCAATGCAGGCTCCCAGTTCCGGTGAGGAGGCAGATGGACGAGAACATTCTATATTGGTTGGCGCTTGGCCAGATTGAAGGTCTCGGAGCCCGCGGAGTGCACAGCCTTGTTCAGCGCTTTTCATCGCCTCAGGCAGTCTATGCCGCTTCGCTCACCGAACTTGAAGGCTGCGGATTAGCTGCGCGCGTGGCGCGGGATATTTCAGCGCAGAAAGGATTGAAGGAAGCGGAGCAGGAAATTCAAAAAGCCGAAAATCTGGGCATTCGTCTGGTAACGCCCTCGATAGAGGCTTATCCGCCCCTGCTGAGGCAAATTGCGGACCCGCCGCTCGCACTTTATGTGAGAGGCGACGTCGGAATGCTCTCCCATCATGCTGTTGCCATGGTAGGGACGCGCCGCCCCAGCGCCTACGGCAGTTCTGTGGCGCGCCGTCTGGCGGGCGACTTGGCTCAACGGCAACTCGTGATTGTGAGCGGCCTTGCTCGCGGCATCGATTCCATCTGCCATCGCGGGGCTCTCGACGCGGGAGGAAAGACGGTGGCCGTCTTAGGCTCGGGAATGGATGTGATCTATCCGCGCGAGAACACGAAATTGGCGGACCAGGTGATTGAAAATGGAGCGCTGATTTCGGAGTTTCCCCTGGGCACGCACCCCGCGCCGGAAAACTTTCCCATTCGCAACCGGATCATCAGCGGCCTTTCACTCGGCGTGGTCATTGTGGAGGCTGCGGAATATAGCGGTTCGCTGATCACGGCGCGGCTCGCGCTGGAGCAGAATCGGGAGGTTTTCGCCGTTCCCGGAAACATCACCTCTCCGCAGAGTTTCGGGCCGAACCTGCTGATCAAGCAAGGCGCCAAGCTGGTGGACCAATGGCTCGACGTGATTGAAGAATTTCCCGCCTCCATCCGGATGCAACTTCTTCCGCCTCCCGAAACATCGGAGAGTTCTATGACTTCCGGAACGCTGCCGCTCGCCCCACCGCTGAGCGGGGACCAAAAGACGGTCTATGAGGTTCTGCGCGTGGATGAGCCGCGTTTTGTGGACGCCATCTGCGGCAGTGTGACGCTTCCCCAGCCGCGCGTTCTGGCGGCTCTGCTGGGACTTGAAATGAGCGGGTTGGTTCGCCAATTGCCCGGAATGAATTTTATTCGTACCTTGTAACGTGAGGCGGCAGTGTTTCATCACGATAGTTTGTTCCGGCATTTCCCGCTGGCGCAAACCGTTTAGCCGACCGGTGAGATGCATAAAGGGCGCCTGCGCGCATGCCTGCTGCTGCTACAATTCATAGGCGTAGGTTCGGGGAAGCCGTCTGCTTTCCACATCGCGCCTGCAAACGGCCGGTGCATCCATTAAAATGGAGATGCATCGAATAGGAATCATAAGGAATGGAGGTTTGGGGCTGAAGGCTGACAGTTGGAAGCCGACAGCGTGATTCAGGCAAGTTGGATTATGGCAAAATCTCTCGTCATTGTGGAATCGCCGGCGAAGGCGAAGACCATTAACAAATACCTGGGTTCCGAGTATACGGTAAAGGCCTCAATGGGCCATGTCATGGATTTGCCCAAAAAAGATTTGGGCGTGGATATTGAGAAGGATTTCAAACCCACCTATCACATTATCCCTGGCCGAAAAGACGTGATTCAGGAACTTCGCAGCGCGGCGAAAAAAGCGGATGCTGTCTACCTGGCGGCTGACCCGGATCGTGAAGGGGAAGCCATCTGCGCGCATCTGCGCGAGTTGCTGGACTCGCGGAAACAGAAAATCTATCGCGTGCTGTTCAACGAAATCACACGCGACGCCATCCGCGAGGCTTTCAACCATCCGGGGGAAATTGACTCGCACCTGGTGGATGCGCAACAGGCGCGCCGGATTCTGGATCGGCTGGTGGGCTACCAGGTGAGCCCGCTGCTGTGGGATCGCGTGAAGCGCGGCATTTCGGCGGGCCGGGTCCAGACCGTGGCGCTGCGCCTGATCGTGGAACGCGAGCGTGAAATTCGCGCCTTCCAGAAAAAAGAGTATTGGACTATCACTGCGCATCTGCTCGGCAAGCACCCTCCTGCTTTTGATGCTCGCCTGGTTAAGATCAAGGGAGAAAATCCTGAGATTCCCGACCAGGCCGCAGCCGAACAACATGTGGCGGCTGCCCAAGCGGCGGAGTTTATCGTTGAATCGGTTACGATCAAGGAGAAAAAGAAGTATCCGGTGCCGCCCTTCATCACCAGCAAGCTCCAGCAGGAAGCTGTCCGTAAACTACACTTCTCCGCCAAGAAGACCATGATGCTCGCTCAGCGGCTTTATGAAGGCGTTGAGTTGGGCGATGAAGGCTCAGCGGGTCTGATCACTTACATGCGCACGGATTCCACACGCGTGGCGGAAGGCGCTCTGGCGGCAGCGCGCGACTATATTCAGAAACAATACGGAAAGGAATATCTCCCTGCCGAGACGGTACGTTACAAGAGCAAGAAGGATGCGCAGGACGCCCACGAGGCCATCCGACCCACGGAAGTGAATCGCACCCCGGAATCTGTGAAAGCCTTCCTGAGCGCCGATGAATTCAAGCTTTATAAGCTCATCTGGCAGCGCTTCGTGGCCTCGCAGATGAACCCCGCCATTTTCGATCAGACGACCATTGACATCACCGCAGGCGATTACCTCTTTCGCGCGACAGGTTCTGTTGAGAAATTCAATGGTTTCCGGGCAATTTATGAGGAAGGCCAGGATGATAAGGCAGGAGAAGAAGAAGCCGAAGAACTGAAACATCGCCTGCCCGCTGTCGAGCAAGGAGAGCGCTTGAAGCTTCAGAAGCTGACGCCCGAGCAGCACTTTACAGAGCCTCCTCCACGTTATAACGAGGCCACATTGGTGAAGGCATTGGAAGAGAAAGGCATCGGACGTCCTTCCACCTATGCCACCATTCTTTCCATCATCCAGAACCGCGAGTATGTTGAGAAACTCCAGGGCCGCTTCTATCCCACCGAGCTCGGGATGCTGACCAGCGACCTGCTGGTGAAAAATTTCAGCGATATTTTTGATGTCGCCTACACCGCGCGCATGGAAGAAGAGCTGGATGAAGTGGAGGAAGGCAAACTCAAGTGGACCGATGCGCTGGCGGAATTCTACAAGAGATTCAAGAAGGAGCTTCGCGCGGCGGAACGCGAGATGGCGGATGTGAAGGGCGAAGGAATCCCCACGGATGTGAAGTGTGAGAAATGCGGCAAACCCATGGTGATCCGCCTGGGGCGCAATGGAAACTTTCTGGCTTGCACGGGATATCCCGAATGCGACGGCACGCGCGATCTGACGCCGGAGCTTGCCGAGCAATATGGCGGCGGCTCCGTAGCTCCGGAAGTGCCGGAACAATCCTGCGAAAAATGCGGCAAGCCGATGGTGGTGAAGCGCGGGCGGTTCGGCTATTTTCTCGCCTGCAGCGGTTACCCGGAATGCCGGAACACCAAGCGCATCGTGATGGGCGAGGGCCAGGTGACAGCCGTGGAAGATAAACCGCTGGATGAAAAGTGCCCCGAGTGCGGCTCTCAACTGGTCATCAAGCATGGCCGCTATGGGCAGTTTACCGCGTGCAGCAATTATCCCAATTGCAAGTATGTGAAGCGGCAGACCCTGGGCATCCCCTGCCCGGAAAAAGGTTGCAGCGGCGAGATTGTGGTGCGGCGGACGAAGCGCGGCAAGACCTTCTATGGCTGCACACGTTATCCTGAGTGCAAGTTCACCGCCTGGGATAAACCGATTGCCGAACCCTGTCCGAACTGCGGCTCGCCTATTCTGCTGGAAAAGGTCACTCAAAAGTCCGGGCCTGTCCGCTATTGCCCCAATGAAGCCTGCCAGTATGAACACGCGGCCGTGTAAGCGGCAGTGCGAGGCGGGCCATCCTTATTCCATGGCCCTTGACAAGCTCCAAAAGCTTGTTGAAGACCTCCAACAGGTTCAGCAATGGCGCTCTCCCTGGCTGGGTCAGAGACGATATGTGCTCGGCGAGCCGGCTACAGACCAGCAAGAATATGTTTTTCTTCTGAGAAAACCTTGAGCCGAACTCGCGCCCTTGGAAGAACAAATCCTGGTTTCAACACACCCGTCCTTCCCAGGGCGCAAAGTTCTCATTCCAGAACGCCCTCTTGAAAGCTCTTGAATCTCGGCTGCATCCGTTCTATCCTTTCCGCCAGCTTGATTGCAAGCAACCTTCATCTACGGAGCTTTCTATGGCAGCTTCTTTGCCGGGCTATTTGAAGTCCTCTGTCCCTAACCCTCGCTCAAACCGAGCGCCCTGGTACAAAAACACTTTCCCATCCTACGCCGGAATCTTTCTTTGGGTAGCTTTTTATCTGGGTCTTGCCGGCCCCACCATCAGCCAGGCGAGTCTGGGGGTCTGCATGCTGGGCTTAGTTGTCGCGGGGCTGCTATGTTTTGCGCTCTATTACTACGTGCCGGGGATGCTGGGCATGCAAACAGGCCGCACGCTCTACATTGTCGGCACATCGACGTTCGGCGCTGCGGGCGGCTATTTTATTCCAGGATTGCTCATGGGCTTGCTGCAATTAGGCTGGTTTGCCGTGGCCACCTATTTCGCAACCGACTACATCATGAACGGTTTGCACAACCACTCGAAAGCGCTGTTTACGATCATTGCGCTGCTGTGGGCCTACGCGCTGGCCTGGGTTGCCATCAAGGGCATCCGTTATGTCGCGCGATTGTCGCAATTTCTCAATTGGGTTCCGTTGATCATGATCATTATCGTCTTCTGGGCCAACCGGGGCGGCATCTCCCATTACAAACCGGAGCATCACGACCCCTGGGGCGGCTTCCTCGCCATGCTGGCCATCGTTATCGGCTTCTTTGCGACGGCGGGCGCCGCCGGGGCCGATTTCGGCATGAGCAATCGAAATCGAAGGGATATCGCGCTGGGAGGGCTCACCGGCATTACGGCGGCGATCATTGTGGCCGGAGGCCTGCCGATCCTATCTGTGGCAGGCCATATCGGGAGAATGGGAGGGAATCCCAACTACGATTATGCGGCGGCGATTTCCGCCGTGGGCAGCCTGGCGCCGGTCATGTTCTTTCTCTTCGCGGCGGCCTCGGTGGCTCCCACGTGCTTTTGCACCTTTATCGCCTCGAATAGTTTCGCCACTATGATCCCCAAAGTGCCGCGCAGCGTCTCAACCTTTATCGGCGTGACGATTGGCGCGCTGCTGGCCATTACCGGCGTCGCTCAAAACCTGATCACCTTCTTCTCCATTGTCGGAGCTTCCTTCGGACCTATTTGCGGCGCGATGGCGGCGGATTACCTGTTGGCAGGGAAAAGATGGTCTGGCCCTCGCCGGAGCATTAATTGGGCAGGTTACATCGCCTGGGCCGTAGGGTTTGTCGTGGGGATTTTGAATGTCATTCCCGGCGCGCCTCCCTCCTGGGTCAAGGCGGATCGGCCCGCCGTGCTGTTCTCCTTTATCGTGGGCTTTGTGATTTACTGGATTCTGGCAAAAGCCGGCGCGCGGCCTGCCTTGGTTCCCATGGAAGAATTGAAGGGCGAATCTGCCGCTTGAATGGCCTCGCGCCGCGATGGGCGGCGGGGAGATTACCCATCACCAGGACAGGACGTTTGCGAAATTGTCATTCCCGCGCGGGTGGGAATCCATACGCTATCGATTGGTGGTCAGTGACGAGCCACGTTATTCGGCGAGTCGATGCCAAAATCCCAGAGGTCCAGGTTTAGCTTGTTCTGGTCTATTTCCCCCAGGGCGTATTCGCCGGGCGCTAGTTCCTGCGCAGACTTCAGCCTATAGAGGCCGGGGGCAAGCTGGACGCGCTCAAGCGGCAGGACGGATCGCGATTCGCCCAGTTTTCCTTTAAGGCTTGACTCAATCCCCTCGACTTCCCGATCGTTTTTCCGTGCCTTGATCTGAAGCAGCTCGATATGGGCTCCGGCCCCGTCAGCGAATTGCGCGTAAAAGACAGGCTGGGGATTGAAGATGCGAACCGCCGCCTCCTTCCCGGGCAATACTACCAGAGAACGGCTCTTCAGGATGGGTCCCGGAAGAGCGATATTCAAGGCCATTCGTTTTTTGTCTCGTTCGAGCGAACTCTGGGATTGGGGGAGGGTAATCACTCGTAGACCATCCCAGGCGTAAACTCCCTCCGTGGTGGGCAGCCGGACGCCCGGAGCAATCTGGAATCCTCCGTTTTGAGGCAGTTGATAAGTTTCTCTCTCAGTCTTTCGCGCTTCTTCCAAAGCTTTCTGTTGTTGAACCTGTTTTTCCGTCTGGGCGCGTCGGGTGGCGGCGAAGCCCACCAGTGAGGCGGGAATTTCCTCCCATTCCGACCGCTCAATGCTGTAGTAGCGCACACGGTCGCCCCGAACTTCATAGCTTTTCACAAGCTGATAGCTGCCATTCTTGAGATAAAGCTTGATTTGCGCCGATGCCAGCCCCGGAAAGACCATCCATCCCAGCGCCACCACCGCTAGGATCATCTTGCTGATCGCGCGTGCGGGGTTCATAAGTTGATGCTACCGCTCAGGAACCCAAGGTTTCAACCGCGTTGCTAAATCGACTCGACATTCGGCGCGGGTGAAAGCATGCTGACCCTACGTCAGAGTTTCGACAAGATGTATTTTTAAGTGGAATCAACTATAGTAAGCGATTGCAGTTGAGTAAAGCGAATTTGATGCCGGAGGATGTGAATGGCGGATGTGGTGACGTTTGGCGAGGCGATGATTCGGCTTTCGCCTCCGAATTTCCAACGACTCGAACAGACGGTTTCTCTCGATGTCCAGATCGGCGGCGGCGAATTGAACGTGGCAGTCGGCGTGAGCCGGTTAGGCTTGAAGAGCGCATGGGTTTCGCGCCTGCCTAAGAACGCGCTCGGGAGGCTCTTGGAAAATCGCGCCCGCCAGGCAGGCGTGGATACTTCGGAGATTCTCTGGACCGACGAGGGAAGGCTTGGCCTCTACTTTGTGGAATTCGGCGCTGCGCCGCGTCCGAGTTCGGTGCTCTACGACCGCGCCTATTCATCGATCAGCGCCATCCGGACGGGCGAGGTGAACTGGGAAGAGGTTTTTGCCGGAGCCAAGTGGTTTCACACCAGCGGCATCACCCCGGCTTTGAGTGATTCAGCCGCCGCGGTCACTCGTGAGGCTCTCCAGGCCGCGCGGGAAGCGGGCGTTACGGTGAGCTATGATCTGAATTACCGCGGCAAGCTCTGGTCGCCGGCCAAAGCTCAAAGCGTTCAGGAACCCCTGATGGAATATGTGGACGTGCTGATTACTACGGAAGAGGATACCAACGTGGTGTTCAAGATCAAGGCGGAGTCGCGCGGCGAAGAGAAAGGTTTCGAGCGGGTTTCCGCCGAGCCTTACAAGGAAGTGGCCAGACGGCTGAAGGAAAAATTCAACTTTCGCGCGGTGGCGATTACTTTGCGCGAGAATCCATTGGTTTGGCGGAACACCTGGACGGCCATCGCTTACGCGGATGGCAAATTCTACGATGACGTGAAATACGATCTGGAAATTGTCGATCGCATCGGCGGCGGCGATTCCTTCAGCGCCGGCTTTATTTATGGCTATCTCGCGCATAAATCCTACGCGGCTGCGGTGCGATACGGCAACGCCTTCAGCGCGCTCAAGCACACCAACCCGGGCGATTTCAACTGGGCGACGCTGGCCGAAGTGGAACAATTGCTGAAGGGCGCCAGCCTGAGAGTGGCGAGGTAAAAGCAAGAGACCAAAGACGAGAGACCAGAGACAAGTACAGGATGCCATCTATTTGGGTTTTAGCTTCCAGCCAAAGCAAACCACAGGTTGGTTCCCTATCTTTTTGCCAATGACTTGCTGTTGATTTGTCTCTTATGTCTTGTCTCTGATCTCTGGTTTTTCGTCTCTTCTTTCTTGACGGAGGTTCTTGTGCCTTGGAATAAGGAAAGAGCGCTGGAGAAGATTCGCTCGGTGGGATTGGTGCCCATTGTTAGGACTCCCTCGCCGGAAGATGCTTCGCGGGCGGCGGAAGCTATTATTCGCAGCGGAATTGGCATTGCCGAAGTCACGATGACAGTTCCCAACGCCATTCGCGTAATGGAGCAGGTGGTAGGGAAATACGGCGAAGAGGTTTTGCTTGGCGCTGGCACCATTCTGGATCCTGAGACCTGCCGCGCGGCGATTCTGGCCGGCGCGGAGTTCATCGTGATGCCATCGCTCGATGTGCGGGTTATCGAAACGGCGCATCGTTACAGCAAGCCCTGCTTTCCCGGCGCTCTAACGCCGACAGAAGTGGTGACCGCATGGCAGGCCGGGGCCGATATGGTGAAGATCTTCCCCTGCGGACCGGTAGGCGGATCGAAATACATCAAAGCTCTGAAAGGCCCGCTGCCTCAAATTGAGTTTATACCCACGGGCGGCGTCAACCTGGAAACGACGCCGGAGTTCATTAAGGCTGGGGCTTCCGCCGTAGCGGTGGGCAGCGAATTGATGAATCTGAAAGCGCTGCGGGAAGGAAAGCTGGAGACGATTACGGAGACAGCCAGAAAGTTTATGGAAGCTGTCAAGTCAGCAAGGGCGGCAGCCAGCGCATGAAGGTGGCTGTGGCGTTCATCTCCTCATGTACCCTCTCCAAAGCAGAGGGCAAAAATTTTCAATGAAGTTTCCCAGCCACCCTTGGGCGGTTGGCTCAGAAGGTGTGAAATTATCGAATCTGTCATCCTGAACGCAGTGAAGCCCCCGTATTTCACTGAAAGCAAAATACTGAGATCCTTCGCTATCGCTCAGGATGACAGCCACCCCTAATTTATTTACATTTTGTTAGGATTCGGTCCCTGCGCCCTTATTCCAATACTCCCAATTCGAGTAATTAACGTCCAGGCGGGACGTGACGTTTTCCGGGCAGCCTTGCCATTCCTCCACCATCTGGTTGCCCAGGTACTGCAAATCCCGAACACCCATCTTGCTGGAATAGAACCCGCCTAGCACAAGATCCCGGATATGGTTAAAGGCTGCAACCGCGTTGGCGTCTTCCGGCGCTGCTTTGGGCGGGTAGGCGACGCGGTCAAGAATCTGTTTCTGCTGAGCTTCGGAGCAATCTACAAAATCGTGATTGTAAAGCCGGTTGCACTCCATGTCGGCCCAGGTCAGCCAGCCCAGGACTTCGGTCTTCAGAAGACCGCCCCTTAAATTCAACGTGTCGTCAATATACTCCGGCACGCCCGCCTGCGTAGCGCTGCCGGTGCGCTCGTCTGCGGGGATAATCAGATCGCTCAGCACATGAAGGGTTTTCCATTCGTGCGGGTTAAAAACTTTGGGCTGATACTCGCCTGAAGGTTCCGGCGCAGCGGATGGCGGAGTTGCAGCCGCCCCCAGCGTCGGCGAAATCGGAATTAGCGCCGCCGCAGGCGCAACCGTGATGGTCTTCAGGATGTCGCGGCGACTCACCGAGCCGGACCGTTTCTTGTTTTCTTCGTTGCTCATCGTTGCCTCTTTTGCTAAATGCCGTGTTTCATAAATTCGCTCACGTGTCTTGCCACCCCCTCACCCGACGCTTCGCGCCGCCTTCTCCCCCGCTTGCGGGCGAGAGGGTAGAAAAAATAAATACAAGCCGTTCTCCCTCGCCCCTTTGGGGAGTGAGGGATGGTCGAACAGGGAGCGCCGCTACACATTCAACTTCTTTACCTGGTCGGCGGCATATTCCGAAGTCCGCCAGGCCAAAGCCATGATGCTAAGCGTCGGATTCTTATCCGCGTTGCTCACAAAGGGCGCGCCATCCGTAATGAACAGGTTCTTGCAATCCCAGGCCTGGCAGTAAGGATTCAGCACGGAAGTGCTGCGATCTGCGCCCATGCGCGCCGCACCCACTTCGTGGATGATTTCGCCTCCCTTGGAAATTCCCCAGTTGTCTTCGGGGCCGAAGGTCTCCAGCGGCACGCCGCCCGCGGTCAGGATGATTTCGCGGAAGGTTTCACGCGCGTGTTTGGCCATCTGGATCTCTTCCTCGCTCCATTTAAAGTGGAACTTCAGCACGGGAATGCCCCACTCATCCACCACGTTCTTGTCAATTTCGCAGTAGCTGTCTTCGTTGGGGATCATTTCGCCGCGGCAGGAAAAACTCATAAAAGCGCCGTAGATTTTCCTGCACCCGCGTTTCAGTTCCAGGCCGTAGCCGCCTCCCAGCAACCGGTGCGAGCCGGAAAACATATGGGGCGAAGGCATGCCCCGGCCTCCGCCAAATTCAATGTGGTAGCCGCGCGAGAAAGGCAATTCATGTCGAAATTGCTTCTGATAGTTCCACCAGGGCATGTAAAGGTGCATGCCGCCAACGCCATCTTCGTTGTGGGGAGGCAGATCCTGCATGTCGGGGAAGAAGCCGACGCTTCCGTCAGCGCCCACGGTATCCATCAGGTATTTGCCGACCATGCCGGCGGAGTTTCCAAGGCCGTCGGGGTGAGTGGGGCTCTTGGAATTCAGCAACAGGCGCGCAGACTCGCAGCAACTCGCCGCCAGCACCACGATTTTCCCGCGCACCTGAACTTCCTTACGGGTTTTCTTGTCAATGTAGGAAACTCCCTTCGCCAGACCGTCCTTGCCGACGAGCACTTCGCGCGCCATCGCATTACAAATGACTTTCAGATTGCCGGTAGCCATGGCGGGAGGAATCAATACGGTGGATGAAGAAAAATTGGAAGAGGTGGCGCAACTGCGGCCGCATTGCCCGCAATAATGACAATGGGGCCGGCCATTGAGCGGCTGGGTGAGGATCGAAAGGCGCGATGGAATGCAAGGGATATTCAGCTTGCGACAGGCTTTCTGAATGACCAGCTCGTGACATCGCGGCCGGGGCGGAGGTTGGAATTTTCCATCTGGCGTGTTCTCCAATCCCTCGGCGGAGCCGAACACTCCAATCAATTCTTCGGTCTTATCGTAATAAGGCGCTAAATCTTCGTAGGAGATGGGCCAGTCGAATCCTTTGCCGTCGCGGCTGTATGGTTTGAAGTCATAAGGCCCCATGCGCAGCGAGATTCTTCCCCAGTGGTTGGTGCGGCCTCCTAATGCGCGCGTGCGCCACCACCTCCAATCGCTGCCGGGAGCGCTGGTGTAAGGTTCGCCGGGTATATGCCAGCCGCCGTAGCCGGGATCGAAATAGCCGTTGGGTTTCTGCGGGGTGGGAGCGCCTCGATGCGGAGCCTCATAGGGCCACTTGAACATAGTGGATTGCTTGGCTGTGTCCCACCAATCTCCGGCCTCCAGCATCAGGCATTTCGCTCCCGCTTTCGTCAGAACGTAAGCGGCGATGCCGCCGCCTGCTCCCGATCCGACGATGACGGCATCGTAAACTTTGGGGCTACGGATTACTTCTGGCATCAAACGACTCCCTTATCCTTGACTCAGGATGTAAAAAGGTTTTTGAACGAACATCTGCTGTAACAACAAATCGATTCCTCCGCCACACTACGAAATGAAGCTGAAACACTCCAACAATTTAGTCTAGCAGGTTGCTGAAAAACGTTTCAACATCGACCATTCCAAGCCCTTCGCTTGTCATTCTGAGCGCCAGCGAAGAATCCCTGCATTTCCGCTTAAGAGGTAAACTCCGCAAGGAATCTCGCTCTGAAAACAGAGCGCTTAAGAGATTTCTCGTCGTCTTCGGCTCCTTGAAATGACAGGCTGCAAACGTTTCTCAGCAAGCGACCAGCACAGAGGGGGTATTCTACACGGACTTTGTCAAAATGAAACGAAAAAGTTTTGCCCGCGCGGAGTTTTTCATTGGCCGGAGCCGGCGGGGGCTCATCCTGGCGCAGTAATTGTTTCCACTATTTTGAGCGATTTTGCTAGGATCAAAAATAGTGATGCATGGCTTCAAACCATTGAAAAACTCCCTATGCCTCTTGAAGACTCATTAACGCTCGAATTCCGGCTCGAAGATGTTGTGGCGCTGCTTTTTTTCACTATCGATCTCACCCTGGAAGTGTCCTTCCACGAGCTGCGGGGACAACCGCTGGAGTCATCGGACATCGCAATTGTTCTTTTCGCTGTGGGCTTGGTGTTGGTCGTTGAGACTGCGAACTATTTTATATCGGGAAAAGAAGTCTGGCTTGATCGAAAGGCAGCTTTCTTCAATTCCATTCGGCCATATTGGGACACGTTTCGCGATTGGTTCCCTTTGCTTCTCATCGTGCTGATGTATTACTCCCTCTGGGGGAAGGGAACATTGTTGCTGGTGCCGCATGACCGGGATGCGATGCTTCTGGCATGGGATCAAAAGCTGTTTGGAACAGATCCCACCCTTTATTTTCAGCGATTCGTCAGCCCGCCTCTCACCGCATGGATGCAATTTGCCTATGCTTTTCATCTCTACGCGATTCCTCTGGTTGCCTGCTTCATCTATCTTTACCGCCCGAGGCATCGCTTTCGAGAGATGATGTGCGGACTGGTGGTGATCAGCTTTTTCGGCATCCTGGGCTATCTGATGGTTCCCGCTATCGGCCCGGAATATACCTTGCACAGCCTGTACACAGTCCCTCTTACCCAACCTCTCGCCGTCTTTAATGGACAGATCGAGTTCATGAACTTCGCCCGCATCCGGCGCGACTGCTTCCCCAGCTTGCACGTTGGGATTTCGTTTCTGGTGTGGCTCTATGCATGGCGCAACTCGAAAAAGCTGTTCTGGATTCTCGGCCCACTAATTCTAAGCCTTTGGTTTTCAACGATTTACCTTCGCTATCATTATGCGGTAGATTGTGTGGCTGGATTTCTTCTTGCGCCGCCCTGCTATTGGCTTGCAAACTGGCTCTATCCGCGCTATGGCAACTTGCGAGTTCCCGTGCCATTGCCGCGCGCATGGGCTGAACGCGTCCGAAGGGTGGGGGTTACGGGCGCTAA